>NZ_DALZVG010000003.1:198273-301705 GCF_032012665.1 Scandinavium sp.
GCCAAAGACGACGCCAATAAGGCGATCGACGACATGGAGCATCTGACCGACAAGGAGAAGGACGATGCCCACAAGGCCGTTGATGAGGCCAAAAATGAGGATGAGGTAAACAAAGCCGTTGAGGACGCGGCCGAGAAAAACCTCGAGGGAGCTAAAGACGATGCCCTTCAGGTGGCTAAAGACGACGCCGACAAGGCGATCGACGACATGGATCACCTGACCGACAAGGAGAAGGACGATGCCCATAAGGCCGTTGATGAGGCCAAAAGTGAGGACGAGGTAAACAAAGCCGTTGAGGACGCAGCAGAGAAAAACCTTGAGGGCGCCAAAGACGACGCCAATAAAGCGATCGATGAGATGGAGCATCTGACGGACGAGCAGAAGGATGATGCTCACCAGGCCGTTAACGATGCGACCGACGTTCCGGGCGTGGAAAAAGCCGTTGAGGATGCAGCAGAGAAAAACCTTGAGGGCGCCAAAGACGACGCCAACAAGGCGATCGACGAGATGGAGCACCTGACGGACGAGCAGAAGGACGATGCTCACCAGGCCGTGAACGACTCAACCGATGTTCCGGGCGTGGAAAAAGCGGTGGAGGACGCAGCAGAGAAAAACCTTGAGGGCGCCAAAGACGACGCCAATAAAGCGATCGATGAGATGGAGCATCTGACGGACGAGCAGAAGGATGATGCTCACCAGGCCGTTAACGATGCGACCGACGTTCCGGGCGTGGAAAAAGCGGTGGAGGATGCAGCAGAGAAGAACCTCGAGGGTGCCAAAGACGACGCCAACAAGGCGATTGACGACATGGAGCATCTGACGGACGAGCAGAAGGATGATGCTCACCAGGCCGTGAACGACGCGACCGACGTTCCGGGCGTGGAAAAAGCCGTTGAAGACGCGGCTGAGAAAAACCTCGAGGGCGCCAAAGACGACGCCAACAAGGCGATCGACGAGATGGAGCACCTGA
The DNA here is from genome assembly GCF_032012665.1 of Scandinavium sp. Taxonomy (NCBI): domain Bacteria; kingdom Pseudomonadati; phylum Pseudomonadota; class Gammaproteobacteria; order Enterobacterales; family Enterobacteriaceae; genus Scandinavium; species Scandinavium sp. The sequence goes on from NZ_DALZVG010000003.1 coordinate 199,244, forward strand.
CGGACGAGCAGAAAGATGATGCTCACCAGGCCGTTAACGATGCGACCGACGTTCCGGGCGTGGAAAAAGCGGTGGAGGATGCAGCAGAGAAGAACCTCGAGGGGGCCAAAGACGACGCCAACAAGGCGATCGACGACATGGGGCATCTGACGGACGAGCAGAAGGACGATGCTCACCAGGCCGTGAACGATGCGACCGACGTTCCGGGCGTGGAAAAAGCCGTTGAGGACGCAGCAGAGAAAAACCTCGAGGGAGCCAAAGACGATGCCCTTCAGGTGGCTAAAGACGACGCCGACAAGGCGATCGACGACATGGATCACCTGACCGACGAGGAGAAAGACGACGCCCACAAGGCCGTTGATGAGGCTAAAAACGAGGATGAGGTAAACAAAGCCGTTGAAGATGCGGCCGGGAAAAACCTTGAGGGAGCCAAAGACGCTGCCAATAAGGCGATCGACGACATGGCGTACCTGAGCGCTGAGCAGAAAGAGGCTGCCCATAAGGCCGTTAATGACGCGACCGATGTTCCGGGTGTGGAAAAAGCCGTTGCGGATGCCGCCAAAGATAACCTTGAGGGAGCCAAAGACGCTGCCAATAAGGCGATCGACGACATGGCATACCTGAGCGACGAGCAGAAAGACGCTGCCCATAAATCAGTTAATGACGCGACCGATGTCCCGGGCGTAGAAAAAGCACTGGACGATGCCGCCAAAGATAACCTCGAGGGAGCCAAAGACGACGCCAACAAAGCGATCGACGAGATGGCATACCTGAGCGATGAGCAGAAAGACGCAGCTCACCAGGCCGTAAACGGTGCGACCGACGTGCCGGGCGTGGAAAAAGCACTGGACGATGCCGCCAAAGCTAACCTCGAGGGAGCCAAAGACGACGCCAACAAGGCGATCGACGAGATGGAGCATCTGACGGACGAGCAGAAAGACGACGCTCATAAGGCCGTTAATGACGCGACCGATATCCCGGGCGTGGAAAAAGCACTGGACGATGCCGCCAGCCTCAATGTTGAAGACGATTCTTCATTCCTGGGCGATATTATCAGTGGCATATGGAATGCGATTATTGCAATTCCTAAAGGAATTTTAGAAGCACTTAAGTCGGTTATTTCGAAATTAGGTGATTACCACTTCTTGCTCGAATCAGGTCCTGCTGCCCTGACCGGTGTTGCATTGATCGTTTGGGAAGCGGTGGTTGAAATTATTCACGTGCCATTAAGCTTCTTGTCTAACATGGCTCAGTGGGTTATTGGCTTTACTACAGGTATTTTGGGCGGAATTTGGGGACCGTTAGGCACCATTCCACATATCCTGAATGGCATATTGATTCTCGTAGATGGTGCAGTTAATGCCATTAAAATTATCGTCGAAAGCATCGGTATTGGCGTTATTACCCTCCCTGCGATCATTACCGGGGCAATTGCCTGGGTGATTACCCTTGCTAAAGGGATTGGTGCTTTGTTAAGTGGCGACTCTTCCGCGATGGAAGATTTCATCTCTGACCTTTCACAATCATTTTTGCAAAACCCACTTATCCCATTAGTACTGGGTGATCTGTTCGTCGCGTTTATGGTTATCCCTAAACTGGCCGTTGAGGCTATAGGCGTCATTGCAGAGTGGATACTGGGAATTATCACAGGAGTGATGCAGTGGATCCCGGGATTAATACCTATTGCCAGCGTAGTCTCTGATTTCACACTTGCAATTGACGGTGTTATTATTGCCATTCATTATGGCTTAAGCAATGTTATTAACCTGATCACGAAATTGGGCATGGCGCTGATCATGGGGATCCCTATCGCTATCAGCACAGGGACATCAGCGGTTGCCATTATTGAAGCCTTTATCAAAGGTGTCCTGGGACTCGACGCAGATAAGGACACATCCGATAACCCGATCAATAATATTATTGATGCAATTATCGACTTTATTTCTTCACCACTGACCGCTATTGGAGATATTATCTCCTCAATATTCGAAAACATTGGGAACTTCATCAACGATCCGTTCGGCACTATCGGCGAAATGTTCCAGAATGTTATTGATATGATTCTCAGCCCGTTCAAGTTTATTATTGATGCAGTTGGCTCTGTCATTGATTTCATTACCAGTCCGTTTGCGATTGTGGGTGATATTATTAACGGTGTAATAGAAAGCATCGGTAAAATCATCAGCGATCCGATTGGCGCAATCGGTGATATGATTCAGGGGGTTATTGATATCATTCTCAGCCCGTTCAAGGCTGTCCTTGATGTAATTGGTTCCATCATTGATATCATTACAAATCCGATTGATGCGATATTTAACTTGATCGGCGATCCAATCGAATTTGCGTTTAAGTTTATTGCTGATCCGATCGGAACAATTTCCGATTTGTTCGGTAAAATCGTTGATACTATCCTGGGGCCATTTAAGGGACTCATTGATTTTATCGGAGATGTCATTTATGGCATTACTCACCCTCTGGAAACGATTGGTAATATCATTAACGATATTATATCGAAAATCTTTGGTGGTCCCGACGAGCCTGGTGAAGTTGACCCTGAACCGCTCATGGCAATTGTTGATGCCATTGAAACGGCTGTTGAGGCCACGACGCCTGCGGCTGAAGCAATTGATAATCTGCTCGTTCGCGCAGAGGGTGCTGTTGATAATTTCCTGAAGGCTCCGGTTGAATTCGTCTTTGGGGAAAGCAACGAGAAAGGCTCTTCTGTCAAAGATTTGACCGAAATTACGAGTACGCTCGATGAGTTAGCGGGTTATGCCGATGCTAATGTTGTTTCGCTGACCGAAATGGCTGAGGCGCAGGCTTCGCAGGAAGCAATTACGCCAGCGGTAAGTGAAGAGCTCACAGAGGCGCAGCTTGCTTCTGTCATGGAGGAAAGCAACGCCAGCGAGATTGATTTGGATTCACTCATTGGTGCAGAAAACGAGCTCATCGTAGCAGAGAATAATGCTCAGGATGAGCAACGCAGCGTCGAAGATACCGGAGGATATAGCGTATTTGAACAAATTATCAGTCAGCTACAGTTAAACGAAGATAGTTATCAGTTTGCTGCTGCATAATATTAAGTAATCACCTTTCCCAACAGCTTTATATATTGAGCTGTTGGGATTGGTCAGCCACATGTCTTATAAAAAGTGGCTTCTTATCAGCGCCATGAAGTATCTCTTCATCACGGATGCCAGAAACACATCATCATGGAATGATAACGCGTTGTATTTATAATTCAGGGAGATATCTGGTGGGACTTACTCATAAAACACTACTCTATTTATCCGTTACCATGGGAAATCTGTTAACGATCGCGGATGCTTCCTGTGAACTTATAACTTATCCCGTTTCATTTATTAATGAGGATAAATCATCTGCGACTTTCGAACCGAAAAAAGATCGGAACAGTGATGCCTCTGTTGTATATGTCAGGACTGTGGAAGCGAGCCCGTTACCAAAGAAACACGCTCCTGTGGCATCAGCGGCGGCGACTAAAAAAAATATCACTACTTCAAAAGAGAAATATAGCCTGCGCAGCGCAATATGGATGGCAGTCAGCTGGCACCCGGAAATAAAACGGGCAAAAGCTGAAACTGAAAGACTTAAGTCTATGGTGGATGAGGTCAGATCTGCATATTATCCTAATGTAGAAATGGGCCTTAATTCAGGAATAGAAAAAGATGGTTATACTGACGACAATAACAAAACCAATCAGCTAAATGTCTCAGTTGAACAGATGATTTATGATTTCGGCAATACTGGCGACAGGGTAGAGCTTTCTGAGCTTAACGTCATCGGTGCTAATTATGAAGTTGAAAAAGAGGTTAACGACATCCTCTATCAAACCATTAACGCTTATTTACAGATAGTTCGTTATCATCAGCTCATTGCCGCCGCCAGGGATCGCATTGACGGTTTTACTAAGATCAGAGATATAACAAAAAAACGCGTAGCCCTGGGGGCCAGCGCTGAATCTGACTACTCTCAGGCCAGCCTCAGAGTGGCCGAATCGCTCTCGAACTATAATGATTATATTTCTCAGTATAAAAAATGGTCAGCAACGCTGGATTATCTGCTAAACAAAGAGATTGCTTCCAGGATTATCATGGAATTTCCTGCTGACGTTGAAGAACTCTACAATAAAATATTACGTGATAATCCAGCTAATATTGAATCTCCGGCGATCAGGATTGCCAGGGCAAAAATAGAGATCTCGAAAAAACAAATTGATGTGCAAAGAAATGGGCATTACCCGAAGATCACGTTGACACCTTACTATGAACACGATTTGACATCCCAATCAACCGGTAACAGCGTTGCGAAAAATCGCGATCGCTATGGCGCATTTATAAATGTAAAAGTCCCGCTTTATCAGGGGGGGGCAGTGTCATCTAAAGTACAGCAAGCACAAGAAGCGTTAAATACTGCACAATTTAACTTAGATGCTGAACAAAATAATGCTAAACAGAAAATGATGGAATTTTCCAGCCAAATGATAAACACGAAAATCAGCCTGGAAAACAAACTGGAGCGGGAACAAAGTGCTATACGAACCCGGAATCTTTATATGTCTCAGTATCTGGAGTTAGGGACTCGATCATTCTCCGATTTAACCAGCGCTGAATCGGAGATCCACCAGACCAAAGCAGACATTATTAACAGTCATTATGCGATATCGAATCTTGCCCTTGAAAGTCTCTACTATGCTGGCAAGTTAATGAATTTATTACAAGATAAAAGGTAATATAGTGCAAGATATGGATTTCTTTTCCTGTATGGAAAGTGATAGTGACGCCAAAGAGTACTATCTGGAACAATGGAAAAGTGCGTTGGTTAATATTGCTCACCACTATCGACTCAATGTGTCAGAACAGAATATTCTGATAACATCGTTATGGCATGACAATGAGCCAACCCGGAAAATCATAGAAAACATGAGTCGTCGGGCCGGGCTTTCGTTTAAAGAAGACTTTGTTGATGGCTATCGGTTTAATTCCTGGCTCTTTCCTCAGGTGCTGGAAATGAAAGACGGGCGTCTGGCCATTATCAAAAGCATTGATGAGGATAAAAATTTTGTTATCTCGTTTATTGAAGACGGTGAGCTGATCTCGTTAGTGCCGGAAGAGCAGGTTCGCGCTGAAGGGCGCCGAATTATTACCTTGCGGCCGGCAAAAAACGTCTCCGATTCCAGAATTGACGATTATATCAAGCCGGCTGAGAAGTACTGGGTCTGGAAGATCATTTTTGCGGACATGAAGCCATACTACCTGGTCATCCTGGGTTCACTGTTTGTCAATATTCTCGGCCTGGCGGGTATCACTTACTCGATGCAGACCTATGATCGAGTCATTCCTGCGCAATCACACCCCACAATGTGGGTGCTTTTTATCGGCGTAGTTGTGGCGCTGATTTTTGATTTCACCTTACGCTTAATCCGCTATAGCGTAACGGACATTCTGGGAAAGCGTGCCGATTTGATTATTTCAGACCGAGTATTTGGCCGGGCCTTAAGGATTAAAAACCCTTACCGTCCAAAATCCACCGGTTCGTTTATTTCTCAGCTAAAGGAGCTGGAACAGGTTCGTGAAATGATGACCTCGTCGACCGTTGTCGCAATTACGGATTTGCCGTTCTTCTTTATGTTCCTGGTTATTATCTATTTCCTGGGCGGGATTGTCTTCCTTGTGCCTTTGGCTGGGGCAATTCTCATGGTGCTTCCCGGTTTATTGAGTCAAAAGAAACTTTTCCGCCTGGCCAATACGGCTACGCGAGAATCCAGCCTGCGTAATGCCATGCTGGTCGAGACGGTTCAGGGGCTGGATGACATTAAATTTTTACAGGCTGAGCATCGCTTTCAGCAGCAATGGCTGCATTACATTAAGACCACATCTGAAAATAGTCTGGAACTAAAGCATTTGACGCATACGTTAACCACCTGGTCTTATTTAGTGCAAAGTTCGGTGTTTGTATGCCTGGTTCTGGTGGGGACACCCTTTGTCATGTCCGGCGATCTGTCTACCGGTGCATTAGTCGCCTCATCCATTCTTAGCTCAAGAATGATGGCGCCCATTGCCCAAATTGCCAATATCATCACCCGCTGGCAACAAACCAAAGTGGCAATGACGGGCCTCGACTCGATCATGCAGTTACCGATTGATCAGCCGGAACATCAGCGGTTGATTCATAAGAAATTTATCGAAGGTAACTATTCGATTAAAAACGCCTCCTTTATGCATCATGCTGATGGCCAGAAAATAGCCGTGAGCATTGATTCGCTGGAGATCAAAGTGGGCGAGCGTGTTGCCATCCTTGGGCGCAACGGTTCGGGGAAATCATCGCTGTTAAATGCGCTTTCAGGGATGATGTGTCAGAGGTCCGGAGAGGTGATTCTGGATGGTATTAATATCAATGACATCGACCCCGCCGATCTGCGTCGCGATGTTGGATACTTGAGCCAAAACTCCCGGCTTTTTTTCGGTTCCCTTAGAGAGAATATTACGTTGGGCTCCCCTTTGGCGCGGGATGAGGACATCGTTGAAGCAATCAGGATCACCGGAGCCATTAATTTCATTAACCAACTTCCGTCTGGTTTAGATTATATTATCCAGGAAGGTGGCCATGGTCTTTCAGGTGGGCAGCAGCAAACAATTTTGCTGGCAAGACTGGTGTTGCGTAATCCTAATATTGTGATTATGGATGAACCAACTTCCTCTCTTGATGATGTTACTGAAGATGAGTTCGTCAAAAAAATGGGCAGCTGGATTTCTGGTAAAACAGTAATTATTGCCACCCATCGTAAAAAAATATTGAATCTCGTTAACCGGACTATCGTTGTATCTGGCGGAAGGATTGTGTTAGATAAAAGCAAGAATGAGATTATCGATGAAATGTAACCATATATTTTCAAGGTCGATAAATTTATATTGTGGTCCAGCTATTTCGGGTGATGGTTTTTAATGAAAAATATTTATGAAAAATTAAAAAAGAAATTTCTGTCTGCCAAAGACTTTTGTCAGCATGTGTTTTTTACAACCGATAAGGACGCAATCCGTCAGGTTCGGGCGACCGATGAATTTACGCTTGCCGATACCCATGGTGGCGTAAAGACCAGCCGGGCCCTTTATATCCTGCTCAGCATTGTCTTTTTCCTCAGTATATTTTTGCTGTGGGCCTCGATGTTCAGTATTGATGAGGTCTCTAAAGGCGATGGTCGGGTAATCCCCAGTTCAAAAGAGAAAATCATTCAGTCTCTTGATGGCGGGATCCTCGATAAGATAAATGTTAAGGAGGGGCAAATCGTTCAGGCGGGAGATATTATTGCCAGCCTGGATACGATAAGAACCCAGGCTGCAGTGATGGAGTCTGAATCTAAATATCGGGCTTTATTGGCCAGCAAGGTCAGGCTGTTGGCGGAGATAAGCGATCGCCCTTTGGTGTTTCCTGACGAGCTGAATGATTTTCCTGAAATCACCGACAGAGAAAGGATACTTTATACGTCGAGAAAAAATAATTATATTTCGTCGATTAAAGATATCCAGGCATCTAAGGTGTTATTAAACAATGAGCTGGCGATCAATACACGGCTTATGGCGCAGGGTGCATCAAGTAAAGTCGACGTTATCAGACTCAGGAAGCAGCTGGTCGATCTGAACATGAAAGAGTCAGAGCTGAATTACAATTATCAGGTCAGATCGGGCGAGGAGCTATCCAGAATTTCCGGGGAAGTGGATTCACTGTATCAAAAGATCGTTGGCCAGCGCGATTTGCTGAAAAAATCGACCATTACTTCGCCGGTCAGAGGGATTGTAAAGAATATAGAAATTAACACTATTGGCGGGGTTATTCCTCCTAATGGCACCATCATGAACATCGTTCCCCTTGACGATCGCCTGCTTATTGAAGCAAAGATCTTGCCGCGCGATATCGCCTTTATTCATCCCGGACAGCGTGCAATCGTCAAAATCACCGCATATGACTACTCAATTTATGGCGGCCTGGACGGTGAAGTGGTAACGATTTCTCCTGATACCATTTCAGACCCTCAAAAACCTGAAGTTGTCTTTTATCGTGTCTACATCAGAACGACGAAAGACCATTTACAAACCACCGATAACAAACAGCACTTTATCTCTCCAGGGATGGTAGCCAGCGTTGATATTAAGACCGGTAATAAGACGATTCTCCAGTACCTGATTAAGCCATTCAATAAGGTGGGGGAAGCATTAAGGGAGAGATAACAGAGGGGGTAAAATTGGCCATATGGTAAGGGTAAAAGGGCCTTCTGTAACCTTGGCGGGGCTTTTTCATGCCAGAAATGAACTACCCCCGATTTTCTGGATAAGTCAGACTGTATGTACACCATTCAGGAATCACCAAAGGATGGAATAAACTGCGCGGTGAAGCCCTGAAGACGGAACAGCAGGCGCCAGCCAATGGGATAGAGCACACCAGCTAAGATCAATGGGCCGATGATTTGTGATCGGCTCAGGTGTGAAGATATTAAGATGTTTTTTTCGAGATTATTTTTAATGATTTTCCGGTATAAACGGTGACATCGTCAGGGATGCTTTTATTTACGAACGACATTGCCCCGATCACAACGTTATTTCCAATGCTAATTTGGTCCGCAATGATGCAGGAATTTGCGCCGATACTGACATTGTTACCGATTAAGAGTGAGATCGGTTCCTTTTCGATATTCGTACCCGTGATGCCAATGGTTGTGTTTTGTCTTATCCGAAACGAATGACCAATTATGGCCGCGCCATTAATCACGATACCTTGATGATGTGATATCACGAGGCCCGGGCCGATATGCGCCCCCAGTTGTATCTCTGTTCCATACTTAGCGATCAGCCTTCTGTTTATCTTAGCGGCACGCTTTTTTAAAAACGAGTTGTTAGAGGTGTGCCAGAAAGAGGCGACACGCCACCAAAAATGATAGCGGCGGTTTGGACACTTTATCGCTTTATGTATCACCCTGTACCACGAAAATTTTTTGGTACTCATCATCACTTCTCGTTGCAGGCATTCACGCAAGTGTTCAGAACTAGATTTTCTATTCATGCATCTCATTCCCTGGTGATGTGAGGGGGAATTTAAATTCAATTAACACTTAAGGCAACCATTAAGGGAGTAGATTTATGATGCCGCAAGCTTCACTGTAGCTAAAAAGCATAAGGGAGACGTCGGTGTGTCTGGATGTCATGCGACACTCTGTGCATCGATATGAAAAAGCCACCTAAGAAAGGTGGCTTAATTATATGATTCTAAAACTTAAATTTGGTGGCCCCTGCTGGACTTGAACCAGCGACCAAGCGATTATGAGTCGCCTGCTCTAACCACTGAGCTAAGGGGCCGTGGCGGGGAATTATAAAGGAACTGGCGGGTGCAATCCAGCACCACGCGCATGGTTGCTGTTTTTATAAACAAATGGTTTTTCAATCCTTTATACTTTGGTTATCTCTCAGTAAGACAGGAAAGGCGATGATCAACGATATTCTGGCACCTGGTCTGCGCGTGGTGTTCTGCGGCATTAATCCCGGCAAATCGTCGGCACACACCGGGTTTCACTTTGCTCATTCTGGTAATCGCTTCTGGAAGGTGATTTATCAGGCCGGTTTTACCGACAGGCTGTTAAAGCCTGAAGAGGAGCAGCAGCTACTCGATACCCGCTGCGGCATTACCATGCTGGTCGAACGCCCTACGGTGCAGGCCAGCGAAGTGGCGCTGCATGAGCTGCGAAGTGGAGGAAGAGGGCTGATTGGTAAGATAGAGAGCTACCAGCCTGCGGCGTTGGCGATTCTGGGTAAGCAGGCGTACGAACAGGCTTTCAGCCAGCGTGGAGCGCAGTGGGGCAAGCAGCCGACGTCCATTGGCGCGACTCAGGTTTGGGTACTGCCAAATCCGAGCGGATTAAATCGTGCGACGCTGGATAAGCTGGTTGAGGCGTACAGAGAGCTCGATCAAGCGTTGATAGCTCGAGGGTTATAACCCGGCGTCGGACGCCGGGTCTGGCAAGATTAGAGCTGATTCGCCTGGTTGATCATCGACTGGCCTAACGTGCTCTGAATACGGTAACAAAGCGATTTCATACGCGAGTCGTAGGCGCCGGTCACCAGATCGTCAATCTGCGGGTTCAGATTTTCTTTCACTGAAAGGTACTGGCTGGTTTTACGGGTCAGCACCTGCATTTCACCGCTGTAGCGTTTATAGCTCTTGGGATTATAGGTTTTAAGCGCGGTCAGTTGTTTCACGCAGGTATCGTTGGCGATAAGAGTGGGGGCGCTGCTGACGGTTTGCGCGACAGCGGGCTGAGGCTCCACCACGACGGGCTGGGCAGGGAGCGGTGTGACCACGGATTTCGGCGTATTTTGCGGTTTGTTGACGCATCCTGCCAGCGCGATGCAAAGCATCAGAAGCCAAGTTTTATTCATTATGTTTTTAATTCCTGCGAGGTTTTCAATAGTCTAAAAGGAAATCATGACGCGATGCAGTGTCTGATTCACCTCATCTCTAAGCGCCATTAAAAGGAAAAAACTTAATATCTTAGGGGAAAATTCTGCGCCGATGAGTATAGAGCGTCACTGGGCAGGTTCAAAGATTCATAAACGGCCAAAAGTCAGGCTAAAACCGTAGATTGGGTGATGAAAGCTGCACTGATGAGCAAAAAAAAGCCACACTTGCGTGTGGCTTTTCTGTAGCGGATGAGCGTAACGAAATTAATCGTCCAGGAAGCTACGCAGCACTTCAGAACGGCTTGGGTGACGCAGCTTGCGCAGCGCTTTCGCTTCGATCTGACGGATACGTTCGCGGGTTACGTCGAACTGTTTACCCACTTCTTCCAGAGTGTGGTCGGTGTTCATGTCGATGCCAAAGCGCATACGCAGAACCTTCGCTTCACGCGCGGTGAGGCCCGCCAGCACGTCGTGCGTTGCCGCACGCAGGCTTTCGGTGGTCGCCGAATCCAGCGGCAGCTCGAGGGTCGTATCCTCGATGAAATCGCCCAGATGTGAATCTTCATCGTCACCGATTGGGGTTTCCATGGAGATAGGCTCTTTGGCAATTTTCAGTACTTTGCGGATTTTGTCTTCCGGCATCAGCATACGTTCGGCCAGCTCTTCCGGCGTCGGCTCGCGGCCCATTTCCTGCAGCATCTGGCGGGAGATACGGTTGAGCTTGTTGATGGTCTCAATCATATGCACCGGAATACGGATGGTGCGTGCCTGATCCGCGATGGAACGGGTGATCGCCTGACGGATCCACCAGGTTGCGTAAGTGGAGAACTTGTAGCCGCGACGGTATTCGAACTTATCAACCGCTTTCATCAGGCCGATGTTGCCTTCCTGAATCAGGTCGAGGAACTGCAGACCGCGGTTGGTGTACTTCTTGGCAATGGAAATAACCAGACGTAAGTTCGCTTCAACCATCTCTTTCTTCGCACGGCGGGCTTTGGCCTCACCGATGGACATGCGACGGTTGATATCTTTTACCTGTTCAATGGTCAGGCCGGTTTCTTCTTCAATCTGCTGCAGCTTCTGCAGGCCGCGCTGAACGTCGCCTTTCACATCGTTCAGTTTTTCAGACCACGGCTTATTCATTGCTACGGCGGCGTTGAACCAGGTTTCGCTGGTTTCGTTGCCGGTGAACAGGGTGATGAAGTTTTTCTTCGGCATTTTGCACTGTTCAACGCACAGCTTCATGATGATACGTTCCTGAATACGAACGCGCTCCATCATGGTCCGCATGCTGTTGACCAGGTAATCGAACTGTTTTGGCACCAGGCGGAACTGTTTGAATACTTCAGACAGCTTCTGGATCTCTTCCTGCGCCGCCGCGTGGCTACGACCTTTAGCTTTGATCGTGTCGCGGGTCAGTTCGTACTGAGTGCGCAGCTCACCGAATTTTTCACGCGCCAGTTCCGGATCGATGCTGTTGTCATCATCGCTGGAATCGTCGTCGCCGTCCTCTTCGTCTTCATCTTCGTCATCATCCTGCTCTTCCTGAGAGAGCTCAGAACCGACGTGGGTGGCGGTTGGTGCCATCTCTTCTTCAGCGTTAGGATCGACGAAGCCCGTGATGAGATCGGACAGACGCGCTTCCGCGGCTTCCACGCGATCGTACTGCTCAAGCAGGTAGGTGATCGCTTCCGGGTATTCTGCAACGGAGCACTGCACCTGGTTGATGCCGTCTTCGATACGCTTGGCGATGTCGATTTCGCCTTCGCGGGTCAGCAGCTCAACGGTCCCCATTTCGCGCATGTACATGCGCACCGGGTCGGTGGTACGACCGATTTCAGATTCAACGCTGGACAGCACCTGAGCAGCCGCTTCTTCCGCGTCCTCATCGGTGTTGTTTGAGTTTTCAGCCAGCAGGAGATCATCGGCATCCGGTGCTTCTTCCATCACCTGAATGCCCATGTCATTGATCATTTGGATGATGTCTTCGATCTGATCGGAGTCGACGATATCTTCCGGCAGATGGTCATTGACCTCGGCATAGGTCAGATAGCCTTGCTCCTTACCACGCTGGACAAGAAGCTTAAGCTGTGACTGCGGGTTTTGCTCCATAAGACGGTATCCACACTTAATTCATTGATTGGTGTCGGTCGGCGAAAACGAGTTACCGACTTTTAAAGCGAGGGCCTGCTTATATTATTGCCGCTGCGCCTCGGGGCGGCTTTCGGGGGCTTCCCGATTGATATTCGGCACTTAAGCCGTTGAATTCATTTTTTGGCCAGTTCCTGGTTCAGCGTCCAGAGTTCCCGGCGTTCTTCACTGCTTAATCCGTGTGTGCGGTCGCGAGCTATCAACTCTTCTTGCCGCTGGACCAGCAGTGAATCAAACATATGGTTTAACGAGTCGGTGAAAGTTTGTTCAGCGATTTCCTTATCTGCTATATCGTCCCACATCGACAGTTTTTCAAGGGTTGCGGCCTCATTTGTGCCGCGATACTGCTCAAGCATTTGGCCCGTTGTCAGTCCAGGCTGCGACAAACAAGTGTTGACCAGTTCAGAAAATAAGCCAAGCCCAGGCAGCTTTTTCGGATCAAGCCCGGTCAAAGGCGGCACCAGAGCAGCAAGCTCAGGGTTTTGCACCAATAACCCTATCAGTATACGCATGGTCGTGCGTTTTAGCTGAGGCGCGGGGCGGGCAGCGCCATTTTCTGCCTGTTTTGGCATTAAACGTTCAAGCTGCGCGTCGTCCAGGATCCCAAGCTTCTTGCCCAGCTCCTGGCGCAGATAAATACGCAGCGTTTCACCCGGGACCTGGGTAATCAGCGGCAGCGCCAGCGTACTGAGCTGTGCGCGCCCGTCCGGGGTGCTTAAATCGACCTGCGGCATCAGGCTGTTAAACAGAAACGTGGAGAGCGGCTGTGCCTGCTCCATCCGTGCTTCAAACGCTGCTTTGCCCTCTTTACGCACCAGCGTATCCGGATCTTCGCCGTCCGGCAGAAACATAAACCGCAATTGACGGCCGTCAGTCATATACGGCAGCGCGGTTTCCAGCGCTCGCCATGCGGCATCGCGGCCTGCACGGTCGCCGTCGTAGCAGCAGATGACCTGATTGGTCACCCTGAACAGCAGCTGAATGTGATCGGCTGTAGTAGAGGTGCCCAGTGACGCGACGGCATAATTAATGTCGTACTGCGCAAGCGCCACCACGTCCATATAGCCTTCGACCACCAGCAGACGCTGCGGTTCAGCTTCGGTTTGCTGCGCTTCATAAAGGCCGTACAGCTGGCGGCCCTTATGGAAAATATCGGTTTCCGGAGAGTTGAGGTATTTCGGCAGGGCATCGCCCAACACGCGGCCACCAAAACCTATCACCCGGCCTCGCTTATCGCGGATGGGGAACATCACCCTTTCGCGGAAGCGATCGTAGCTGCGTCCTTGATCGTTGGTGACTAACATGCCCGCGTCGGTCAGCGACTGCTGATTTTCCCGGTTGTTGCCAAAACGCTTCAGGACGTTATCCCAGCCCGGTGGCGCATAGCCAATCGCAAACCGGGCGATGACTTCGCTGCTTAAACCACGCTTTGTCAGGTACTGACGCGCAGGTTCGGCGACGGGTTGGTTCAGGGATTGCTGATAAAACGCGCTCAGACCATCCATGAGCTGATAGAGACTTTGCCGCTGATGGCGCTCTATCTGGGTTGGGCCAGAGCCTGCTTCGTACGGGACTTCGAGGTTGTGCATGGCCGCCAGCTCTTCGACGGTTTCCACAAACTCGAGCTTGTCGTAGTTCATCAGAAAGTCGACGGCGTTCCCGTGCGCACCACAGCCGAAGCAGTGGTAAAACTGTTTCTCACCGTTGACGGTGAAAGAAGGGGTTTTTTCGTTGTGGAACGGACAACACGCGTGATAATTCTTGCCCTGCTTTTTCAGCTTAACGCGCGCATCGATCAGATCGACGATGTCGGTTCTCGCCAGCAGGTCATTGATAAAGACACGTGGGATTCGTCCGGCCATAAGCCCCGTTAAGTTTTACCAATACATAAACGAAAATAAGCCGCGCATTCCTTCCGGAAGCACGGCCTTTACAGCTTAAACTCGGTCTGGATTGAGAGCGTGCGCTCCCAACAGATTAGTACAGACGAGTGCGGCGTGCGTTTTCGCGAGCCAGTTTCTTCGCGTGACGTTTCACAGCAGAAGCTTTAGCGCGCTTACGTTCAGTCGTTGGTTTTTCATAGAACTCACGACGACGAACTTCCGCCAGAACACCTGCTTTCTCGCAGGAACGCTTGAAGCGACGCAGTGCTACGTCGAACGGCTCGTTTTCACGTACTTTAATTACCGGCATGTAACTCTCACCTTTATAAATTCGGTTTGCCGCTGGCATCAACGCCAGCTTATTTCAAAATGGTGCGGAATTTTACTGCAACTGTCGCTGCTTTGTAAAGCACCAATGCCGTTTTTGAACGGGACTTTTGTAAGGGGCACGAGTATACACGAAGTCACCCCTGAGGGTATACATCAACCCGCATTCGCCCTACACTGCGCGGTATTGAAACGAGGTAAAACGAACCATGCGTGTACTGGGAATCGAAACATCCTGCGACGAAACCGGCATCGCCATTTATGACGATGTGAACGGATTGTTAGCCAACCAATTGTATAGTCAGGTGAAACTGCACGCTGACTACGGCGGCGTGGTGCCGGAGCTTGCCTCCCGCGATCACGTGCGGAAAACCGTTCCGCTGATTCAGGCAGCGCTGAAAGAAGCGAATCTGTCGGCAAAAGAAATTGATGCCGTGGCCTATACCGCAGGTCCGGGTCTGGTGGGCGCGCTGTTAGTTGGCGCAACCGTGGGGCGCGCGCTGGCGTTCGCATGGAACGTACCGGCCATCGCCGTTCACCATATGGAAGGTCATCTGCTGGCCCCGATGTTGGAAGATAATCCGCCGGAATACCCGTTTGTGGCGCTGCTGGTTTCCGGTGGCCACACGCAGCTGATAAGCGTAACGGGCATTGGTGAGTACGAGCTGCTAGGCGAATCTATTGATGATGCGGCAGGCGAAGCCTTCGACAAAACGGCGAAGCTGCTGGGGCTGGATTATCCCGGCGGCCCGATGCTGTCAAAACTGGCTTCTCAGGGCGCAGAAGGGCGCTTTGTTTTCCCTCGTCCGATGACGGATCGTCCGGGACTGGACTTCAGCTTCTCCGGCCTGAAAACGTTCGCTGCGAATACGATTCGCTCGAACGGCAATGACGATCAAACCCGCGCCGATATCGCCCGTGCGTTCGAAGATGCGGTCGTTGATACGCTGATGATCAAATGCCGCCGTGCTCTGGATCAAACGGGCTTTAAGCGTCTGGTGATGGCGGGCGGCGTAAGCGCCAACCGCACTCTGCGCGCGAAGCTCGCCGAAATGATGCACAAGCGTAAAGGCGAGGTGTTCTATGCGCGTCCCGAATTCTGCACCGATAACGGCGCGATGATCGCATATGCCGGCATGGTGCGTCTGAAAACCGGCGTTCATGCAGATTTAGGCGTTACCGTCCGTCCTCGCTGGCCGTTGGCTGAACTGCCTGCCGCGTGATTTTTTCGCCGGGCGGCACTTCGTTTGCACCGGCCTACGGTTTGTAGGTCCGGTAAGCGAAGCGCCGCCCGGCATTGATAATCACCCCTTCAGCATTCCCTTATCTTCCAGAAACGCAATAATCGTCTTTAGCCCTTCTCCGGCTTTCAGGTTGCTGAAGGTCCAGGGTTTGTCGCCGCGCATGCGGTTGGTGTCGCGCTCCATCACTTCCAGCGATGCGCCGACGTACGGGGCGAGATCGATTTTGTTGATCACCAGAAAATCGGATTTGGTGATCCCCGGGCCGCCTTTGCGGGGGATCTTTTCCCCTTCCGCCACGTCGATCACGTAGATCGTCAGATCCGCCAGCTCCGGGCTGAACGTTGCGCTGAGGTTATCGCCGCCGCTCTCCACGAAGATCAGATCCAGATTGCCGAATTTCTCACTTAATGCTTCTACGGCGGCAAGATTCATTGACGCATCTTCGCGAATGGCAGTATGCGGGCAGCCGCCCGTTTCTACGCCGACGATGCGCTCCGGCGCCAGCGCGCCCGCTTCGGTCAGAATACGCTGGTCTTCTTTGGTGTAGATGTCATTGGTGACGACTGCCAGGTGATATGTATCGCGCATTGCTTTACACAACGCTTCCAGCAGGGCGGTTTTACCGGAGCCCACCGGGCCGCCGACGCCGACGCGCAGCGGGTGTTTGTAACTTGCCATACCTTCTCCTCAGGAACGGAATATCCGGGAATATTGGGTTTCGTGACGCGCCGAAGCGATGGCCGAAAGCGGCGTCGCGGAACCGATCTCTTCGTCTGGGCAGTTCAGCCCCCGTTCAACGCCTGCGGCATAGCGCTCGCAGAGCGTCATTATTAATTTCTGCGCGGCCTGCTGCCCGAACGGCACGAGCTTCACGCCGGCCATCACCGCGCTTTCGATCCAGCTGTATCCGAGCGTCAGGGCCAGCTCGTGCAGGTTTATCTGCCAGCGCACGCCAAGCCACGCCATGCCGCACAGCTGGCTCTGGTTAAACAGAGTGCGCCATTGCGCAGGACATTCCGGATGCCAGTCGTAGAGCAGGCGGGTGAACGCCTGGCCGCGGTTACGTTCTTCTTCACGCAGCTCACGCGTTTCGCGACAGGCGAGCAGCCATGCCGTCCAGCGCTTCGCGGCTTCCGCATCGTCCTGCTCCCAGGCCTGATACAGTCGGGCGAGCAGCGGTAAATCAACGTGGAAAAAACTCTGCTCCATCTGCTGCGTTTGCCAGTGGGCAAAGGCGGCGCTGTCTTTCACCCAGCCTGCTTCGACTGCCCATTCCAGGCCCTGCGACCAGCTGTAGCCGCCGACCGGCAGGTTGCTGCTGGCGAGTTGAAACAGGCGCAGCTTTTGCGTGGCGCTGGTCATCAGTGGCTGTGCGAATGGCTGTGAGAATGATGATGATGTCCCTGCGCTTCGCTGGTGTACGCGCCGGCCTCAGGTTCGAACGGCAGATGTGCAAAGTTCACCTCAAGGCCGAACTGGCGCAGCATATCGTCGAGGACGTGGTCGTGATGAAAGCGCAGTTCGCCGGGCATGATTTGCAGCGGCACGTGGCGGTTGCCGAGGTGATAGCAGGCTTTGGCAAGCTGGAACGGATCGTCGCAGCGCACCACTGAAACGCCTTCATCGGCGGCGATCACTTCGATAAATTCGCTGCCGTCTTCGCTGGAAAGAATGTCGCCACCGCGCAGCAGCAGGCCGCGTGGCAGCATCAGTCCGGCTTCTCGCCCGTCGCTGAGCGTCACTTTGGCGCGACTTTTTACCCGCACGTCAATCGGCAGCGTGACGCTGGCGGTGAGGCTGTGCGCGTGTTCGACGCGCTGAGTCAGATACAGCATCTTTGCTCCTTAAAACAGAAAATAACGTTGCGCCATCGGCAGCACGTCCGCCGGTTCGCTGGTAATCAGCTTGCCGTTGACCTTCACTTCGTAGGTCTGGGCATCCACGGTGATATCCGGCTGTAAGCCGTTGTGGATCATGTCGGCCTTTTTCACCGTGCGGCAGCCTTTCACCACGGCAATCTGGCTTTTCAGCGCCAGCTTTTGCGGCACCCCGTTGTCGAATGCAGCCTGAGAAATAAACGTCATGCGCGTGTGATGACGTGCTGTGCCAAGTGCGCCAAACATCGGGCGATAGTGAACAGGCTGCGGCGTGGGGATAGACGCGTTGATGTCGCCCATCGGGGCCATTACGATCATCCCGCCTTTGACGATCGTTGCAGGCTTCACGCCGAAAAATGCGGGTGACCAGAGCACAAGATCCGCCAGTTTTCCTGCTTCGATGGATCCGACCTCATGGGCAATGCCGTGGGTTAAGGCCGGGTTGATGGTGTACTTGGCGATGTAGCGCTTCACGCGGACGTTATCGTTATCGCCGGTTTCTTCCTCCAGCGCGCCGCGCTGTACCTTCATGCGGTGTGCTACCTGCCATGTGCGCAGAATGACCTCGCCTACGCGGCCCATTGCCTGTGAATCTGATGAGGTCAGCGAGAACGCGCCAATGTCGTGCAGTACGTCTTCGGCTGCGATGGTTTCCCGGCGAATGCGCGACTCGGCAAAGGCCACGTCTTCGGCGATATCCGGCGACAGGTGATGGCAGACCATCAGCATGTCCAGGTGTTCGTCGATGGTATTGACGGTGTAGGGCAGCGTCGGGTTGGTGGAGGAGGGCAGAATATTCGGGCGCGCGCAGGCGGTGATGATGTCCGGCGCATGGCCGCCGCCCGCGCCTTCTGTATGAAACGTATGAATAGTCCGGTCGCCAATGGCCGCGAGGGTATCTTCGACAAAGCCTGATTCGTTCAGCGTGTCGCTGTGCAGCGCCACCTGAATGTCCATCTCTTCGGCGACCGTCAGCGAGCAGTCAATGGCAGCGGGCGTGGCGCCCCAGTCTTCGTGAATCTTCAGGCCGACCACGCCTGCGGCGACCTGCTCCCGGAGCGCGTCTGGATTCGAACTGTTGCCTTTGCCGAGCAGGCCAATATTGACCGGCAGTGAATCGATAGCCTGAAGCATCCGGCTGATATACCACGGTCCGGGCGTACAGGTGGTGGCGTTGGTGCCTGCCGCCGGTCCCGTGCCGCCGCCGATCATCGTTGTCACGCCGGAGACCAGCGCTTCTTCCGCCTGCTGCGGGCAGATCCAGTGAATATGAGTGTCGACGCCGCCTGCCGTCACGATCTTACCTTCGGCGGCGATCGCTTCGGTGCCTGCGCCGATCGGGATCGTGACGTTGGGCTGAATATCCGGGTTGCCCGCTTTGCCAATGGCAAAGATCCTGCCGTCCTTTACGCCGATATCGGCCTTCACGATCCCCCAGTGATCGACGATCAGCGCGTTGGTAATCACCAGATCCACGCAGTCGTTACTCAGCATCTGGCCCTGACCCATGCCGTCGCGGATCACTTTGCCACCGCCGAATTTGACCTCTTCGCCGTAGGTGGTGAAGTCGTCTTCGACTTCGATCCACAGTTCGGTGTCAGCCAGGCGGACTTTATCACCCGTTGTCGGGCCAAACATGTCGGCGTACGCCTGACGGGAAATCTCAGTCATGCTTTTGCCTCCAGCTCGCCCATTACGTCTGCGCGAAAGCCGAAAATACGCTTCTCTCCCGCCACGGCGACCAGTTCGACTTCACGCTTCTGGCCGGGTTCAAAGCGCACGGCGGTGCCCGCCGCGATGTTCAGTCGGAAGCCTTTGCAGGTGTCGCGCTCGAACTTCAGGGCCGGGTTCACTTCATAAAA
The DNA here is from genome assembly GCF_032012665.1 of Scandinavium sp. Classification (NCBI taxonomy): domain Bacteria; kingdom Pseudomonadati; phylum Pseudomonadota; class Gammaproteobacteria; order Enterobacterales; family Enterobacteriaceae; genus Scandinavium; species Scandinavium sp. The sequence continues at coordinate 219,051 of NZ_DALZVG010000003.1, forward strand.
ATGGTAGTGCGATCCGACCTGGATCGGACGGTCACCGTGGTTCTCGACGATGACTTTTCGCGTTTCGCGGCCTGTATTCAGGGCAATATTGCCATTTTGGATCTTGTATTCACCGGGGATCATGGCGGTACCTCAGAGTATCGGATTGTGCACGGTGACGAGCTTGGAGCCATCCGGGAATGTGGCTTCTACCTGAATATCGGGGATCATTTCCGGCACGCCTTCCATTACCTGGTCGCGAGTCAGCACATGGCGGCCATCCTCCATCAGCGAGGCCACGCTTTTGCCGTCGCGTGCGCCTTCCATGATGAAGGCGCTAATCAGCGCCACGGATTCCGGATAGTTGAGTTTTACTCCTCGGGCGAGGCGGCGTTCAGCCACCAGCGCTGCGGTGAACAGCAGCAGTTTGTCTTTTTCTCTGGGCGTCAGTTCCATAGCGTTCTCTCAGGTCAGCCAGATGCGGGGAAGCAGAGGCGATTTGTTCAGTAACTGCGGTCGAAGCTGCTGCCAGACGTCACGCATTGCGCGCTGGCAGACCAGGTTATCGTGCGACAAAAAGCGGACCATTAGCAGGCCGTCGGCAAGCGTGGCACCGGCGAAGGCGTCAAGCGGCGCAAGCCTGTCGCGCACGTCCTCAAGCATGTGTTCATCGGCGGGATAGCACGTCAGGCTGCCAACCCACGGCTGTTCGGCCACGGCGCTTAAGTCACCGTTGCTCAGGCGCAGGCGCTCAATCAGCAGCGGCTCGCCGTTCTTCCACACTTCAAGACGGTTGCTGATATCGCCTTCGCTAAAGCGTTCTCCCATCACCGGGCGGCCAAAGCAGAACAGATCCCAGGCGAGCAGCTTTGCGCCTTCCTGCAAATGGAAAATGCTGTGCAGCGTGGCGCGGGCAGCGGGAAAGAAGATGGTGTCCTGCGGCAGCCATTCGAGAATGGCGTTTTCGCCGATGTCAAAACGCTGGTGAAGTTGAGACTGCGGGCCGCAGCTTCGGTAGAACTTGCTCGCGCCGGGCATAGTGATAAGCGTATGGCTGCCGGCTTCAAGGGTGACGTTGATAGCCAGCTCATCGCCACCAACGATGCCGCCGGGTGGATGAAGCAGGTAAAGGTGGCAGGTTTCGCCCTCGGGATAAAAGGGGCGCTGGACGGTGAGCGGACCGTAATGGCGGGCGGAAGCCAGCACTGTTTTTTCCGGCGTGCGGCGAAACAGCAGATCGAGCGTGGCGCGCCAGCCCGTATGTTCACTTTTCGGTACTGCGCCAGGCAACGAGGCACCCCTGCAATCGCGTGAATAATCAGACGATAATGAGTATGGATCAGCGTGCAGGCTTCGCGATCATAGGAAACGCTTATGATGTTAAGTAAATGCAATAATTGATGTCGCCGCCCGAACGGCGGCGAAGGGGAAACTATTCCTGCGGTTTTTTCTTGCGCTTGAGGCGCGACCAGATTTTGGTTTCCTGACGTCGCCACAGGCGCTGAATATTGTCATGATGGCGCAGCAAAATCAGGCAGGAGAGCATGGATACCGGGAAGGTGTACTGCGGTTTGAACCACCAGACATAGAACGGAGCGACCAGCGCGCTGATGATGGCACCCAGCGACGAATAGCCGCTCAGCAAAATAGTCAGTAGCCAGGTGCCGGCCATCACGCCAGTTAGATCCCAGCCGATAGGCGCGATAGCACCAAACGCCGTAGCAACGCCTTTGCCCCCGCGAAAGCCAAAGAAGATAGGCCAGATATGCCCGAGACAGGCTGCGATAGCGACGAGGCCGAGCCAGAACGGGGTGAACCCCAGCGCCCAGGCACCCCAGGTCGGCAACATGCCTTTGAGGATGTCGAAGATTAAGACTGCTACGGCTGCTCCCTTGCCGCCAATTCGTAAAACGTTGGTCGCTCCGGGATTCCCGGAACCGCTCACGCGTGGGTCAGGCAGACCCGCAATGCGGCAGACCAGAATGGCGCTGGAAATTGAGCCGCAAAGGTAGGCGAGGAAGACCATTCCAGGCTCGATTGCACTCATAACGCTGTTCCGTTTTGAAAATGTATCGGTATTCTCTTCATCTGTGGATAATACGCATATTTTGCCGGAAGTGGTATCCGGCACGGGCAAAAAGCAGGCAGGGCGTGATGGATATTGTATTTATAGAGCAACTTTCGGTTATCACCACTATTGGTGTTTATGACTGGGAACAGACCATCGAACAGAAGCTGGTGTTCGATATCGAAATGGCGTGGGACAACCGTAAATCAGCTGCCAGCGACAACGTTGAGGATTGCCTGAGCTATGCCGATATCAGCGAGGCGGTCATCGCCCATGTGGAAGGCGGGCGTTTTGCGCTGGTGGAACGCGTGGCGGAAGAAGTCGCGCAGATTCTGCTGACGCGCTTTAACTCACCGTGGGTGCGCATCAAACTCAGTAAACCGGGGGCCGTGGCGCGTGCGGCAAACGTGGGCGTTATCATCGAGCGTGGCACAAATCTGAAACCGTAAGAATAAATTCATCACAAGTAAACGAAACGCCGATAGTTATGTCTTAGAGCTGGATTCTTTTTAGCAGCTTCTTTTTTCTATTATTTAAGGGTTTATTGAATGAGCGATATGCACTCGCTGCTGGTAGCGGCTATCCTGGGTGTTGTCGAGGGACTGACGGAGTTTTTACCTGTTTCCAGCACCGGCCATATGATTATTGTCGGCCATTTGCTGGGTTTTGAGGGCGAAACAGCAAACACGTTTGAGGTGGTTATCCAGTTAGGATCGATCCTTGCGGTGGTGGTGATGTTCTGGCGTCGTCTGTTTGGTCTGATCGGCATCCATTTTGGTCGTCCACCGGTGCATGAAGGTATGGGGACAGGTCGCCTGTCGCTGATTCACGTGCTGCTGGCGATGATCCCGGCGGTGGTGCTTGGGCTGGTGTTGCACGATGCCATTAAATCGCTCTTCAACCCGGTAAACGTGATGTATGCGCTGGTGGTCGGCGGCGTGCTGCTGATTGCCGCTGAGCTGCTGAAGCCGAAAGAGCCGCGCGCAATGGGCCTGGATGATATGACCTACCTTCAGGCGTTTGCTATCGGCTGCTTCCAGTGTCTGGCGCTGTGGCCGGGCTTCTCCCGCTCGGGTTCCACCATCGCGGGCGGGATGCTGCTTGGCGTGAGCCGCTATGCGGCGGCAGAGTTTTCCTTCCTGCTGGCTGTGCCGATGATGATGGGCGCGACGGCGCTCGATCTCTATAAGAGCATCGGTTTCCTGACCAGCTCTGATATCCCGATGTTTGCCGTAGGCTTTGTGAGTGCGTTCGTGGTGGCGCTGTTTGCCATCAAAACCTTCCTGCACATCATCAAACGCATCACCTTTATTCCGTTCGCTATCTACCGCTTTGTCGTGGCGGCAGCGGTCTACGCGGTGTTTATGTAACCTGCGGACAGCGTTTGTCCTTCCACTGCGCGACGGCGTCAATGCGGCGTCGCGTCAGTTCTTCCCGCACTTCAGGCCCCTTGAATCCTGCCTCAATCACCGGTTTCGTCGGCACGGATTTCGCCACCTCCCACGCTTCGCGTAGCAGACGCCCCTGCGGATAATCGCAGGCTTCAAACGTGGTGCGCCCGCGCACGTCGGCTTCGCTGGTGAGCGCCAACTGCTCGACTCGCTGTGGTTTACGCCAGGCATCCAGGGAGTCAAAAAGCTTCACGATCGTCGCGGGTTTGAGAATGGGCAAGGTGTGAATGAGGTCATGGAATTCTGCCACCAGTTTCGCCAGATCGCGCATCTCGTTAGGCACCCGTAACCGGGCGCAAAGCTGTTCGACAAGCTTTACGCCAGCCAGACCGTGGCCATGATGGCGCGGCCAGAACTCTTTTGGCGTGAGTGCCTTACCGAGATCGTGGCACAGCGTGGCGAAGCGTACGTCAACGGCTGGCGTCAGCATTGCTGCCATCGTCAACGTCATCAGCGTATGTACGCCGGTGTCAATTTCAGGGTGCCATTTGGCCGGCGCGGGCACGCCGTACAGCGCGTCGATTTCCGGGAAAAGGACCTTTAATGCACCGCAGTCGCGCAGCGTCTGGAAGAATACCTGCGGGTTTCGTGTGCTTAGTGCGTTCTCGGTTTCTTTCCATACGCGTTCCGGCGTGAGGTGTTCAAGCTCACCTGCGGCGGTCATGTCGCGCATCAGCGTCATGGTTTCATCGGCGATGCGGAAACTCAAATGCGCGTAGCGGGCGGCAAACCGCGCCACGCGCAGTACGCGAAGCGGATCTTCACTGAAAGCCGGGGAAACATGGCGCAGCAGGCGGTTTTGCAGATCGGCCTGACCGTGATACGGGTCGATAATATCGCCGCTTTCGTCCTGGGCAAGGGCGTTAACGGTCAGGTCGCGGCGCTGTAAATCCTGCTCCAGCGTAACGTCCGGAGCGGCGTAGCAGGTGAAACCGGTATAGCCTGAACCGGATTTTCGCTCGGTGCGGGCGAGGGCGTACTCTTCGTGCGTTTTCGGATGGAGAAAAACAGGAAAATCGCGACCTACCTGCTGGTAGCCCGCATCGAGCATTTGCTGTGGGGTGGCGCCGACAACGACCCAATCTTTGTCTTTGACCGGCAGGCCTAACAACGCATCACGTACTGCACCACCGACCAGATATGTCTTCACGCCAACCTTCTCCCCTCACTGTTTTATCTGCTGATAATACGTAAGTGTAGAGGAGATGGCTAATCAGGCCGATGCTGGCATCAGTTCATCCAGCGATCGTTGCGTTTGCGGCTTGGCACCAGGCGCGGCAGAACCAGACCCAGAATCAGACCTACGCCGAGCACGCCGCCGCCGTACATAAACCACTGCATGATGATGGTGCGCTGCTTGTCATCGAGCTGCAGATTGGCGGCATTCACCTTTTTCTGCGCCACGATAAGCTCGTTTTTCAGCTTCTGGTTTTCGGCTTTCAGGCTGTTAATGACGCTGTCGCTTCCGGCGACTTTTTTCTGCATGTCTGCCGTGCGTTGGTTCCAGGTTCCGTCAATATTGTTCAGCTTGTCGGTCAGGGTTTTGACCTGGTTTTCGAGATCCGGCACGCGAGTTTTGAAGCTCGGTTCGCTTTTCAGCTCTTTCAGCGGGATCCATGCGGTACGGCCGTTGCTGTCGCGCACCTGGCCATACTGGGTGTTTTCATTGGTCTGGAGCAGGGTGACGGCTTCACCGGCGGTGACGGTGCCCGCAAGGCGATAGTTGTCGCCGGGGCCGCTGCGTACCCAGGTATTCAGCTCATCAGAAACGTAGCGAGTTTCTTCCGCGTGAACGGCAGCAGAAGCGCTAAGGGCAAATAAAGTTAATCCAATCAGGCGTAATTTAAGCATCGGGTCTTCGTTATTTTCATAAAGTGAGTCGATAGTAAAGGCATCAGTCTGACGATGCCAGGCATTCTACGGCAATCAGAATCGTCCAGGAGGCGATTGCATGGCAAAGTACCGCGAAATACACTCTACTGACAAAAAAGATGCGCGGAAGTTCGGCGTAACGATCAATCAAGGCTTCGCAACCATAAGAAATCAGTCATGGATCAGGAAATCGAATTAAAGTTCATCGTTGAGCAGCACGGCGTGGAGACGCTGCGCCGGCAGCTCAATACCCTCACCACGGAACACATTCCGGCGGCACAGCTTCTCAATATCTATTACGAAACCGCCGACAGCTGGCTGCGTCGTCACGACATGGGGCTACGCATTCGTGGCCACAACGGCCGCTATGAAATGACGATGAAAATTGCCGGGAAAGTGGTGGGCGGCCTGCACTCGCGACCTGAATACAATATCGACCTCGATAACGCCGAACTGGCGCTGGAAAAGCTGCCGGCTGAAGTCTGGCCGCAGGGTAAGCTGCCGCCGGAGCTGGCCTCGCAGGTGAAGCCGCTGTTCAGCACCGATTTTTACCGCGAAAAGTGGCTGGTAAACCACAACCAGAGCCGGATTGAGCTGGCGCTGGATTTGGGCGACGTCAAAGCGGGCAACCATCAGGAGCCGATTTGTGAGCTGGAGCTGGAGCTGCTGCACGGCAGCGTGGACGATATTCTGGATTTGGCCGAACAGCTGATTTCCGTGGGCGTGCTGCGTCAGGGTAGCCTCAGTAAGGCGGCTCGCGGTTACCACCTGGCGGCAGGTAATGCAGAACGTACTCTGAAAAAAGCTGAATTTAAAGAACAGGATAACGCGGCTCTCGAAGCGGCGCTGGCGCACTGGCAGTATCATGAAGAGCTCTGGCTGCGCGGCAAAGCTGAGGCGAAAGCTGAAGTGCTGAAGGCGGTGGCGTTTATCCGTGACGCGCTCCAGCGCGAACACGAAATGGCTGCCGCGCAAATGGCGCAAATTGGCGAAGCGATTGTCAGCGCATCCGATGCGAAAGGGGCAGCCTTTAAGCCGCAAATCGCGCAGGCCAAACTGATGCTGACGGCCTTTCTGGTCACCGGACGATAACTTTCACGAGGGCAGTCATGACGCCGTTTTCTTTGCAGTTAGAGCAGCAGTGGCAGACGGTGATTGACCGACTGCCGGCAGATTTCCCGTCTATGCCGCTGAGCCAGCAGGCGCAGGCGGCGATGGCCTTCAGTGATTTCATCAGCCAGAGCCTGGTCGCACACCCGGAATGGCTGGGCGAGCTTGAAAACAGCCCACCGCTCGCTGACGAGTGGCAGCACTATGCCGCCTGGCTTCAGGAACGGCTTGCGAACGTCAGTGACGAAAATAGCCTGATGCGCGAGCTGCGCCTGTTTCGCCGCCGCATCATGGTGCGCATCGCCTGGTCACAGGCCCTGTCGCTGCACTCCACCGAAAGCAGTTTGCAACAGCTGAGCCATCTGGCAGAAACGCTGATCGTCAGCGCGCGCGACTGGATTTACGATGCCTGCTGCCGCGAATGGGGCACGCCCTGCAATGCCGAAGGCAAACCGCAGCCGCTGCTGATCCTTGGCATGGGCAAGCTCGGCGGTGGCGAACTTAACTTCTCCTCTGACATCGACCTTATTTTTGCCTGGCCGGAGCACGGTTCAACCCAGGGCGGGCGGCGTGAACTCGACAATGCCCAGTTCTTCACCCGCATGGGGCAGCGGCTTATCAAAGCGCTCGATCAGGCAACGATGGACGGGTTCGTGTATCGCGTGGACATGCGCCTGCGCCCGTTCGGCGAAAGCGGTCCGCTGGTGCTGAGCTTCGCCGCGCTGGAAGATTACTACCAGGAGCAGGGCCGCGACTGGGAACGCTATGCGATGGTCAAGGCCCGCATCATGGGCGACCGGGAAGGCCTCTACGTCGACGAGCTGCGCGCCATGCTGCGGCCCTTTGTTTTCCGCCGCTATATCGACTTCAGCGTAATCCAGTCGCTGCGTAGCATGAAGGGGATGATCGCGCGTGAAGTACGCCGTCGTGGCCTCAAAGACAACATTAAGCTCGGCGCGGGCGGCATCCGTGAAATCGAGTTTATCGTTCAGGTGTTTCAGCTGATCCGCGGCGGGCGTGAGCCATCGCTTCAGGGCCGCTCGCTGCTGCCGACGCTGGAGGCCATCGATGCGCTGCATCTCCTGCCAGAAGGTGAAGCCGCGCAGCTGCGTGAAGCGTATCTTTTCCTGCGCCGACTGGAGAACCTGCTGCAAAGCATCAACGATGAGCAAACCCAGACCTTGCCGCAGGACGAGCTTAATCGCGCACGTCTGGCATGGGGCATGGATTTTGCCGACTGGGAAAGGCTCACTGAAGTACTGAACCAGCACATGGTCCAGGTGCGGCAGATCTTTAACGAGTTGATTGGCGATGACGAAGAAACCTCGGCGGATGAACAGCTCTCCGAGCACTGGCGCGAGCTGTGGCAGGATGCGCTACAGGAAGATGACACCACGCCGGTGCTGGCGCATTTGGCAGACAGCGCTCGTCACCAGGTGCTGGCGCTGATCGCGGATTTCAAAAAAGAGCTGGATAAGCGCACCATTGGCCCGCGCGGGCGTCAGGTGCTGGATTCACTGATGCCGCATCTGTTGAGCGAAGTGTGCAGCCGGGAAGATGCACCCGTTCCGCTGGCGCGCATCATGCCGCTGCTGACCGGTATTGTTACCCGAACGACTTATCTTGAATTACTGAGCGAATTTCCCGGCGCGCTGAAGCATCTGATTCGCCTTTGTGCCGCGTCGCCAATGGTTGCCAGCCAGCTGGCACGCTATCCGTTGCTGCTTGATGAACTGCTGGATCCGAATACGCTCTACCAGCCGACGGCGACCGACGCCTATCGCGACGAGCTGCGCCAGTATCTGCTGCGCGTGCCGGAAGAAGATGAAGAGCAACAGCTGGAAGCGCTGCGCCAGTTCAAGCAGGCGCAATTGCTGCGCGTGGCGGCGGCGGATATCGCCGGAACGCTGCCGGTGATGAAAGTGAGCGATCACTTAACCTGGCTTGCGGAGGCGATGATCGATGCCGTCGTGCAGCAGGCCTGGACGCAGATGATCGCCCGCTATGGTCAACCGAAACACCTGTCAGAACGTCAGGGGCGCGGTTTTGCCGTGGTCGGGTACGGTAAGCTCGGTGGCTGGGAGCTTGGCTACAGTTCCGATCTCGATCTCGTTTTCCTTCACGACTGCCCGGCGGACGTGATGACCGACGGCGAACGTGAAATTGACGGTCGACAGTTCTATCTGCGCCTCGCACAGCGCATCATGCACCTCTTCAGCACCCGCACTTCCTCGGGCATTCTGTACGAAGTGGACGCTCGCTTACGTCCTTCCGGTGCTGCAGGCATGCTGGTGACAACGACGGAGTCGTTCGCCGATTATCAGCGCAATGAAGCCTGGACCTGGGAGCATCAGGCACTCGTCCGGGCTCGCGTGGTGTATGGCGATCCGCAGCTTCAGGCGCAGTTTGACGCTATTCGTCGCGACGTACTGATGCTGCCGCGCGCAGGCGAGAAGCTGCAAACCGAAGTGCGGGAAATGCGTGAAAAAATGCGCGCGCATCTTGGCGGCAAACATCGCGATCGTTTTGATATTAAAGCGGATGAGGGCGGTATCACCGATATTGAATTTATCACGCAGTATCTGGTGCTGCGTTTTGCCCACGATAAGCCGAAGCTGACGCGCTGGTCCGATAACGTGCGTATCCTCGAGCTGCTGGCGCAAAACGACATTATGGATGAACAGGAAGCGCTGGCGCTGAGCCAGGCATACACGACGCTTCGCGATGCGCTGCATCATCTGGCCCTGCAGGAAGAAGCGGGGAACGTGGCGCTGGATGCATTTACGGCAGAGCGTGAGCTGGTTGCCGCCTCATGGCGGAAATGGCTGGTAATGCCCTGAGTTATGCTATTATCGCGCGCAATTGATGAATCTTTCAGGAGTCTGGAATGAAAGTAACGCTGCCAGAGTTTGAACGTGCAGGGGTGATGGTTGTCGGCGACGTAATGCTGGATCGCTACTGGTATGGCCCGACGAGCCGCATTTCTCCGGAGGCCCCGGTGCCGGTGGTGAAAGTGGATACCATTGAGGAACGCCCTGGCGGCGCGGCGAACGTGGCGATGAACATTGCTTCACTGGGCGCTAACTCCCGCCTGGTTGGCCTGACGGGCATCGACGATGCGGCACGCGCGTTGAGCAAAGCGCTGGCGGACGTCAACGTGAAATGTGATTTCGTTTCGGTGCCGACGCACCCGACCATCACTAAGCTGCGCGTACTTTCCCGCAACCAGCAGCTGATTCGTCTGGACTTCGAAGAAGGCTTTGCCGGCGTTGACCCTCAACCGATGCATGAACGCATCCAGCAGGCGCTGGGCCATATTGGGGCGCTGGTGCTCTCCGATTACGCCAAAGGCGCGCTGGAAAGCGTGCAGGCAATGATTCAGCTGGCGCGTAAAGCGGGCGTCCCGGTGCTGATCGATCCGAAAGGCACTGAGTTTGAACGCTATCGCGGCGCGACGCTGCTGACGCCTAACCTGTCTGAGTTTGAAGCCGTGGCCGGGAAGTGCAAGAGTGAAGCAGAAATCGTTGAGCGCGGCATGAAAGTGATCGCCGACTATGAGCTTTCTGCACTGCTGGTGACCCGTTCCGAGCAGGGCATGACGCTGTTGCAGCCGGGCAAAGCGCCGCTGCATATGCCGACTCAGGCGCAGGAAGTGTATGACGTAACCGGTGCGGGCGACACGGTGATTGGTGTGCTGGCGGCAACGCTCGCAGCCGGGAATTCACTGGAAGAAGCGTGCTTCTTCGCGAACGCCGCAGCAGGCGTTGTCGTCGGCAAACTCGGGACGTCCACCGTTTCGCCGATCGAGCTGGAAAACGCCGTGCGTGGCCGTGCCGATACCGGCTTTGGCGTGATGAGCGAAGACGAGCTGAAGCAGGCTGTTGCCGCTGCCCGCAAGCGCGGTGAAAAAGTCGTGATGACCAACGGCGTGTTCGACATTCTGCACGCCGGTCACGTCTCCTATCTTTCGAACGCGCGTAAGCTTGGCGATCGCCTGATTGTTGCGGTGAACAGCGATGCGTCCACCAAACGCCTGAAGGGGGAAACCCGTCCGGTGAATCCGCTCGAACAGCGTATGATTGTGCTCGGCGCGCTGGAGTCCGTTGACTGGGTCGTTTCATTTGAGGAAGACACGCCTCAACGCCTTATCGCGGGCATTCTGCCGGATCTGCTGGTGAAAGGCGGTGACTACAAGCCAGATCAAATAGCGGGCAGCGAGGAAGTCTGGGCGAACGGCGGCGAAGTGATGGTGCTCAACTTTGAAGACGGTTGTTCAACCACGAATATTATTAAGCGCATTCAGCAGGACAGCGACCGCTAAGCCTCAATTCACGCCAAAAGCGCCCCGCCAGAGGGGCGCTTTTTTTTGGGCGCTCTCCCGTCCCGGCACCAAAAACGCCCTTCATCTCTGTATCTGCGATGCTTATCAAATTTTAACTTGTTGATAACTTTTGTTTGCTGGTATTGCAACTATCATTAACATGCATCTGATTCCTGAATGCTGGCGCAGATATTTACCCAGGAAAATTTAGGATAAGTGTCTGTGTATATAAAATTCTTATTACTTGTGACTTATTAATGCATTTCTTAAGTTTTGTGCTTTTTTGTAGTTGTTAACGCTATGTCTTGCGCATTTCTACGGAATTTTATGTTTTTGGGGTGATGCAATGAAACCAACCTGTAGTCTCTCTTTTCTTACCTCCTGCATCTGTCTGGCGCTGACCTCAGGCCAGGTCTGGGCCACATGCAACGAGACGTCTCCCACGAACGGTCAGACCGTGACTTGCGATGCGACGACACCTGAAAGTACCTCCGTCGTGAGCGGCGCCGCCGTGACGAACGTGACCGTGAATGTGCTCCCGAGCGGCGAATTAAACGTGACCACCGGTCCGGCTATTTCCCTGGGTGATGGCAGTAAGATCGCCAACGACGGGACGATTAGTGGCTCTACGTCGGGCCTGCTGCTGCGTGAGGGCAGCAGCACCGTTACGAATAACGGCTCTATTACCGGCACTGCCGGGCCGGGAGTTATGTTTCAGGGAAGCGGCGGCAACACATTAAATAACAACGGTACCATCACCGGACGTGACGATAAAAATAATGCCGTTATCTTTGGGAGCGGCAATGATACGCTGTCGGTGGGTGTCGGAAGTCTTATCGATGGTAACGTCGATCAGGATTTTGGCTCTACTGGTACATCCGGTAGCGGTAACGACACTTTTACGATGGACGGGGGAACGATCAGAGGCACCGTTGATCAAGGCGTTGGGCCGGGTGTTGATCGTGCCACCATCACCGGCGGCACCATTGAAGGTGACTTCAGGCAGGGCGGCGGCAGAGATACTTTCGAAATGTCGGGCGGCACCATTACCGGGGAGTTTAATGATGGCGATATTGTCACCATCACCGGGGGGACTATCGGAAGCGTTGCGCTCAACCTGGGAAATGATGATTTTCGGATGTCCGGCGGTGAAATACTCGGGGATGTAAAGGGGCAGGTCAACAATGACAGCTTTAATATCTCAGGCACCGCGATCGTTGACGGCAATATCCTGGGTGGCATCGGCGATGATAGGCTTGTCTGGCAAAACGGAGGTACCATCAAAGGAAGTATTCTGATGGATGGCGATCCCAGCGGCGATAAAATTGGCAATGATGAAGTCACCCTTATCAACCAAAGCTCGGCCACAACCGCCTCATCTCCTGTCATTGATGGTGGGGCTGGCACCGATCGCTTCACTTTAGACAACAGTCAATATATTCATCGCGATGCGAATATCCTCTCTGGATTTGAGTCCGTTAACCTGACGAACAATTCCACGTTGACGCTGGATCACCGGGATCTCAAGTTGGGCGACAGCCAGGACGATAATGCCAGCACCGGCTTTACTATCGATGCAACCAGCACCCTCGCGATTGACAATGATAATGCCGTGGCCTTTACCGGACATCTTAGCGGCACCGGTACCGTCAGCACCGATACCAGCGGCAATGCGTTCGATTTTACCAGCAACAACAAAGACGATGGCTTTGAAGGTACGCTGGCGCTGGGTAACAGTACCCTGGCGCTGGAGGGCATCAATACTGAAGCGCTCAGCAACGCCACGCTGAAGGCCGGTGCAGGCAGCGTAACGACCGTGGGCAGCGGGCAGCAGCATATCGGCGGGCTGGCCTTTGACGGCGGAACCGTTATTTTCGGCTCGGTCGCACCGGGAGAGAAGACGTCTGATAATACGATTCAAACCGCAAAGGACCTCGATCTTAGCGGCTCGGGAACCGTGCAGGTTGATCTGGGCGATGCGGTGAATACGCCGCCCCAGACGGATGGCCGGGTTCCTCTGCTGGAGCAGGATGATGGCGATACCCTTATCAGGCTCTCCGGCTCGGACGGTACGGTAACCGGAACGGGCGGTGCGCTTGAGCTAAAAGACAGCAGCGGCAACGTTATCAGCAGCGGTAAAACGCAGGATATTCTCGATCGGGACGGCGGCAGCAAGGTAGCGGAAGGAACCTGGGACTGGCGTTTAACCTCCGGTGATAGCAATGATGGCCTGTATGTGGCCTATGCGCTGAAAGAGGTAAACCTGATTGGCCAGGGCAACAGCGCCCTTGTGCTGAACAGCGGTAGCAGCACGGGGAACGCCGCCGATCTTAGCGCGAAGGTAACCGGAAGCGGCGATCTGGCTATCGATACCGGCAGCGGAACCGTTTCGCTTTCCAACCGCAGCAACGATTACACCGGCGTTACGGATGTGCGCAGCGGTACGCTGCTGATGAGCAACGATAACGTGCTGGGCCAGACTTCGCTGCTGAAGCTTGCCGATAGCACGGGCCTGGCAATGAGCGGACATGCGCAGACCGTAGGGGCCGTAGACACTGCGGCCGGTTCGCTGATCGATATTGCCGGTGGCAGCCTTGGAATCAATAACGGCGGTACGGTGAATGGGCATCTGCAGGGGGCGGGAGCGCTGACGCTGAACGGCGGTGAGCTGACGATTAATGGCGCAAACACGGCGATGACTGCCACCACGACCCTGAAAAGCGGTTCGACTATTAATCTGGACAGCGTCCAGGGGCTGGGAAGTGGAAATATCGACAACGGCGGCGTGCTTAACCTGAATGGCGCGGCAGGAACGTTTGCAAATAACCTGAGCAACAGCGGACAGGTCAATCTGAACAGCAGTCAGACCGTGCTGGCCGGCGATAATCGCGGCTTCAGCGGCGAATTTAATATCGATAATGCCAGCCGGCTGACCGCAGGGCAGGCGTCTCATCTGGGCCAGTCGGTTATTCATGATGAAGGTACGCTGGCGCTGGTGACCGACAGCAACTGGTCGCTGGAAAACGCGGTGAGCGGTGCGGGTAATCTCGTGAAAGAGGGTGCCGGGCTGGTCACGCTTGCTGCGCAGAATATGACCTATACCGGCACCACGGATATTACCGGAGGTGGGTTAATATTCGGCGATCGCGGCAGCGATCTGACGCTCTCATCTTCTCAGGTCAATATTGCGGAAGGCGGCCTGCTGGCCGGCAACGGCACCGCAGCCGGCAGCGTTGATAATAAAGGCCTGCTGCAGGTTGGACACGCCGGGCTGGTGGTTTCTGCGGCTGCTCGTCAGGCCCTCGCCGCAACTCTGGCGACGGTTAGCAGTAATAACGACGCGCTGACGGTCGGCGGCAATCTCACTAACAGCGGGCAGATCCAGCTGGGCCAGACCGGTAGCGATGTGCTGGCAGGCAACTCATTGACGGTTAACGGCAACTATCTGGGAGAGGGCGGAAAAATCGCTTTCAACACCGCCCTGGGTGACGATAGCTCCCTGACCGATCATATGACGGTAATGGGCGACACCAGCGGCAATACGCTGGTGAGCGTGAGAAATGCGGGGGGGAGCGGGGCCAGAACGCTGAACGGTATTGAGATCATCTCCGTTGAGGGAAATTCGGCCGGTACCTTTACCAAAGATGGGCGTATTGTTGCGGGCGCCTGGGACTATAACCTGGAGCGCGGTAAAGGTGGGGCCAGCGATCCTGATAACTGGTATCTGACGAATAATGCCCCCACGCAGCCAGTCGGGCCAACCAACCCGACGGAACATGTGAATCCGGGAACGCCGATGTATCGTGTGGAAGCCGGGAGCTATATCGCCAACGTTGCGGCAGCAAACACTCTTTTTGTTACCCGACTCCACGATCGCCTGGGCGAGACCCAATATACCGATGCTTTAACTGGCGAAAAGCGCGTCACCAGCCTGTGGCTGCGCCAGGTGGGCACCCATAACACATGGAGAGACAGCACGGGGCAGCAGAAAACCCAGAGCAACCAGTACGTTGTGATGCTGGGCGGTGACGTGGCGCAGTGGAGCAGCGACGGACTGGATCGAGGGCATCTGGGCCTGATGGCCGGCTACGGTAATAACCACAGCAACACCCGCTCTGATGTGACAGGCTACCATTCAGATGGTCGGGTCAGCGGCTATAACGTTGGCGTGTACGGCACCTGGTATGCCAATGATGCGGAGAAGACGGGGCTTTACGTGGACTCCTGGGCCAGCTATAGCTGGCTGAAAAACACGGTCAACGGTGAAGATCTGGCCCGCGAGGAGTACGACTCTAAGGGGCTGACTGCATCGCTGGAAAGTGGCTATACGTGGAAAGTCGGTGAGTTCAACGGCAGTAAAGGTACGCTCAATACCGTTTATATTCAGCCGCAGGCCCAGGCTATCTGGATGGGGGTTAGTGCAGATGATCACACCGAAAGCAACGGCACCCACGTCAGCAGCAACGGTGATGGCAACGTGCAAACCCGTCTTGGCGTGCGTACTTACCTGAAAAGCCACAGCCGGCTTGATGACGGTAAAGATCGCGAGTTTGAACCTTTTGTTGAGGCTAACTGGATCCATAACACCCGTGATTTCAGCGTAACAATGAATAATGTGACGTTGAGCCAGTCCGGCGCGCGTAATCTGGGTGAGCTGAAAACAGGGGTGGAAGGTAAGCTGAGCAACAATCTGACGGCCTGGGGCAACGTGGGTCAGCAGATAGGCGATAAAGGCTACAGCAATACGGAAGCCATGCTGGGGGTTAAATACAGCTGGTAACCTGATACCAAATAAAAAACCCGTCCTGCGTGACGGGTTTTTTGATCGACAGAGAGCAGGCTACTGCTGATTTTCTGCTGAAGATGATGCCGCATCCGGCGTGGATCGGGCTTCCAGATCGCTGAGGCGCTGCTCCAGCAGAGCCAGCTTCTCACGGGTGCGCAGCAGCACCTGCGTTTGTACGTCAAACTCTTCACGGCTTACCAGATCCAGACGGGTCAGCTGAGACTGCAGCACCTGACGGATTTTCTTCTCGACGTCATCACCAAACTCACGCAGGCCTTTCGGCATCGACTCGTGAACCTGGCGGGCAATCTGTTCAATTTTCTTCGGATCAATCATTACGGTTTTCCTGATCGGGTCTGATTTGCAGATTATTGTAGTGCCTATAGCCTGCGCTATAAACCAGAAATGTTTGAAGCTTATGCATTGCCGGAGATAATCATTAGCGTTATAGTTATCTCGCTTATTCTCAGGGCGGGGCGAAATTCCCCACCGGCGGTAAATCAACCCAGGTTGAAAGCCCGCGAGCGCTTCAGACGCCAGTCTGAAGGTCAGCAGATCCGGTGTAATTCCGGGGCCGACGGTTAGAGTCCGGATGGGAGAGAGTAACGATCTACGGGCAAGGCCCGCTCACGTTATTTTTTTGCCGCTGCGTCGGCGCTCCTAAGACTGCCCTGATTCTGGTAACCATAATTTTAATGAGGGCTTTTACCATGAATCAGACGCTACTTTCCTCTTTTGGTACCGCTTTTGAACGTGTAGAACACGCGTTATCCGCGCTGCGCGAAGGCCGCGGCGTGATGGTACTCGATGATGAAAACCGTGAAAACGAAGGCGATATGATCTTTGCCGCTGAAACCATGACCGTTGAGCAGATGGCGCTGACTATCCGCCACGGCAGCGGCATTGTGTGCCTGTGCATCAACGAAGAGCGCCGCAAGCAGCTTGACCTGCCGATGATGGTAGACAACAACACCAGCGCCTTCGGCACCGGTTTTACCGTGACTATCGAAGCGGCGCATGGCGTGACCACCGGCGTCTCTGCGGCCGACCGCATCACTACCGTGCGTGCCGCCATTGCCGATGGCGCGAAACCTGCCGACCTGCATCGTCCGGGCCACGTTTTCCCTCTGCGCGCGCAGGCGGGTGGCGTGCTGACTCGCGGCGGTCACACGGAGGCGACCATCGATCTGGTGACCCTGGCAGGTTTCAAACCTGCGGGCGTACTGTGTGAACTGACCAACGATGACGGCACCATGGCGCGTGCGCCGGAGTGCATCAAGTTTGCTGCGGAACACAATATGCCGGTGGTGACCATCGAAGATCTGGTGGAATATCGCCAAAAACATGAGCGTAAGGCCAGCTAAGTCTGCCTGACGCTGAAATGAAGAACGCCGGGATAATCCCGGCGTTTTGCTATGCGAAATCCATCGTCTGTAACAGCACCAGGCTCAGCCCCATCACCGACATGCCACACAGCACGCCGTAGCTCGGGTTGTTATGCGGATCTATCTCTTTGGCGAGCGGCATCAATTCATCGACCGACAGTGCCACCATAATTCCGGCCACCGCGGCCATGATGGCAGCCATGACCACCGGTGATACCAGCGTTCCCAGAATCAGCCATGCCAGCACCCCGCCAAGAATTTCAGCCATGCCTGAAATCCCTGCCCAGAACACCGCTTTACGTTTCGAGCCCGTGGCGGCATAGACCGGCCCGGCGACGGCCAGACCTTCCGGAATATTGTGCAGCGCAACGGCGAGCGCAATGCCAAAACCGAGTTCCAGATTGCTGCTGGCGGTGACATACGTTGCAACACCTTCCGGGAAGTTATGCAGGCTGATGCCGAGCGTTAACAGGATTGCTGTCCGGCGCAGGTTACGTGGCATGATGGCTTTGTCGCCCTGCATCAAATCCTGCGGGTGGGCGTGCGGCAGCATACGATCAAGCGCGAAGTAGCCAAGCAGTCCAATCACAAACATGCCGTAGCCGAGCACCGGCGACATCCCTTCCGTGCCGAGCGCGGCGGGCAACATTTCCATCAGGGAAATCAGTAGCATAATCCCGGCAGCGAAGCCAAGAGAAAAGGCCAGTACGCGATCAGAAGGCTTCTGGCCTATAACGCCCAGCAGCGCCCCGATGAAGGTGGCCCCACCGGCAAGTAAGGTCAGAATCAAAGGTACTGACATAGAAACTCCTTAATGATAACCATTATCATTTATAGTAAAGCTCCCTTTTCCCAAAAGCGAGGGGGCAAAGGTGCTTTTACGTGTCCTTACATTCAAATTTCCTGATGATCATCATCACCGTTATCTGAGTTCATCCGCACTCAAAACCGCGTAATGTAGAGCCATCAATCCGACTGTTCCTGTAAGGATATCATCATGTCTTCTTCCCGTATGCCAGCTCTGTTTTTAGGTCACGGTAGCCCGATGAACGTGCTGGAGGATAACGTGTACACGCGTGCCTGGCAGCAGCTGGGCGAAACGCTGCCGCGCCCAAAAGCGATCGTGGCGATTTCCGCGCACTGGTTTACGCGAGGAACGGGCGTCACGGCGATGGAAGCCCCGAAAACCATTCATGATTTCGGTGGATTCCCGCAGGCGCTGTATGACACGCACTACCCGGCTCCGGGGTCGCCAGAGCTTGCTCAGCGGCTGGTTGAGCTGTTAGCTCCTGTGCCCGTTGCGCTTGATAAAGAAGCCTGGGGCTTTGACCACGGCTCCTGGGGCGTGCTCATTAAGATGTACCCGGATGCTGATATCCCGATGGTGCAACTGAGCATAGACAGCACGAAACCCGCTGCCTGGCATCTCGAAATGGGACGTAAACTCGCGGCTTTGCGCGATGAAGGTATCATGCTGGTGGCGAGCGGTAACGTGGTGCATAACCTGCGCACAGCGCGCTGGCATGGCGAAAACTCGCCGTATCCTTGGGCGACCTCGTTCAATGAATTTGTGAAAGATAACCTGACCTGGCAAGGGGCAACGGAAGCACATCCGCTGGTAAATTACCTCGATCATGAAGGCGGTTCATTATCGAACCCGACGGCGGATCACTATTTACCGCTGCTGTATGTGCTGGGCGCGTGGGACGGGCAGGAGCCTGTCAACATTGTGACAGACGGGATTGAGATGGGGAGTCTGAGTATGCTTTCGGTACAGATCGGGGAGTGATGAAATTGCCCGGAAAACAACGCGTCGCCGGGCATTTGCAAGAGCGTTACTCCACAAAAGTATGCGGATAGAAGCGTGACAGATCCTGAGTGATCAGCGCCCGATCTTCACGAATGCCGATCCCGGCAGGCTGGTCGTTGATCAGCCAGCTACCGATCAGCGTATAGCTGTCGCCAAATTTAGGTAGTTCGCAAAACTGCTGGACGATCATGCCTTCTTCGCCGTAAGGCCCTTCAACCGCTTCCAGCACTTCACCGTTCTCCACGATCGACACATTTGCGCCTTCACGGGAGAAAATCGGTTTCTTCACGTACTTCGCCATTTCCGGGTATTCGTCTTCGGCGAAATACGCTGGCAGCAGGTTCGGGTGATCCGGGAACATTTCCCACAGCATTGGCAACAGGGCTTTGTTGGAGATAATGCTTTTCCAGGCCGGTTCCAGCCAGCGCACGCCAGCGTCTTCGAGCTTGGTGGAGAAAATCTCCCGTAGCATGTATTCCCACGGATAGAGCTTGAACAAATTGCTGATAACCTGATCCTGCAGATCGGTGAACTGACCCTTTTCGCCAAGCCCGATATCTTCGATGTACAGAAATTCGCTGGCGACGCCGGCTTCGTTGGCGCAGTCCTGCAAATACTGCACGGTACCGCGATCTTCTTCGGTGTCACGGCAGCAGGTAAAGTGCAGCAGATTAAAACCGTGCTGTTCACGCAGCACGGCAAAGCGCTCAATCAGCTTTTCCTGCAGGCTGTTAAACTGATCGCTTCCCTCAGGCAGCTTTCCGGCATTGAGCTGATCTTCCAGCCAAATCCACTGGAAGAATGCTGCTTCGTACAGAGACGTTGGTGTGTCTGCGTTATTCTCCAGAAGCTTAGGTTCACCTTTGCCGTCCCACGCCAGATCGAGGCGGGAGTAGAGCGACGGCTGCTGCGTTTGCCAGGACTGGCGCACGAAGCTCCAGGTGTGCTTCGGGATGCGGAACTTAGTCAGCAGTTCATCGCTGCTGACCACGCGTTCCACAACTTTCAGGCACATCTGATGCAGTTCGGCGGTGACGTCTTCGAGTTTCTCGACCTGATCAAGCGTTAGTTTGTAATAGGCGTCTTCACACCAGTACGGCTCACCGTACATGGTGTGGAAGTTGAAGCCATACTCGGTGGCTTTTTCGCGCCAGTCCGGGCGCTCGGTGATGCTGACTCTTTCCATGACGGTTAGCCGCCCATCGAACGGGTGGAGGTTCCCGCAGCGCTGCGCGACATGGTGGACTGTTTAGCGACGGACTCACCAAAGCCGCCGCGGGTGACGGTGCTGGTGGTGGCCGGTTTTGGTGCCATCGCGGTTTTCGGCACGTTCATGGTGCGTCCGGACTGCGCTGCGCCGTAGCTTTTCCCGCCTGCGTCGGTGTACTGACCGTACGCCGGGCTTGCCGGGTTTTTCGAGCTGAACAGCGGCTGCTGCTGCATTCCGCCACTCATCATGCGGCCCATCATGTAGCCTGCCATCAGCGGCATCCAGAAGCTGCCGCCGCCCTGCTGGGCCTGCGCCTGATTTTCTGGAGCCATGCCTGCCTGGGCTGGCGCCTGCTGGCACTGGCCTTCGCCAAACTCTGCCACGCAGTCTTCACGGCTGGCGTATTTTGGCGCGGTGCGCTCGGCTTCTTTCAGCGCATTATTGTACGAGGCGGTACATTCGGCGCTTTTGCCCGGGTTGGCACTCGAGCAATCATCCGCGTTCTGGTACATCGATACCGTTTCATCTGTTTTTTCGCAGCCTGAAAGCATAAAGACTGCGGTGATCGCCAGCGCAACCGGCGTCAAATGGCGTGCGCCCCAGTTCTTGCGGAACGAAGCGTGATTAATTGTTTTTGTCCGTTTCATTATCTTTCATCCTGGACCCAGTGGTAGCGCTCAGGATAGTGGATGAGTGGTTGAAATTGAAGCGATGAGGGACGAGCGACGCAGATCTTTACGTTGCCTTACGTTTATTTTTGTGGGAGTTGTGAGAAAAGGAATAAACCCCGGCGAACGATGCCGCCGGGGCAGCCCGAATCAGTTTTTGAACGGGTTAGAGCCAGTGCTGCTGGTGGTTCGCTGGGCGGCTGGCTGCGCCGCAGGTGCGGTGCTGGCGCCATTGCCATTATAACCATCCGCGTTAGCGTCCTGCTGGGCATTCTCAGGCGCAACGGTTTCCGGAGAGGTGGAAACCGGCTTACCGAGCGTGCCGTTCAGGGCCAGCAGGTCGTTCTCATTGAGCGTACCCAACGCTGACTTGATGTTCAGCTGGTTGATCAGATAGGTGTAACGCGCGCTGGAGAGCTGCTGTTTTGCGTTGTACAGCGTGGTGGTCGCATCCAGAACGTCAACGATGGTGCGGGTACCGACCTGGTAACCGGCTTCCATCGCATCCAGTGAGCTCTGCGCAGAAACAACGGCCTGTTTGTAGGCGTTGATGCTGCTCACGGAAGCGTTGATGTTATTAAAGGAAGAACGCACGTTCTGTACCACGTTGCGGTGCGCGCTTTCCAGCTGCTCGCTTGCGCCAACAAAGTTGTACTGCGCTTGTTTCACCTGCGAGGTGACTGAGCCACCGCTATACAGCGGCAGGCTGAAGTTCAGGCCAATCTGATTCTGACCGATGTTGCGATCGGTATACTGGCTGCTGGTGGCGTTGCTACCGTTATACTTGGTATCCGTAACGCCGGTAGACGCTGTCAGACCCACGGTCGGCATATGGCCGGTTTCTGCATAACGAATTTGCTCACGCGCCAGGTCCTGGCTCAAACGAGCCTGCAACAGCGCCAGGTTACGATTTTCAGCCTCTTTCAGTAGCGCATTCACCGGCTGTGACTTGTCCGTTTTGAAGCTGCTGACGTTCAGAGAGGCCAGTTCCGGATAGTAGTTACCGGTGACCTGGCGCAGCTGTTCAACGGCGTTGTCGAGGTTGTTACGGGCAGTGACTTCGTTTGCCAGCACGGTATCGTACTGTGAACGGGCGTTCTGCACGTCAGTGATAGCCACGAGACCGACGTTAAAACGTTGAGTCGTCTGATCCAACTGTCGGTAAATCGCCTGTTTCTGTGCTTCGGTGTAGGAGAGCGAATCGATAGCGCTCAGCACGCCAAAGTAAGCGGTTGCCGTGTTCAGGATCAGGGTTTGCTGATCGGTCTGGTAGGTGACGTCCTGAATACCCGCGGATTTTTCCTGCAGCGTCAGGGCGCGCCATTTCGACATATCGAAAATGGTTTGCGTCAGGGACAATGAGGCACTGGTCGCATTAGAATTGATACCATTCTGATCTTTATAGCCGTTCGTATAGGTATAATCTGCGCCTAAACCGAGCTGAGGCAGTAACGGGCTGCGTGCTTCGTTAATTTTTTCGAATGCAGCATCACGATCTGCCGCGGACTTACGCAGGTCCGGGTTGCTCAAACGTGCCTGCTGATACACCTGCAACAGGTTTTCCGCATGGCTTAGTGCGCTGAAGCCCGTCAGGCTTAAGCCGATAAGGATGGGGAGCAATTTCTTCATTTGCATTCCTTGTTGTGAAGCATTTAGCGCTGATCTAATTCAAAAAGATTCGTCGATTGTACCAGAGTCTTGCCGCTTAAAAAGTTGGCGTATCGTGCCATCTGACGTTAATTTGCACCAATCTATCACAGCACCATTAAAAAGTAGTCAAATGGGCCGGAAATCCATAATTTCATCACGAAGTCACCAGGAATGAACGATGAGCAACAAACCACAGTCAGTCGTTACTTACGGCAAAAATGATGTAGAAATTATTGCACGAGAAACGCTCTACAGCGGTTTTTTTTCGCTGGAGTCGTGGCGTTTCCGTCACCGGTTATTCAATGGTGAAATGAGCGGTGAAGTGCGTCGTGAAATTTTTGAACGCGGGCATGCCGCAGTCTTGCTACCCTTTGACCCAGTGCGTGATGAAGTTGTGCTGGTGGAGCAGATTCGCATCCCGGCTTACGATACCAGCGAAAGCCCGTGGCTGCTGGAAATGGTTGCCGGGATGATTGAAGAGGGCGAAACACCTGAGGACGTGGCCCGCCGTGAAGCGGTGGAAGAGGCCGGTCTCGACGTGAAACGAGTCAAAAATATGCTCAGCTATCTGGCAAGTCCAGGTGGCACCAGCGAGCGCCTGACCATTTTGGTCGGCGAAGTGGACGCCACGACCGCGCACGGTATTCACGGTCTGGCAGATGAACACGAAGATATTCGGGTGCATGTGGTTAGCCGGGAACAGGCTTACCGGTGGGTAGAAGAGGGAACAATCGATAACGCAGCCTCTGTCATCGCCCTGCAATGGCTGCAATTGCATTATCAGGCATTACGAAACGAGTGGACAAAATGAAGCGCTATACACCTGACTTCCCTGAAATGATGCGTCTGTGCGAAACCAACTTCGCCCAGCTGCGCCGACTGCTGCCCCAAACGGATGCGCCCGGCGAAACGGTGAGCTATCAGGTGGCCAATGCGCAATACCGGTTAACGATCAGCGAATCGACCCGCTACACTACTCTGGTGGAAATTGAGCAGACCGTGCCCGCCGTGAGCTACTGGAGCCTGCCGTCAATGACGGTGCGCCTTTACCACGATGCGATGGTGGCTGAAGTGTGTTCGAGTCAGCAGATTTTTCGCTTCCAGGCACGGTATGATTACCCGAATAAAAAGTTGCATCAACGCGACGAAAAGCATCAAATTAACCAGTTTTTGGCCGACTGGCTGAGGTACTGTTTAGCACATGGAGCGATGGCGATTCCGGTTTGTTAGCGTCGTGAAACCTAAGGACACCATTTGGAAAGCCTGTTAAATCTCACTCTGGCTGGTGGGGCCGGGGTGAGAGTCTTACAAATCACTGATACTCACCTGTTTGCTGAAAAACATGAAACGCTGCTGGGAGTGAACACCTGGGAAAGTTACCAGGCCGTACTGGCAGCCATCCACGCTTCAGAGCGTGAGTGCGATCTCGTCGTCGCCACTGGGGATTTAGCACAGGATCACTCATCCGCGGCCTATCAGCATTTCGCTGAAGGCATCGCGGGCTTTGACGCGCCCTGCGTCTGGTTGCCCGGCAACCACGATTTTCAGCCAGCCATGTACAGTGCTCTACAGGATGCGGGAATCTCCCCGGCAAAGCGCGTCTTTGCTGGCGAAAACTGGCAAATTCTGATGCTTGACAGCCAGGTGTTTGGCGTACCGCACGGTGAACTAAGTGAATTCCAGCTCGAATGGCTGGAACAACGTTTGATGGAATCCCCCGATCGCTACACGCTGTTGCTGCTGCATCATCACCCGCTTCCGGCCGGGTGCAGCTGGCTGGATCAGCACAGTCTGCGTAACGCGGGTGCGCTGGATCGCGTGCTTATGCGCTTCCCAAGGGTTCGGCATTTGCTCTGCGGGCATATCCACCAGGAGATGGACGTGGACTGGAACGGCCGTCGGATGATGGCGACGCCGTCAACCTGCGTGCAGTTTAAACCGCACTGTGCGAATTTTACTCTTGATACCATTGCCCCAGGCTGGCGCTGGCTGGAACTGCATGCTGACGGTACGCTTACCACCGAAGTCTGCCGCCTGGACGGTGCGCAGTTCCGCCCGGACACTGCTTCAGAAGGATACTGATGTCTACGCTTCTCTATCTCCACGGATTTAACAGTTCGCCGTTATCGGTGAAAGCCACGGCCATGAAGACGTGGCTTGCGGAGCACCATCCGGAAATCGATATGGTGGTGCCACAGTTGCCTGCATTTCCAGCACAGGCGGCGGAGCTACTGGAGAAACTTGTCATGCAACACGGCGGGGCTCCGCTTGGGATTGTAGGGTCGTCGCTCGGCGGCTATTACGCCACCTGGCTGTCACAATGCTTCATGCTGCCTGCCGTGGTGGTTAACCCGGCGGTACGTCCGTTTGAGTTGCTCACCGGTTACCTCGGTCATAATGAGAATCCCTACACCGGGGAGCAATATGTGCTAGAGTCACGCCATATTTACGATCTGAAAGTGATGCAAATCGACCCGCTTGAAGCGCCGGATCTACTCTGGCTGCTGCAACAGACGGGCGACGAGGTGCTGGATTATCGCCAGGCCGTTGACTACTACGCCGCTTGTCGACAAAACGTTGAAGAGGGCGGGAATCATGCCTTCATCGGCTTTGAAGATCATTTCACACAGATTATTGATTTTCTGGGACTGCGTTAATCAGTCCTGACTACTCGTGAACATACCATGACGCAATCTTCTTATAACGCTGATGCCATTGAGGTACTCACCGGGCTTGAGCCGGTTCGCCGCCGCCCGGGAATGTACACCGACACTACTCGTCCTAACCATCTTGGTCAGGAAGTGATTGATAACAGTGTGGATGAGGCACTGGCAGGTCACGCCAAACGCGTGGAAGTGATTCTGCATGCGGACCAGTCACTCGAGGTTATCGATGACGGGCGCGGCATGCCGGTCGACATTCACCCGGAAGAAGGCGTTCCGGCGGTAGAGCTGATCCTTTGTCGTCTGCATGCGGGCGGTAAATTCTCCAATAAAAACTACCAGTTCTCCGGCGGCCTGCACGGCGTAGGGATCTCGGTGGTGAACGCCTTGTCAAAGCGTGTAGAAGTCAACGTACGCCGTGATGGCCAAATCTACACCATCGCCTTTGAAAATGGCGAGAAGGTGGAAGACCTGCACGTGAGCGGCACCGTCGGTAAGCGTAACACCGGCACCAGCGTGCACTTCTGGCCGGACGAAAGCTTCTTCGACAGCCCGCGCTTCTCCGTTTCGCGCCTGACGCACCTGCTGAAAGCGAAAGCGGTGCTTTGCCCGGGTGTGGAAATTGTCTTCAAAGACAAAGTAAACAACAGCGAGCAGACCTGGTGCTACGCTGACGGTCTGAACGACTACCTGAGCGAAGCGGTGAACGGCCTGCCGCTGCTGCCGGAAAAACCGTTCGTTGGCAGCTTTGCCAGCGATACCGAAGCCGTTGACTGGGCGCTGCTGTGGCTGCCAGAAGGTGGCGAACTGCTGACCGAAAGCTACGTTAACCTGATTCCAACGATGCAGGGCGGCACTCACGTGAACGGCCTGCGCCAGGGTCTGCTGGACGCAATGCGTGAGTTTTGCGAATACCGCAACATTCTGCCGCGCGGCGTGAAGCTGTCGGCGGAAGATATCTGGGATCGCTGCGCGTACGTGCTGTCGGTGAAAATGCAGGATCCTCAGTTCGCCGGGCAGACTAAAGAGCGTCTGTCCTCACGCCAGTGTGCGGCGTTCGTTTCCGGCGTGGTGAAAGATGCCTTTAGCCTGTGGCTGAACCAGAACGTTCAGGCCGCAGAAATGCTGGCCGAAATGGCGATTTCCAGCGCCCAGCGCCGCCTGCGTGCTGCCAAGAAGGTGGTGCGTAAAAAACTCACCAGCGGTCCGGCGCTGCCGGGGAAACTGGCAGACTGCACGGCACAGGATCTCAACCGTACAGAGCTGTTCCTCGTGGAAGGAGACTCGGCGGGTGGTTCAGCCAAGCAGGCGCGCGATCGTGAATATCAGGCGATCATGCCGCTGAAGGGCAAAATCCTGAATACCTGGGAAGTGTCGTCCGATGAAGTGCTGGCTTCGCAGGAAGTGCACGATATTTCGGTGGCGATCGGCATCGATCCGGACAGCGACGATCTGAGCCAGCTGCGCTACGGCAAGATCTGTATCCTTGCGGATGCGGACTCCGATGGACTGCACATCGCCACGCTGCTGTGTGCGCTGTTCGTGAAGCATTTCCGAAACGTAGTGAAGGCCGGCCACGTCTACGTCGCCATGCCGCCGCTGTACCGTATCGACCTGGGTAAAGAGGTCTATTACGCGCTCGACGAGCAGGAAAAAGAGGGCGTACTGGATCAGCTCAAGCGTAAGAAAGGCAAACCGAACGTCCAGCGCTTCAAAGGCCTGGGTGAAATGAACCCGATGCAGCTGCGCGAAACTACGCTCGATCCGAACACTCGCCGTCTGGTGCAGCTGTTTATCGACGATGAAGACGATCGCCAGACCGATGCGGTAATGGATATGCTGCTCGCCAAGAAACGTTCCGAGGATCGCCGTAACTGGCTGCAGGAAAAAGGCGACATGGCGGATCTGGAAGCCTGAGGCAAAAAGGACAGGGTGGTTTAGAAAGGCACACGCACCACCCTGCCAAACTACTGCTCAATTAACCTGCCGGGGCTGATGAAATCTCCCCCTGCGTCGGGTGGCATCAAAAGCTTTCCCCGCGCGACCTCTGCTCTGCCCAGTCACATCCTCTTAATAGCGCTGCTTTGATTCATTTCGGCGGGCTTACGTTCATCATGGCGGGAGAGGTGTAAAAATGGCGGGCTGAAAATTCATCCCGCCAGAGTAGCGTTTAAGGCCACTATTGCCTTAATTCACGCGCGACGCTTATTACTTGAACAGTGGAGCAGGCAGCGGAGCGGGAGCGGGTTTTTTGTGGAACAGGCCATCCAGGAATGAGGAGACATTCTGGAAAATTTCTACGATCTGACCGATACCGTTACCGACTTCTGACAGCACGCCGGAAGCGCCTTTCAGGCCGAAACCCTCCAGAACCTCACCAATTCCTTTACCGATGGCAGCACCCGTATCTGCAATGGCACCTGCGCCTGATACCGCTTCGATTTCCTGATTGTGTAATTCTCTCATTTTTTCATCCTTACTCTTGAGGTTTAAATAAACCCGGCGGCGAACGCATTTTTCAGCGCCGGGGTTGGGAAGCATATTCCGCACTACTGATAGTCAATCTGATAGACCAGGATCGACTGCAGCTTGCCGGGAGTCATATTTTTGTCCCGAACGTAATATCCAGCCCGCAGCGGTATGGTGACCACCGATTGCCCGTCTTCGAAGTTGCCGACCTCAAAGTTCTGGCCAACGGTTACCGGCGTGAACGGCTGACCCCGGGCACCCTGGAACATCTGCAGGGCAATCCCCGGCGCGCTCTCGCCTGAGTCCAGACTTTTGAAGAAGAACAGCCCATCGCTGGCCGAGCCTGGAACGTCCTGGCCGGTAAGCTTCATCATGATTGCCTGGGTGCTCCAGAGCGTGGAGTTACAGGAAAGCTGAACGTTAATATCAGCCGTGTGCCCGTCAACCGGCCCTGTTCCCTTCACGTCGCTGATGTTGAGTGGCGGCAGATTTGCGGTGTAGTTGCCACTGCCCATTACGTCACAGGTCTGAGTGGTGAATACCAGCTTGTTACCGTTTTTCATATAAAACACCATATCGCTGGTATCGAACTGGTCGCCCACGCTGAACAGCATGACGGTGTTTTTCGTGCTGAGAAGCGTGTTCTCTGCGGTTTTTACCAGCTCAATAGTGACGTCCAGAGTAAGACGCGTGGCGTCTTTCGTGGACAGGCTCGGAAGCCAGATATAGCTGGTCTGGAGCCCGGTATTAAAAGCCTTACGGGTATTACCGCGGTCACCGGCTACCGTGATATAGAGCGTTAATCCGCTTTTGCTGCCAAACACGTTGGAGACATCCGAGCGGTTGATATAAATGGGCTCGGGCCCGCTGATTGAGCTGCCTTTTCTGCCATCCTTCGCACACCAGATAGGGATCTGGTGTGTTTTGCTAAACAGCACGGTGCCAACAGGGGCGCTGGCGTTAATGCCATTCGGCATTTCGTTGAAGTCGAACAACGTTGTCACCATTGACGAACTGTCAAAATCGCAATGCACCGCCGCCTGAGTGATAAGCGGCGCGGTGATAAGGCCCGCGCCGAGCGTCAACAGTATAAAAAAACGCTTAAGCATATAGTTTTCCTGATCTTTACGTTCACACCGACGTTAGCTGCGTTGGTCTTCGTCCGGCTGCGTCATGGCAATATTCTGTCGAGGCGTTTGATCGACGCCGTCACAAACCGTATTCACGCGTTCGAAGTTCTGACCGGAGCGGGGATGGCCCACGGTGAGGTCGAAACCGCAGGTAAATTTCTGCCGGCGTTCGCCCCAGCTGATGTTGAGACGATCTTTCCCTTCTTCCAGGCGGGCATAGATTTGGCCGCCCTGGGCCACTACGCCGACGGCTTTACCCTGACCGTCGGTTACGGCGGCGCCGAATGGCAGCGCATCGCCTTCAGGCGTGGTGGCGCGAATCAGCACCATGCGGCCCTTATCGGTCGGGTAGTCGATTTTGACGATGGCACCCTGAGCCGGAGCAATCTGTTTGCTGGTGGTCTTAAGATCCACGTCAAACGGCAGTCCTTTCGGATCGATCGCCACTTCATTCACGCGGTATGGCGTCATATAGGGCACCAGCGCCAGGCCCCAGCGGTTAACCTCTACGCCCGGATAGCCTTCAACAGCGGCGCCCTTGGCATCTTTAGCAGAAACCACAGCCATGGTTGTCAGGCTGTCATACGGGCTTGCTACGACGCCGTCAGTCAGCGCCACGACGCTTCCTGACATGCCCACGGAGTAGCCGTGATAGTGCTCGCCCTTCGAGAAACTGCCGTTCAGCGTTGTATCGCGGAAGCGGTAGGCGCCATTGAGGTTGCTGGAGTAGCGGTTGTCGTAGTCGCGCCCTGCGGAAACGTTATAGGAGAGCTGATTGCGTTCCCCCAACTGCCCGCTCAGCCCCATCTGCGACATAACGCCGTTGTCGTCAATGGTGGTGTAGTTGTTAAGGGTTGGGCTATGGTCGCTGTGCCCCAACGGAACAGAGAAGTTCAGCAGGTATTGCGTCTCACGGACGTTGTCGCTGTCGGTGGTGCGGCTGATGGCCAGGCCGTAGCTGAGCCAGCGGTAGCTGTTGTTATAACCTACCTGGAACTGAGTATTGCTGCCGCTACGGTTCCAGTAATTCTCCTGGTAGCCGGAGACATAGAGCTGTCCAAAGAGATCCCCAAGATCCTGGTTTACGGTCAGCGATACGCGGTTACGTGGACGGTCCAGCTTCTGCCAGGTCACATTGTCGTTGCCTTGCCTCAGGTGGTCGGACAGATAGACCGCATTATGCAGATCCAGATAGCCGGAAGAGGAAAAGCGGTAAGCCGCAAGCGAGAAGCTACTGTTGGTCGAGGAGATAAATTTACTGTAGCTGGTACGCAGGCTCATCCCGTTATGCGATTCGCCTCGATCGGAAAAGCGGGTGCCGTTTACATCGAGGGAGATAGCGCCAATCGGGGTACCGAATGCGCTCCCGGCCATGCCTGAATAATAGAAATCAGTCGAGGTGGTGCCCAGGTAGGTGGTGACATAATTATTGATACCGCGCTTCCAGGTCCCCTGGAAGACGTAAGGCGCATCGGAAACGTTGATGTTTCGCAGCTTACCGGCCATCAGGCTGTAATTCGTACGGCCCGGACGCAGCAGCTCGGGAACAGAAGCGTAAGAGACGGAAAAGGTACTTTTCGAACCGTCAGCTTCCGTTACCGTCACCAGCAGATCGCCGCCGTAGCCGGTAGGATAGAGATCGTCGATCGAGAACTCACCCGGTGGGACCGATGTCTCGTAGATCACCTGACCGCGCTGTTTTACGGTGACTTTGGCGTTCGTTCGGGCAATACCGCGAATGTTTGGCGCGTAGCCGCGCATAGAGTCCGGCAGCATCTGCTCGGCGGTGCTAAGCTGAACGCCCCGATAGCTGAAAGAGTCGAACATCTCGCCGGAGGTATTGCCGTCCCCAACGAGCAGGCGGGAATTCCATGCCGCGATATCACGCTGCAGGTTAGTGGCGAAGCTGGTGTATTTTTCCTGGCCGCTGTTGTCCCAGCGATAGTTACCCGCGTGCCTCAGCATCCACTCTCCGAGATTCAGCCCGCCCTTCACATCACCGAAGAATGACTGATAGTCATTCATCTGGCTGTGCTGCTCAAAGTAGGTTGCGCCATAGCTCAGATACAGCGCTTTCTCGCCGTAGGACCACATGGATGGTGGAACATATCCGCGCGCGCTCTGGCTGAGCCAGGCCTGTGGGATGGCGAGGTCGAGACGCATATCTGACGGACTGAAGCGGGCGCTGGCACCCGGCACGATGGACTCAAGCGTCGGGCAACCGTCAGGCTGCGTCAGCGACGCTTCAGCCTCCGGGGTCAGGCGAGTGTGGTTAAGGCCGATTCGGGTAGCGAGATCGTTGCTAATACAGAGGCGAGATTTGCCGCCAACGTTACGCACCTTTACCTCGGCGCGATCGAGCAGCCTGCCATTCAGGTATACGTCCGGCTGATAGTCTCCTGCTTCAATGCGGTATTCCCCGTTGAAGCGGGAAATATCCACTTCCTGTCCGGCGGCATTATCCAGAAAATCGGCGTTAAAATTCACATCGGCAAAAACCTGAGGTGCAGCGATGCCGCCAATAACAGAAATCACGCCGAGCGCCAGCTGTGATAATTTGAATCTGTGAGAAATAAGAAATTTCATAGTCACATCCATGCACAGAAATGAATAGCTACCCTTTTTTCAGCTGCGCTTTTACCGTGCCGCCATAATCATTGAGATAGCTAAAAGTAATGTTGTTAGTTCCAGGATTGCTGCCTAATTTAAAATTATGGGAAGAGAATGGCGCAATCATTGCACCCTGGATACCGCTTCCTTCCGTACTGTTGGCAGTCAAATAGATCTTCGTTATCGTTATATTAAATGGCGTTGGGTTTTTGACTTCAATACAGGTGCTGCATGAACCCACAGACCAGGTTAATTTATCTACGGCATCAGTATAGGATTCGGATTTCATCGCCTGCGGGCGGAAGAAAAGCTTAATGCGCGAACGGAACGCCATTTGTACGTTGTTGCCATGAGCATTTTCTGGATTGGGTGGAATATCCAACACGTTCAGATAAAAAACGGACTCCCGGTCTGCCGGAAGATTTTGACCAGTATATGAGATACGTAGCGTTTGCCCTTGTTTAGGCTCAACCCGAAATACCGGCGGCAATATCACGAAAGGTACGTCGATTTGATTAACCTTTGCGGAACTGTTGCCTTTGTCAATCCACGTCTGGACGAGGGATGATTTATTTCCTTCATTATTCAGGCGCAGCGTGATTTCTTTTTCACTTTCAGGATATACCACGCGGGTGCCGTTGATAACAATACCAGCCTGAGCAACCGAAGAAGAGAGAATTAATAAAAGCAGGAAATTCAAAGCGCGCATGTTTCAGGAATCCCTGGATAATATCCATAAACAACAGGGAACGAAGCGTTCCCTGTTAAATTAAATCAACGCTGATTCTTATTCGTAATCGATGGAATAAGTTACAGATGAAGCCACTTTACCTGCAGTAGATGCACCGGTAGCGTAGTAACGAGCCTGGTAAATCAGGTCAGCAGCGCCGCTGTTCAGCGGAGTCGCTGCGTTAGCACGCTGGCTGTCGTTACCTGCTTCCAGAACCACGTCAGCATCGTTCAGGAGCTGGATCTGTACGTTTTTAGCGCCGTCGGTCAGGGTATTGTTCAGACGACCGGTTGCTGCATCAACGGTAGCGCCAGATTCAAAGTAGGCACGCACGTTAGAGTCGGTTGGAGTACAGCCGGTCAGGTGCATAACGAAATTAGTTGCCCCAGCGAATTCACCCGGTGCTGCCAGCTGAGTAACAGGCAGTTTCGGCAGGTTAACGGTAGAATCACCGGTTGCGCTGTCGTCAACGGTCACTTTACAGGTGGCAGCAGTCAGTTCACCGTTGATGGTGATTGTACCAACCGGCGCTGCGGATACCGCGCTTGCAGACAGACCCATTCCCATAACAACTAAAGAAGCGATAATTGCCTTTTTCATATAAATCCTTTTTGTATGAATAGCGATCCCCATGCATGGGGAATTGCATTTTCATTGATAGTGTGAAATTAAAAGGGATAATTATCCCTTTAACTTATTTCCCGGAGAGAAACTTAATTCCGGTTGCGACGGCTGCGGCAATAGTTACCAGACCAGTAACCAGTGCCAGGCCGTATTCGTCGCCCTTGCCTGTAGCCTGTGAAGGCTTAGTCGGGCCAGCAGACCAGCCCGGTTCAATAGCACCGGTATCAGAATCTGAACCGAAAATACCATGACGGAAAAAGTTCAGAATATCTGAAGTTAAGCTGCCGCCTGCCACTTCCTGCAGGTCTTTATTCTTTATCTCTTTCATAATGGTTTACTCTGAATCAAACTTTAGGAGTCGGGATCGTGTGATCGAACCACTGATCGGTAGAGTTATTGAATGCTTCGAGAGTCTTATCCCAGCCGTTTACCAGACCATAGGTAAAGCCAGTGATTGCCCCCTGAACACCACCGATCACCATAGTGACGGCAGCTGCGATGGCGCCAACGCCCAGAATACCGCCGGTGCTCCCGCCGGAAACGCCGCCTTTTGCCAGGCCAACGTTGATTCCGGTGATAGAGCCGAGGATGCCCGCGCCCAGAGTGTCAAAGAAGCCAGCACCCGCTACTTCGTTAATTTCAGAGATCTGCAGTTCACGCATTTTTTATTCCTTAAAAAATAAATTAATCAATTCTGCAAGCACCCGATGACTTCGCTGCCTGTAAAGTGATTATAAAGAAGCGGGGCTGACGCCCTCAATAGATTAACTTCTAATGTATCCTGGGCTTTTTTAATAGAGGAGGAAATAATCTTATATTAATTGTGTGGGTAAGTGATTTTGGGGAGGGGGTAAATACAGGGGTATGTTATTTAAAAAACGCAGGCCATTGGCCTGCGTTGATGTTAATAATAAACTCTGTAATTATTCAAGCGAGTTTTCGAATTGCTGATGTGTAAGCTCCTGAATACCTTCCCGGCTCAGCAGAATAATACGATCCGCACTGCGGATGGTTTCCGGCCGATGTGCGATAATAATACGGGTGATATTCATCTGCCTGATAGCATTATTAATGGCGCTTTCGCGCGCAACGTCGAGATGACTGGTGGCCTCATCAAGAATCAGGAGGTCAGGATCGCGATAGAGTGCGCGCGCCAGCAGCACACGCTGGATCTGTCCGCCGGACAGCGACGAGCCCATATCGCCCACAAGGCTGTTATAGCCCATCGCCATCGCCATAATTTCTTCATGGATCTGGGCGAGCTTTGCCGCCCGCTCCACTTTCTGCTGGTCGTAGTGGGAATCAAAGAAGCTGATGTTATCGCTTAACGAACCCGCGAACAGGATGTCATCCTGCATAACGCTGCCGATGCGCTCGCGATACCAGCTCATACCCAGCTTGCGGATGTCCTGGCCGTTAACCTCAATCGTACCGGAGGCCGGCTTGAGCAGGCCGAGCAGCAGCTTAACCAGCGTCGATTTCCCCTGGCCTGAGGGACCGATAATGGCGACCGACTCACCAGCGTTAATGGCCAGGCTGTAGTTTTCCAGCACCCAGGGTTCGGTCAACGCGTAGCGAAAAGAGATATTGTTGACCTGCACCGAAAAAGCTTCACGGCTGGCGCTGGAAGGGAGTGACACGCTGTTGTCCATATCGGTTTCCTTATCTGACAGTACGATGTCTGCCAGACGCTCGCCGTGAAGCCGCAGCATCCAGAACTCGATAACGGCGTTGATTAGCCCGGTTGCGCGGCTGATAAACTGATCGGAGAAGCTGGAAAAGGCGATCAGCATCCCGCCCGTAAAATGACCGTCGAGCACCTGAAGGGCCGCCAGCCAGATCAGCACCACGCGGCCGACGCCGGAAATCACCCCCTGCAGGGTGCTGAAGCCGATGCTCAGGCGCTGGATGTGAATACCTTTATTGGTTGCCTCAACCAGCTCGTTGGCGTAGGTGGAAACGCGCATCTCCTGCTTATTGCTTAGTTTGACGGCCTGTACGCCGCGAATGGACTCCAGCAGCTGCGACTGGGCGCGGGCGTTAGCGATAAGCTGATCTTCGTTTGCCTGGCGGAACGGGCGGAAAGATATCCAGCGAATAATGATATAAATCGCCAACATGCCCAGCACGACCCAGGTCAGCTCCATGCTGTAGGCAAACAGCATGCACAGCGTCACCACGGCCATGACGCCGTCGAGAATAGAGGAGATAAAACGGCTGGTCAGCGTACTCTGAATCGTACCGATAGAGCCAAAACGCGACACGATATCTCCGGTGTGGCGCTCTTCAAACCATGACATAGGCAGGCCCAGCAGGTGAGAACAGACGTTTGCCGACCACTGCACGCTCAGCATGCTGGAAAACCAGGTGGTGACCCAGGAGCGAATTGCCGTGATGGCGCTTTGCAGCACAACAACGGCAATAAAGGCGCTGCCGAGCAGCGTCAGCAAATCTTTGTCTGCGGACGGTAGCACCTGATCCATCACCCATTGGGTATAGAAAGGCGACAGCAGCGAAAAAAGCTCCAGCCCGATGGAGAGGATCAGTACCTGCATAAAGGCGGAGCGGATCCCGCTTACGTTGCCGATGAGCTTCATCATCGACAGGGATTCTTTTTCCTCTTTTTTCTCGAAGCTTGCCGCTGGCAGCAGCTCAAGCGCCACGCCGGTAAAGGATTTTGAAACCTCCTCAAGCGGCACCTCACGGCGACCCCTGGCGGGATCGTGGATAATGATTTTCTTTTTGGTTACTGCCTTGAGGACCACGAAGTGGTTCATGTCCCAGTGCAGAATGCAGGGCATACGCAGCTTGTGCAGCTCGTCAATTTCCAGACGCAGCGCGCGGCTCGCCAGGCCAAGCTGATGTGAAACCAGCATCACGTCGCCCAGCGTCGCGCCCTTCAGTGAGGTCGAGAAGCGGCGGCGCAGGGTGATCATGTCGATTTTATGGCCGTAGTAGTTGGCAATCATGCCCACGCAGGTCAGACCGCACTCTGCCGCCTGAGTTTGCTGGATAACCGGCAGCTTCTTGCGCCAGGAAAAATTCAGTTTATTGTGCAGATTCATTTTTTATTCATGCTCTTATCAGTTGTCGCAATCAGGCAGAAGTACTACGGCTCAGGGCATAGAGTGGCTCAAGCACCCACTCATACAGGCGGCGTTTATCGATCAGGAAGTCCGCCTCGACGGCGCTGCCCGGCAGCAGCCGCTGCTCGCGGCCGTAGGCATGAACAAACTGCTTATCGAGCCTGACCTTAACCAGGTAGTGCTGTTCCTGAACCTGATTGTTGCCGGTAATCTGGGCGACCTCCTGCGGCGAGAGGGCCACGCGGGATATTTCCGTTACCCGGCCATACTGCTGGCCGAATTTTTGCCAGGGATACGCCTGATATCGCAGTACGACCCTTTGTCCGGGACGGATAAAGCCGATTGCCCGGCTGCTGACCATGATGCGTGCCTGTAGCTCGGTATTTTCGGGCAGCAGCGATGCCAGCGTCTGGCCCTGGCTGACAATTTGCCCGCGCTTCACCACCACCGAAGCCACCGTGGCTTTCTGCGGCGCGTCAAACACCACCGAGCGGCGGGATTCGTTTTCGATCATGCTCTGGCGCAGTTCCGCCATTCGACGGGCGATATCGTTAGCCTGATTCAGCTCGTTGATCGGTTGCTCGCGGATCTGCTGTAGCGTCTGGGTGAGCTGCTGTTGCAGGTCAATACGCTGCCTGGCTACGTCCTGAATACGTGACTCGGCCTCAAGGCGCTGGGTTTCCTGCTCTTCGACCTGGCTGTTAGAGGCGTAGCCTTCCCCGCGCATCATTTTCAGCTTGTCCACTTTCTCCGCCGTCAGGCGCATCTGCTTAACGCGACTGCTGCTGATATCCGCAAGGCTTTTGATCTGCTGTTCGAGCAGGCTGCGCTTGTCCAGCAGCCCTTTACGGGTTTCTACGGACAGGGCATCCAGGTTCTCACGCTCCTTTTGCAGGACCTTAAGCTGTAAATCCAGCTGCTGGGCGATGCTCTCTCTGGTCTGACCCATACGGGTGGCGACTTCCGATGACACGGTCACCAGCGGAGCGCCTTTGTTTACGCTGTCGCCCTCCTGGATAGTGAGATCCGTTACGGTGCCGGTGTTCATCGCCACGATATCCATAACCCCTTCAATGGGGATTAATGCTCCGGTGGCGTTCTCACGTTTGGTATAGGTACCGAAAATGCAGAAGGCGAGCGTAACGAGGGTGACCAGCGCAACAAGGCTGATAATGACCCAGCGATAGGGCGGGCAGTAAAGCGCTACGCTACCGATTGACTTTGACTTGTTCGCGTCAAGCGCTTCCTGGCGAAATAATGATTCAGACATTCAGAGAGTCCATGTAGGGTTTAATAGCGGGCAGGGCAGGTGAATTTCTTCAGCCAGGCGTAATTGAGGTCGCCCGTCGCGCTGGCCAGTTTGATATTCGACGTAATGTATTCGTACTGCGCGTTGGCAAAATCACTGAGCGATTTGAAATAATCTTTTTCTGCATTGAGCCTGTCGATAGTGGTCCTCATGCCCAGCTCGTAGGCGTATTGCGTTGACTCCATTCTTTTTTTGGCTGAGACAATGCCGCGATCGTATGCGCTAATCGTCGCTTCGCCAGCGCGAACACCGGACCAGGCGCTTTCCACATCCTCGAGCGCCTGGCGCCGTGCATCGATCAGCAAATCTTTGGCCTGTTCCTTACGGTGGGCCGCCTCAATGCTTTGCGAAATCTGGCTTCCACCGGCGAACAGAGGTACTGAGACATTGATACCAATGTTGGTATTGCGGGTTTTTGACGTGGTGCCAAAGACATCATCCAGCACGTTGCCATCTTCGGCGCGGCTCCAGTTGTTGCCATACGAAGCCTGAAACGTGACGACCGGCAGGTGTTGCCCTGCAGCCGCGACGACGTCGGCCTGGCTTTGGTTCATCACAAACTGCGCCGCCTGAATATTCAGGTTCTGGCTCTCCGTACGTGACCTCAGCAGCGCCAGCTGGGGCAGTTTTTTTGGCGTAACGCAGTCCATTCCGCTAACAGGCACGCTATTGCCCGACTGGCCGGTCAGTCTTTCGAAACGAATTTTTGCATCCTTGAGCTGGCTTTCGGCTGAAATCACGTCGGCCACGGACTTATCAAAATTCGCCTGCGCCTCGTCAACGTCCAGGCGCGTTTGCTCGCCGATAGCGAGCGCTTTACTCGCTGAATTAAGCTGTTGTTCGAACGCCACGCGTGCTTTATCGGCGTTATCCAGCACGCGGGAGTAATAGATGACCGTAAACCACGCATCGCTGACGTCGCTGATCATTTTCTGCTGAGCGAGCATATACCTGACCTGCGCCTCATCGGCGATGGCGTCACCCCGTTGCCAGTCTGCGTATTTACTGAGATCGAAAAGGGGTTGGGTTACATTGACCGCGGCATTATGACGCGTGACGCCTGCAGCATAAGAAGCCTTCGGCTGATCCTGCTTTGACCATGCGCCGTTCAGCGAGACCACGGGAAGCAGGCCCGCAAAGCCCTGAATCCGCTTTTGCTGCTGAGCATCGTTGAGGTTTCTTGCCGCCAGAATGGTCGAATCATAATTGTCCGCAGCGATCACGGCTTCCTGTAGCGTTAAGGCGCTGCAGTACTGAGGGTGCAGAAAAAAAACAGATGAAATGATTGCTGATGTCCAGGCTCTACTCTGCATACTGTTATTCCATTACTCCGGCGAGCTGAATAAATTTTAATAATTCACTGTTGGTTGAAATATTTAGCTTCTTCATCGCGTTGTGTTTTTGCGTTGCAACCGTACTGACTGCCCGGTTCTTTCGCGCCGCGATTTCTGAAATAGAAAAGCCCTGCGCCAGTAGATACAGGACATCCCACTCTTTTGACGAGAGCATTTGCGGCCCCTTATGTGCCGCACGCAGAATGGCTTTAATGCTTTCAGAAACATAGGGAAGCTGACGTTCGCTACCGATTACGCTGCTCATTGCCTGATGCAGCTCAGTGATATTGTCATTAGCGCTCACGATGGCCTCGAACTTCATATCGATAATTCGCCGCAGCAGCCATATATTCGTTCCGGAGATAAACAGTACCCGCCGGACATGATGTTCGCTACAGAGCTTGCAGAACCGCGTGCTGATGTTACTGCTCCACTCCTTATGGCTATATAGGTAGTTAAATTCGGTAATAAGAATATCAACGTTATTATCAGTAATCTTTTCTAATAGCTCATCAACGCCGGAGATCACTTCCAAAGATAAGGGGCAATTATCCAGTGCCTTCTCCAGATACTGACAAATGATTTGTTGATAAATATTATTTTCATAAAATACAGCGACTTTCAGGCGTTCCATTCCGTTGTCCATAGCAATGGAGTATTCCATCTTTTTTATAGCGGAAGATGTCAGGTAACTCGTTTTAAGCTGGCGTAAAAGCGTTGGCTGAAGCAAGCAAGGTGACTGGCATCAATAATCAACTTTTTTATGGTAATGAAAAAGAATAACGCTCTCAATGCCTTTTTTAGAAAAATATCGAAGGACTTTTCTTCTGATATTTGAATAATCCTATGTGTCGGAAAATAATCACAAGGAATAAATAATCCTATTATCAGAATTTAAGCAATGAGTGTTATTATTGATTAATAAACTATCAATCCTCCAGACCGGACCCCTTATACAACATTAAGGCGCTGCGGAAGGCATTATATTGCTATTGCGCAACGTCTTAAGTATTTATCCCAACATGCAACAAGCTAAGGAATGCGACTATGTCAAGGCAATCACGAATTGTCTCCCATCGTTTGATCACGGGATTGTGTTTGATTACTCTCCCTGCCACGTCTGCGCTGGCGGCGGCAGTAACCGACGGAACCACCCTACAGGTTAAAAAAAATTACTCTGCCACCAGCATTGGTGATTATCCGCTTAATGCTCAGGGGCAGAACAGCGTTATCGAAACCGGTATTGATGGGCTGCTGTTTACCAGTGATAAAGACTCTACGTCTGCGGCGCTGGCGACGGATAAAGGCAAACTTATTCTTAATAACGCAACCCTGACCTCCAGCGGTAAGGTCGCCGATGGCGTCAAGCTGGATAATGGCATTCTGAATGCTACCGGCGGGACAATTACCGCGACGGGCTCGGCCGCGCGAGGTATCGGTGCCAATAATGGCTCTCAGATAATGCTGGATAACACCATGGTCAACGCCGCCGGTTCCGCGATGGCGGCGATTAACCTGAGTAATCAGAGCGTACTGGAGGCCACCGGCGCCCGTATTGTTGCGGCGGATAAGGCCATGGGCCTGCAGCTTAAATCCAACAGCGCAGAGATGAAATCCAGCGCGACGTTGAAAAATACGACCGTCTCCTCCCAGAACAGCGATGCTATCCGCGTGATGAACGGTGATGTGACGCTGGAAGGTGCCATTCTCAGCAGCGCAGGGGCAAACGGCTACGCGCTGAATGCCAACGGCGGGGCGACTATCAACGCTACCGGCGGCCGTTTCCAGACGACGGGAGCGGACGGTGACGCAGTATGGCTTGCCTCCGCTGATTCGATCCTGACGGCAAAAGACACCAGCTTCTTTACGACCGGCGATAACGCCATTGCGGTCAACGCCCAGTATGGTGAGGCCACGCTCACCGGTAACACCATTGAAACTGCCGGTGATATGTCTTACGGGCTGTACACGGAAAACAAAATTAAAGGCGATATGCTGACCATTGATACCCAGGGTGCGGGCAGCTCCGGAGTGTTTGCAGCACGGGGAGGCGACATTGCCTTAAGCGGAGCGGAAATCAGCACGCTCGGTCAGCAGGCGGACGGTCTGAGAGCCATCGACAGCTCATCTCTTCAGGCGAATAACGTCACCGTAGCGACCAAAGGTAATAGCGCCTCCGGGGTCTATTCCAACGGATCAAACGTGACCTTGACCGACAGTAAGCTCAGCACTGAAGGCGCGCGCAGCATGGGGATTGCCGCCGTCGCGGCGGGCAGCGTAGCGGCAACCGGCGTCAATGTGACGACCCTGAGTGATGGCGCTTCGGCGCTCTTTACGCAGCAGGGAAGCATTAATTTTGCCAACGGCGAGCTTGCGACCAGCGGAAAAGCAGCCGCTATTCAGGCTCAGGGAAACGACAGCGCGCTGCCTGAAAGTCACGTGACGCTGAATACGGTAAACGTAAATGCCGCTCAGGGCCCATCGGTACAAAGCGAGGGCGGTACTCTGACTCTGGATGCGGCCAACAGCACCTTTAACAGTGGTA
Source organism: Scandinavium sp. (assembly GCF_032012665.1). Classification (NCBI taxonomy): domain Bacteria; kingdom Pseudomonadati; phylum Pseudomonadota; class Gammaproteobacteria; order Enterobacterales; family Enterobacteriaceae; genus Scandinavium; species Scandinavium sp. The sequence goes on from NZ_DALZVG010000003.1 coordinate 259,861, forward strand.
CGGGCGTGGTGCTGAACGTGCTGGCGAGTGACGGCACGGCGGTGACGCTGAATGCGGATAACAGCGTCCTTAACGGCTCGCTGATTTCTGACAGTGCGGACAGCGTCTCGACCGTTGCGCTCAACAGCGGTTCACATCTGATTGGGGCCAGTAAAAATATCACCTCCGTTGCGCTGGATGGCTCCAGCCGCTGGGACGTAACCGCCAATTCTGACGTCCAGTCCCTGAGCAATAACGGTCTTATTGCCTTCAGCGCGCCGGATGACCAGGGGCACAAGACGCTGACGGTGAACGGTGACTACAGCGGTAACGGTGGCACTATCGTCTTTAATACCCTGCTGGGTAATGACAATTCCCCAACGGATAAAATGATTGTTACGGGCGATATCAAAGAAGGCGATACGCGCGTGACCATCAATAATCTGGGCGGAAAAGGGGATTACACCGTTAACGGCATTGAGGTCGTTAAGGTGGGCGGGACGTCTTACGGCACGTTCACCAGCTCAGGGCGTATCGTGGCCGGTAACTATGACTACCGCCTGCAGAAACAAAATCAAAGCTGGTACCTGACGAATGAGGCTCCGTCTCCCGATCCGGAAGATCCGAACAAAGATGACGGTAGCAATTCGGGCGATAACGACGGTGGTAACGGCGGCAACCCTCCTGTGCCGCCGCCGCACGGTAACAAGCTTCAGGTGCGCCCTGAATCCGGCGGCTACCTGGCAAACCTGATGGCAGCTAACACGATGTTTGCCACCCGTATGCAGGATCGACTCGGGGAAGGGGAATATGCGCGCGATGGCCAAAGTGGACATGCTGATGGCCTCTGGATGCGCCATGTTGGTAACACCACCAGCTTCAACATTAACTCTGACCAGATGAAGGCCAGAACCAACCGCTACGTGGTTCAGCTGGGGATGGATATGGCAGACTGGAGCACGACGGGCCTCGATCGCTGGCACGTCGGCGGAATGGTCGGTTACGGTAATGCCAAAAGTAACATCCGTTCGTCGGTCACCCATTATCGTACCGACAGTACAGTAGAAGGCTACAGCGCCGGGATGTACGCGACATGGGTACAGTCCGAGAAAGATATGTCCGGTGCTTATCTCGACAGCTGGGTGCTGTATAACTGGTTCCGCAACACGGTTAACGGTCAGGGGCTGCCGAGTGAGCAGTATCATACGCAGGGCTTCACCGCTTCCGTTGAGGCGGGCTATACCCTGCCGTTGACCAGCAATGAGCGCCTGAGCAGTTGGTTGCAGCCAAAAGCTCAACTGAGCTGGATGGACGTTGCGGCTAAAAATCGTCGCGAGGCAAACGGCACGAGAGTAACGGATCAAAACGACGGGATGCTCAGCTCCCGCCTTGGTCTTCGCGCTTATCTCAAAGGCCACAGCCATCTGGACGATAATACCGGCCGTGAATTCCAGCCTTTCGTGGAGGCGAACTGGATCCATAACTTCGATACTTACCAGGTGCGAATGGACGGCATCAACAACGAGGTGCTGGGTACCCGCGACATCGGTGAGCTTAAGCTGGGCGTGGAAGGTAAAATTGCCCATAACTTTACGCTCTGGGGCAACGTCGCTCAGCAGATGGGTGATGATGGCTACGCTGATACCGGCGTGCTGCTTGGGGCAAGACTTAACTTCTGATTGTTCGCTATGACCTGCGGGAGAAGCCTTGAGGTTTCTCCCGTATTCTGTTGTTTCCCAATCCATTTGCCGTATCGTCTGCACCGATCCACTCTTCTTTAATCTGCACGTTAATTCCCTGCTTTCTTCTTGCCTGTAGCGTCTCACATTGCGCGTTATGGCAGCTTTTGCTGTTGTACCGCCCCGTTTCTGCAATGGACTAAAAGCCTGTGCCAGGGGCTGTTTAACTGCGTCTCCTGATGCAGTTAAAGAGGAGCAGTCAACGTTAAGCTTGTCGGGGGCCAATTCACCGGCCGGATGTCAGGTTTGCGATGAACAGTATTGGGTCGAGGGCTTTATTGCCTAAGAAGGCGGTCTGTGAAGGAGGTCTGGAATTGGGAGAGACTGCTGCGCCTGGCGTGGTGCGCAGGTGCAGCGGCTGTCATTAATTCGGAGTTACGGACGGTTCCCGTCGATTTGCAGGGCAGACGTCAGATCAGCAGATAATATGTCTGAGAGAAGAGTAAAACCTGCTATTGCATTGGGTATTTAATTTACGCATGGCGGCATACTTATGCAGGTAAACCGTTTTTACATTGCATCCCATATAGTTGGCGATTTGCTTGGTCTTAAGGTTTCCGGAATAGCCGCGCATCACGCTGATTTCCTCGTCAGTTAAAGGAACCTGATCGCGTCCGGCTATATTAATATTCAGGCCATAATGAATACCGGCATTTTTACTCTTGGTGATAATCACATTCCACAGCGCATTGACTTCACGCAGGGAAATCAGCTTATTAATTGATCCATCAACATCATCCGGCGCGAGGAAGCCTGCCCCTGCGGAGTAAATATAGATACTTGCCGTGGGCTGACGCTCGCGGAGATCGCGAATATCGCTTTGAATATCGACTAAAAACCCGTTGGCGGTCAGTGGGTCATAAAGGATAATATCATATTGCGTCTCGCTGTCCGCCAGAGCGGAAAGGTTCGGATAGTTAGTTAAATAAACCGTATCCTTTTCATCATGTCTTAATGCCGACAGTCCGATAGTAACGTATTCGCAGCTGTCGACGACAGCAATATTGATAATCCGCGCTCTGTCCATAAGAGTTCTCCCTCCAGTTATTAATGATTCCTGGCATATAACAAATAACCGTTGGCACGGCGATCGCAGCGATGCCTGCGCCAATAACGGGCTCAGGCGTCCAGTGTGCTCATTGTGTGTATGCTGCTGTGAAACATATGCATATATCGCAACAGCACCACGTCGTTAGAACGCGCCGCGCCAATTTTGCGCGCGACGTTAATTTTTAAGTGGCTTATCGTTTTTACCGAAAGGTGCATTTTGGCACCTATTGAGGTTTTACTATGGCCCTGCAGCAGCCCGGACAACACGCGTTTTTCCTGGGGAGTGATAAATGCCGGGTTAGCCTCGGATTTCTGGCCCAGAGTATGTACCAGCTGTAAAAGTTGCTGTCCGGTCGCTTTTTTGGAGGTCAGGCAAAGCCAGCCATAGATAATGAAACTCGAGTCAAGCGAGACATCCAGCATCACTATAGTGCGCAATTCAGGTTGTTCTATATAGGCCGAAACGGCTTTCAGCAATGCCACATCATCAATACTGATAACGACCATGTCATCGTCGCCAGCGTTGTTCCTGATTGCTTCCAGAGACGCGATGCATTCCTGCAGGGCAGGGGCTGCGTAAACTGCCGTGTCGGTGCAGTTTTCCCGTAGCGCTAAGGTAATGCCTTCCACGAGCCAGGCATCATTGGTCAGAATATGTATTGTCCTTTCTGTGTGCATAGCATTATCCCTTTGCGTCTCCTGAACCCAGCGGCAGCCTCTTTTATAAAGGGGTATCAGCCGTAGATAAATTATCGTTACCCGGAGTGTGGTTTTGCAACGTTATACTTTTTAAGTTCGTATTTTATTTTAATAATCTTAAAGTAATGGGCGCTTATCTTATTTTTAGTGTTTTATGCTGACATTGTCGCGTGCGGTAAGCTTTTAGGTATCATTATTATTGGGCGGAATGCTCCCTTATTTTCGAATGAAGCAAGGAGAATGAAGAGAGAAAATGTGGGGCACAGAAACGAGCTGACAGCAGGTTATACCCGGCGTGCAGGCAGCCAAGGGCGTAAGCCGCAGGTTAAGAAAAAGAGAGATAAATTCAGGATAAAAAAACGCAGCCGGAAGGGCTGCGGTTTTTTCTTATGGGGGTGAAATCAGACGCCGGTCTCGAGAATGCGGATTTCGGATTCCAGCACGTCGCCTTTGACCGCTTCACTCCACGCTTTCATGTGTGGAGTTTGCAGATGGGCTTCAAGATGAGCAACGGTTTCCCACTGTTCGACCATGATGATGGAGTCCGGCGCGGTCGCCTGGAAGCTCACGCCTGCGGCGTGGTCAACCATTGGCGCGTAGCCGTGACAGCCTTCTTCCTTCAGCACGGTTGGAATAATTTTCGCGAACTGATCCAGTACGGCCTGACGGTGGTGCTGACCAGGACGGGTACGGATCTCAGCAATAACGGTTAACATAATAAACGCACTCCTTTTTATGCAGGCCTTCAGTTAACCAAAAATCTCGCCAAGATGCTTGCGATATTCTGCTACATAGCGCGGCACGTCCGGCATTTTGATCACGTCGTTGGCGATAAAGGTCGGCAGCGCTTCCATACCGAGGAACTGGTTAGCTTTATGGAAGGGCAGGTACACGCCGTCAACGCCCACGCCGTGGAAGAATTGGTTTTCTTCGGTGAAGGCTTCCATTGGTGCGTTCCAGGTCAGGGAAAGCATGTACTTTTTGCCCTGAATCAGGCCGCCGGAGCCATATTTTTTGCTGGCGTCAGAACGGGTACGGCCGTCGCTGGCGTACAGGGAGCCGTGACCTTCGGTGAATACGTCGTCAATGTACTTTTTCACGGTCCACGGCGCACCCATCCACCAGCCCGGCATCTGCCAGATAACCGCGTCGGCCCACAGGAAGTTTTGCACTTCGGCCTTCACGTCATAATCGCTGTCAGCACGCACAACACGGACTTCATGCCCGGCGTCGCGCAGGAAGCCGTCCGCGACCTCGGTCATGGTGTCGTTCAGCTGACCGTTGGAGTGACCAAATTTCTTACCGCCATTGATAATCAGGATCTTGCTCATCGTTATTCCTCAGACAAATACGTTTGCCTTTAGTGTAACGCCGACGGCATTGCGATGAAATTCGTAAAATGTGCAAAGTCTTTTGCTGTTTGAGCAATAATCGTTCTATCCGCTGACGCGCGCGATAAACCCGCCTTCCGGTGCATTGCTGAAGACCACGCTCATATGATGCAGGGCAGCGATGCGCTGGACGATGGAGAGTCCCAGACCGCTGCCGGGTTCATCCTGGCCCGGCGGGCGATAGAAGCGCTCGCCTATGCGGGCGAGGGCCTCGGGGCTGATGCCGGAGCCATTGTCGCGGACGGTAAAGCCGCGCGCATCCAGCGTTACGTCAATCGTGCTGCCGCGCGGGCTGTAGCGCACGGCGTTGTCGAGCAGATTGCGCACCAGCAGGCTTAGCAGCAGCGCCTGGCCTTTGCGTCGGACCTCAGGCGCAGTGATATGCAAACGGACTTCAATCCCCGCCTGCTGCGCCGTGTGGTAGATATCCATCACCGAAGACTGCAGCAAATCGGCAAGCGAAAGCGTCTCCACGTCGTCGAGCTCCGCCAGCGAATCCAGACGCGACAGGGTTAACAGCTGCTCCACCAGGCGTGACGCGCGATCGATACCGAAGTGAAGCTGCGACAGCGCTTTCTCAAGGCTTGCCGGATCGTCCATCGAGAGCTGCGCCACTTCCGTCTGCACCTTCAGCGCGGTCAGCGGGCTGCGCAGCTCGTGGGCGGCATCGGAGGTGAAGCGTCGCTCGCGTACCATCATGTTATGGGAGCGGCTGAAAAGCTGGTTGAGGGCCTGTACCAGAGGGCGCACTTCTCCTGGTACACCCTCCGTGCTGAGCTGTTCGTCTGAGTCCGGCGTTCGATGTTGCAGCGTGTGGGCCAGCTTTTTTAACGGCGCGAGCTCACGGCTCAGCAGCAGGATGAGTAACAGCACCATCAAAGGCAACGCGACCAGCCACGGCGTCAGCTGTGAAGTGACGATGTCCAGCGCCATCTCCTGACGGTAGTCCCATTCCTGGCCAACGACGATACGGTATTTTTCATCGGCGGTGGTGATCCACAGAAAACGCCATTCATCGTCGTCGTTTTTGATGCGGCCATCGTCGAACCCTTCCCGGCGATAGTGATAGGGAATATCGCGCCCGTTGTCGCCATCGTTCAACACCATCCGTCCGTCGGTGGTGAAAATAGCGAACGCCAGCGCATCGTCGTCGAGATGGCCGTGCTTAATTTTCTTTTTGGTGCGCAGCGCGGGCGTGGCGACATGCAGTTCATTGAAGTCCATCGCGCTCAGGCGCTTAGCGAACAGCATCTGCTGAGTATCGAACAGCTTGTCGAGCTTGTGGGTGGTTTGCTGCCAGGCGATAAAGCTGGCGCAGCTCCAGGCGACGAGCGTTAACAGGATAAACAGCAGCGTCAGACGCAGGCGCAGACTCATATAGCGAAGGCGCTTCATTTGTCACCTGCGTTTGGTGAACCGAGGGTGTAACCGATCCCATGTACGGTGCGAATAAAATGGCTGCCGAGCTTGCGGCGCAGGTGATGCACGTGAACCTCAACGGCGTTACTGGAGACATCGTCGTCCCAGTTATAGAGCTTTTCTTCTATTAATTTGCGCGGCAGCACGCGCCCGGCGTTGCGCATCAGCAGCTCAAGCAGGGCAAACTCTTTTGGCTTCAGCGTCAGGGGCTCGTCGTTCAGGGTTGCGGTCAGGCTGTCGGGGTTGAGCGTCAGCGGGCCGTGGCGCAGCGCGTTGCTGGCCTGGCCGTGCACGCGGCGAATCAGCGCCTCCAGACGCGCGGCGACTTCAATCAGCGCGAACGGTTTACAGAGGTAGTCGTCGGCGCCGGCGCGCAGGCCTTCCACGCGTTGGGCCAGCGCATCGCGTGCGGTCAGAATCAGCACCGGCTCTTTGCGCCCCTGAGATCGCCACTCGCGCAGGATCTCCAGCCCGTCCATACCCGGCAATGTGAGGTCGAGGATCACCGCATCATAGGGCGCGGTGTACAGCGCCGCTTTACCCTCTTCGCCGCGCGTAAACCAGTCCAGGGTAAAGCCCATTTTGACGAGCCCGGCCTTCAGCCCGTCGCCAATAAGCTTATCGTCTTCCACCAGTAAAATGCGCATCCCTACCTCTCTTTTGCCCCGACGTCGACGGTCAGTAAACCCGCGCGCGACGGCGGTGTACAGCATTAAATTTTCTTTTTTCGCCTTAAGAACTCGTTAAGTATTGACCTGTTTAATGGAGGCCAGAGTCTACTTAAAGGGAGAAATAACCATGAAAAAAACCTTAGCGATAGCGGCCATTGTGGCCCTGATGTCAGCTCCAGCGTTTGCCGCCAATACCCAGGGCGGATTCAGCGGACCGGGCTCAACGACAACCAGCAGCCAGAGCGGCGGTTTCGTCGGTCCGAACGGCACCGTCACCACGGTTGAGAAAGCAAAATCGATGCGCGATGACGCGTGGGTAACGCTGCGCGGCAACATCGTTGAGCGCCTGTCTGACGACACCTACACCTTCAAGGATTCGAGCGGCACCGTGAACGTGGATATCAGCCATAAACGCTGGAATGGCGTCACCGTCACGCCGAACGACGTGGTGGAAATTCAGGGGGAAGTCGATAAAGACTGGAACTCCGTTGAAATCGACGTGAAGCAAATCAGCAAAGTCAGCAAATAATCTCTCTGTGCCGCCGCTCCCGCGGTGGCGCTGTTTGCACCTCTGGTACACTTGCGCAAGATCGGTCAGGATTACCCTCGATCGTTCGGGCAAAGTTGGCCATCTGGACGAACCGCTGACGCTGGACAATCTCAGCAGCATGGCCTGGGATGACCCGGCCACTACGCCGCCGGAGGCGTTTCGCGGTCGGGCGGCACATCGGATCGCTTGATAACCTGTCGCAGACGGTCTGGTCGCTGTTTCGCGACTGGCTGCCGGGCAGCGGCGAAACCCTGCGCGATGCGCCGGTGTTCTTCCATTACCTCAATTTCGTCAATGATGTACCGGAGCGAACTGCAAACGGATATCTCTTTGCCACTGGCGTAACGGCACCATGCCGCAGCATTCCACCGCCGCCGCAAAACTGCTTATCTCCTGTGACTCAGCGCGACAGATAAGGTACTATCTGCGGCAATATTGCCCCCTGCATGGCCGGGCGAATTCGTTGAGGAATCACAATTAATGAGCGATATGGCAGAGCGCCTTGCGCTACATGAGTTTACGGAAAAGGCGTACCTTGACTACTCCATGTACGTCATCATGGATCGCGCCTTGCCGTTTATCGGCGATGGCCTGAAGCCGGTCCAGCGTCGCATTGTCTATGCAATGTCCGAACTGGGGCTGAACGCCAGCGCCAAATTCAAAAAATCCGCCCGTACGGTCGGTGACGTGCTGGGTAAATACCACCCGCACGGCGACAGCGCCTGCTATGAAGCGATGGTGCTGATGGCGCAGCCGTTCTCCTATCGTTACCCGCTGGTCGACGGCCAGGGGAACTGGGGGGCGCCGGACGATCCGAAATCCTTCGCGGCGATGCGTTATACCGAATCGCGCCTGTCGAAATATGCCGAAGTGCTGCTGGGTGAACTTGGCCAGGGCACCGTGGACTGGCTGCCGAACTTCGACGGCACGCTGCAGGAGCCGCGCATGCTTCCGGCCCGCCTGCCGAATATTCTGCTGAACGGCACCACCGGCATTGCCGTCGGTATGGCGACGGATATTCCGCCGCACAACGTTCGCGAAGTGGCTCAGGCGGCCATCACGCTGATTGAAAAACCGAAAACCACCCTCGACGAACTGCTCGACATCGTGCAGGGGCCGGATTATCCAACCGAAGCAGAGATCATCACTTCGCGTGCCGATATCCGTAAAATTTACCAGAGCGGTCGCGGCTCCGTGCGTATGCGCGCGGTGTGGAAGAAAGAAGATGGCGCTGTGGTGATCACCGCGCTGCCGCACCAGGTTTCCGGTGCGCGCGTGCTGGAGCAAATCGCCAGCCAGATGCGCAACAAAAAGCTGCCGATGGTTGACGATCTGCGCGATGAATCAGATCACGAAAATCCGACTCGCCTGGTGATTGTGCCGCGCTCCAACCGCGTGGACATGGATCAGGTGATGAACCATCTGTTCGCCACCACCGATCTGGAAAAAAGTTATCGTATCAACCTGAACATGATCGGCCTGGATAACCGTCCGCAGGTGAAAAACCTGCTGGAGATCCTCACCGAATGGCTGGCGTTCCGTCGTGATACCGTCAGCCGCCGTCTGAACTACCGCCTGGAAAAAGTCCTCAAGCGCCTGCATATCCTCGAAGGTTTGCTGGTGGCGTTCCTCAACATCGACGAGGTGATTGAGATCATTCGTACTGAGGATGAGCCGAAGCCGGCGCTGATGTCGCGCTTTGGCATCAGCGAAACTCAGGCTGAAGCGATCCTCGAACTGAAATTGCGCCACCTCGCCAAACTGGAAGAGGTAAAAATTCGCGGCGAGCAGAACGATCTTGAGAAAGAGCGCGATCAGATTCAGGCGATCCTCGCTTCCGATCGCAAAATGAGCAACCTGCTGAAGAAAGAGCTGCAGGCTGACGCTGACGCCTTTGGCGACGACCGTCGTTCTCCGCTGCGCGAGCGCGAAGAAGCGAAGGCGATGAACGAGCACGATATGCTGCCGTCTGAACCGGTCACCATTGTGCTGTCGCAGATGGGCTGGGTGCGCAGCGCCAAAGGCCATGATATCGACGCTAAAGGCCTGAGCTATAAAGCGGGAGACAGCTGGAAAGCGTCGGCGAAAGGCAAGAGTAATCAGCCGGTGGTGTTTGTCGACACCACGGGGCGCAGCTACGCCATTGACCCGATTACGCTGCCGTCAGCGCGCGGGCAGGGCGAGCCGCTCACCGGCAAGCTGACGCTGCCGCCGGGTGCCACCGTCGAGCATATGCTGATGGAAAATGACGATCGGAAGCTGCTGATGGCCTCCGATGCCGGCTACGGTTTCGTCTGTACCTTCAACGACCTGGTTGCACGTAACCGCGCCGGGAAGACGCTCATCACCCTGCCGGAAAATGCGCAGGTGATGCCGCCGCTGGTGATCGAAGATGAGTCCGATATGCTGCTTGCCATCACCCAGGCAGGCCGCATGCTGATGTTCCCGCTGAGCGACCTGCCACAGCTGTCGAAAGGCAAGGGCAATAAGATCATCGGCATTCCTTCCGCCGATGCGGCGAAGGGCGCAGATGGCCTCGCGCATCTCTACATCCTGCCGCCGCAAAGTACGCTGACGATTCATGTCGGAAAACGGAAGATCAAGCTGCGTCCGGAAGAGCTGCAAAAAGTGACCGGCGAGCGCGGCCGTCGCGGCACGCTGATGCGAGGCTTGCAGAAAATCGACCGTATCGACATTGATTCACCGCTGCGTCCTGCTGCGGGCGCGGGCGACAGCGAAGAGTAACTCCGATGCCCCTTCCTGCCGGAAGGGGCTATAAAATTTGCGGTAAACCGTTGTTAATTCGTGCGCTGCGATTAACAATAATCGGAAAAGGGTTCCGCAAGTCATATCACCTGATCGATATATAACTCTAAGCGTTCAGGATCTCAGAGGTAGCTATGCTATTGATTTTTCGCGCAATCATCGTTGTCATTTACTGCATCCTGGTGTGCGTTTTTGGCTGCATTTATTGTCTGTTTAGCCCACGTAATCCAAAACACGTCGCGACCTTTGGTCATATGTTCGGTCGACTGGCGCCCGTTTTTGGCCTGAAAGTCGAAAAACGTTTGCCGCAAGGGTATGAAAACTTCGGTAACGCCATCTATATCGGCAACCATCAGAACAACTACGATATGGTGACGGCCTCCAACATCGTGCTGCCGCCAACGGTGACCGTAGGCAAAAAAAGCCTGCTGTGGATCCCGTTCTTCGGTCAGCTTTACTGGCTGACGGGCAACCTGCTTATCGATCGTAATAACCGCGCGAAAGCACATGGCACCATTGCCGAAGTGGTTAATGCCTTTAATAAGCGCAAAATTTCCTTCTGGATGTTCCCGGAAGGCACCCGCAGCCGCGGCCGCGGCCTGCTGCCGTTTAAAACCGGGGCGTTCCATGCCGCTATTGCCGCAGGCGTGCCGATTGTGCCGGTGTGCGTGTCCAACACGTCGAACAAAATCAACCTCAACCGCTTCAATAACGGGCTGGTGATCGTTGAGATGCTGCCGCCGATTGATACCAGTACCTGGGGTAAAGATCAGGTTCGCGCCCTCGCCACGCACTGCCGTGAAATGATGAAGGCGAAAATCGCTGAACTCGACCAGGAAGTGGCCGAGCGCGAAGCGGCGAATAAGAAAAAGTAAACGTGTTACCAGGCTGCTCTGCGCTGGCCTGCCACGCTGTTTGGGAACGGTTTCCCTCTGTTTAGCAGTTTGTCTCATGGAGTTTATATGTCACTCAGTCGGCGTCAGTTTATTCAGGCATCCGGAATTGCGCTTTGTGCTGGCGCCGTGCCGCTGAGGGCAAATGCGGCGGGCCAGCAGCCTGCATTGCCCATCCCTCCGCTTCTGGAATCACGGCGTGGACAGCCGCTGTTCCTGACGCTACAGCGTACGCACTGGTCTTTCACCCAGGGCACACGAGCGCCGGTGTGGGGCGTGAACGGACGCTATCTGGGGCCGACGATCCGCGTCTGGAGCGGCGATGACGTCAAGCTTATCTACAGCAATCGCCTGACGGAAAACGTGGCGATGACCGTTCGTGGCTTGCAGGTGCCGGGCCCGCTGATTGGCGGTGCGGCGCGTATGATGTCGCCGAACGCGGACTGGGCGCCGGTACTGCCGATTCGCCAGAGCGCCTCCACGCTCTGGTATCAGGCGAACACGCCTAACCATATGGCGCAGCAGGTCTATAACGGCCTCGCCGGAATGTGGCTGGTAGAAGACGACGTGAGTAAGTCCTTACCTATTCCGAATCACTACGGCGTGGACGATTTTCCCGTCATCATTCAGGACAAGCGCCTGGATAACTTTGGCGCGCCGGAATACAGCGAGCCGGGCAGCGGCGGCTTCGTCGGCGATACGCTGCTGGTGAACGGTGCGCAGAGCCCGTATGTCGAAGTTTCGCGCGGCTGGGTGCGTTTGCGCCTGCTGAACGCCTCAAACTCTCGTCGCTATCTGCTGCAGATGAGCGACGGGCGGGCGCTGCACGTGATCTCGGGCGATCAGGGCTTCCTGCCCGCACCGGTATCCGTCAAACAGCTTTCACTGGCGCCGGGCGAGCGTCGTGAAATTCTGGTCGATATGACCAACGGCGACGAAGTGTCGATCACCTGCGGTGAAGCGGCGAGCATCGTTGACCGTATTCGCGGCTTCTTCGAGCCGTCGAGCATTCTGATTTCCACTCTGGTGCTGACGCTGCGCCCGACCGGGCTGCTGCCGCTGGTGACCGACAGCCTGCCGATGCGCCTGCTGCCGGAAGAGATCCTGACCGGCACGCCTGTTCGCAGCCGCGACTTCACGCTCAATGACGATCCGGGCATCAACGGTCAGCTCTGGGATCCGCAGCGCATCGACGTGACCGCGCAGCAGGGCTCGTGGGAACGCTGGACGCTGCGCGCCGATAACCCGCAGTCGTTCCATATTGAAGGCGTGATGTTCCAGATCCGCAACGTAAACGGTGCGATGCCGTTCCCGGAAGACCGTGGCTGGAAAGATACGGTCTGGGTCGACGGGCAGGTCGAGCTGCTGGTGTACTATGGCCAGCCGTCGTGGCCACACTTCCCGTTCCAGTTCTCCAGCCAGACGCTGGAGCTGGCCGACCGCGGGTCTATCGGGCAGATACTGGTGAACCCGGCGCCTTAACCCTCACCCGGCCCTTTCTCTCTGGAAAGGAGAGGGAGAAAATCCAGCAGATACTGTTCCCTCGCCCCTTTGGGGAGAGGGTTAGGGTGAGGGGAAAAATTGCATCCCACCCTTCAATTTCCCCTTAAAACCAGCGTATAATCGCCGCCTTTTGATGTCTCTTTTTTAACCACCCGGAAGCACTATGAGCGCAATTTCCCTGATCCAGCCGGATCGCGATCTCTTTTCCTGGCCCCAGTACTGGGCAGCCTGTTTCGGCCCGGCGCCTTTTTTACCTATGTCCCGGGAAGAGATGGATCAGCTTGGCTGGGACAGTTGCGACATTATTCTGGTGACCGGCGACGCCTACGTCGACCACCCGAGCTTCGGGATGGCCATCTGCGGACGCATGCTTGAAGCCCAGGGCTTCCGCGTCGGGATCATTTCCCAGCCGGACTGGAACAGCAAAGAAGACTTCATGCGTCTGGGCAAACCGAACCTGTTCTTCGGCGTGACCGCGGGCAACATGGACTCGATGATCAACCGCTATACCGCCGATCGTAAGCTGCGTCACGACGACGCCTACACCGCGGATAACGTAGCGGGTAAGCGTCCGGACCGCGCCACACTCGTGTACACTCAGCGCTGCAAAGAAGCCTGGAAAGACGTGCCGGTCATTTTGGGGGGCATCGAAGCGAGCCTGCGCCGCTCTGCGCATTACGACTACTGGTCTGATACCGTTCGCCGCTCGGTGCTGGTGGACTCCAAGGCCGATATGCTGATTTTCGGCAACGGCGAGCGTCCGCTGGTGGAAGTCGCGCATCGCCTGGCGATGGGAGAGCCGGTGGCGCAGATCCGTGACGTGCGCAACACCGCGATCATGGTAAAAGAAGCGCTGCCGGGCTGGAGTGGGGTGGATTCCACCCGTCTGGATACGCCGGGGAAAATCGACCCGATTCCGCATCCTTATGGTGAAGACCTGCCGTGCGCCGACAACAAGCCCGTCGAGCCGAAAAAAGCCGAAGCCAAACGCATCACCGTACAGCCACCGAAGCCAAAGCCGTGGGAGAAAACCTATGTGCTGCTGCCTTCCTACGAGAAAGTGAAAGGCGACAAAGTACTGTATGCGCACGCCTCGCGCATCCTGCACCATGAAACCAACCCAGGCTGCGCCCGCGCGCTGATGCAGAAGCACGGCGACCGTTATATCTGGCTGAATCCGCCCGCGATCCCACTCTCTACCGAAGAGATGGACAGCGTGTTTGCGCTGCCTTACAAGCGCGTGCCTCACCCGGCATACGGCAGCGCCCGCATTCCGGCCTATGAGATGATCCGCTTCTCAATCAATATCATGCGCGGCTGCTTCGGCGGGTGTTCGTTCTGCTCGATCACCGAGCACGAAGGGCGCATCATTCAGAGCCGCTCTGAAGATTCGATTATCAACGAGATCGAAGCCATTCGCGACACGGTTCCCGGATTTACCGGTATTATCTCCGATCTGGGTGGCCCAACCGCCAACATGTACATGCTGCGCTGTAAATCCCCGCGCGCCGAGCAGACCTGCCGTCGTCTCTCGTGCGTTTACCCGGATATCTGCCCGCACATGGATACCAACCATGAGCCAACGATCAACCTCTATCGCCGCGCCCGCGATCTGAAGGGGATCAAGAAGATCCTGATCGCCTCTGGCGTACGCTACGACATTGCTGTGGAAGATCCGCGCTATATCAAAGAGCTGGCGACGCACCACGTCGGCGGCTATCTGAAGATAGCGCCAGAGCATACCGAAGAGGGCCCGCTGTCGAAGATGATGAAGCCGGGCATGGGCAGCTACGACCGCTTCAAAGAGCTGTTTGATACCTATTCAAAACAGGCCGGGAAAGAGCAGTACCTGATCCCTTACTTCATCTCCGCACACCCGGGCACCACGGACGAAGACATGGTGAACCTGGCGCTGTGGCTGAAGCGTCACCGATTCCGTCTCGATCAGGTGCAGAACTTCTACCCGTCGCCGCTCGCTAACTCGACGACCATGTATTACACCGGTAAAAACCCGCTGAGTAAGATTGGTTACAGGAGTGAGGATGTCTTTATTCCGAAAGGGGATAAACAGCGTCGCCTGCATAAGGCGCTGCTGCGCTACCACGATCCGGCGGGCTGGCCGATGATTCGTCAGGCGCTGGAAGAGATGGGTAAAAAGCATCTGATTGGCGGTCGTCGCGAATGCCTGGTGCCGTCTCCGACGCTGGATGAAATGCGTGAAGCGCGTCGCCAGAATCGTCATACTCGCCCGGCGCTGACCAAGCATACGCCGGTGGCACATCAGCGTAACCCTGGGGCTCGCAAGCCTGCGGAGGGTGCCGCGAAAGCCGGCGCGTCTACTGCAAGAAATGCGGCGGCCCGCAGGCCGAAACCTGCCGCTAAGCGTGCGGCGAAGCCATAAAAAAATGCCCGGCCAATGACCGGGCGTTTTGCTGTCAATCTTAGACCACCTTCTGAGAAGGTGGTCTTTTACTTTTGGGGCTTAACCGCCAAACTGATCCGGATCCGGCCCGAGGCGTTTACCCTGGTCGAGTTTCGAGATTTCCCCCAGCTCATCTTTATCCAGACGGAAATCCCAGACGTCGAAGTTTTCGGCAATACGCGCCGGGGTGACCGATTTCGGGATAACCACCAGCCCGCTGTCGAGATGCCAGCGAATCACAACCTGTGCCGGGGTTTTACCATATTTTTCAGCCAGATGGCGAATGATGTTCTGGTCGAATACGCCCTCGCCGCCCTGCGCCAGCGGGCTCCAGGACTCAGTCTGAATTTTGTGGGTCGCGTTCCAGGCATGAAGCTGACGCTGTTGCATCAGCGGGTGAAGCTCAATCTGATTGATAACTGGCGAGACACCGGTTTCGTCTATCAGCCGCTGCAGGTGAGCGATCTGGAAGTTACACACGCCGATGCTTTTGACCAGACCCTGCTCCTGGAGTTTGATCATGCCGCGCCACGCTTCAACGTAATGATCGATAGCCGGAACCGGCCAGTGCATCAGATACAGGTCGACATAGTCGAGCTGGAGCTTATCAAGGCTCTCCTGCAAGGCCTCAGCCGGGCGCTTCTGATCGTCGTTCCACAGTTTGGTGGTGATGAACAGCTCATTGCGCGCGACACCAGCGCTGGCTAATGCCTTGCCTACGCCATCCTCATTTTTGTACGCTGCGGCGGTATCAACAGAACGATAGCCGACCTCCAGCGCTTTATGAATGGCGGTAACGACTTCCTCGTTGCCTGCTTTCCACACGCCAAGACCCAGCTGCGGCATCACGTTGCCGTCCTGGAGTTTGATTACGGTTGGATGTGTCATGCATTCCTCCTTTCCCCGTCATATTTCGAGCCGCAGATGTGTTGGCCGCACTCCCTCACCCCAGTCACTTACTTCAGTAAGCTCCTGGGGATTCACTCCCTTGCCGCCTTCCTGCAACTCGAACTATTCAGGGGATGAAATTAACGTTGCCGGAGGAGAGGAGTGAGTGCCCTCCGGCAAATCAGTAACATTAAGTCTGGACGAAATACGAGAAAACGAAAGGTTAAGCGGAAAAAGCCTTAGCGTGCCGCTTCGTAAATGCGACGGCTCACCTCAAGGGTAATATCCTGCTTTTCGCCGAGTTGCGTCATGCCGTGCTCTTCAAGCTTTTTCAGCAGCGCCGGGATGGCGCTGCCGTCCAGGCCGTAGTCGGACAGACGCGTTGGGACGCCCATCGCTTCAAAGAAGCTGCGGGTGGCGGCGATGGCGGCGTCGATGCGGGCATCGTCAGTGCCTTCGGTGATGTTCCACACGCGTTCCGCATATTGCAGCAGTTTAGCGCGTTTGGTGTCGCGTTTTTCGTTCCACAGCGATGGCAGTACGACTGCCAGAGTCTGGGCATGATCGAGGCCGTGCATCGCCGTCAGCTCATGGCCGAGCATGTGGGTTGCCCAGTCCTGCGGCACGCCTGCGCCAATCAGACCGTTCAGCGCCTGAGTGGCCGCCCACATTACGTTGGCACGCACGTCGTAGTTCTCTGGCTCTTTCAGCGCTTTCGGGCCTTCTTCGATAAGCGTCAGCAGAATGCCCTCGGCGAAGCGGTCCTGAATCTTGCCGTTTACCGGATAAGTCACGTACTGCTCAACGGTGTGGACAAAAGCATCCACTACGCCGTTCGCAACCTGGCGCGGCGGCAAGGTGTAGGTGTAAACAGGATCCAGAATGGCGAACACCGGACGCACCAGCGGGTTCATAAACGCCTGTTTGTCGCCGGTGGTTTTGCGGGAGATAACTGCACCCATATTCGATTCTGAACCCGTGGCAGGCAGCGTCAGCACGGAGCCCATCGGAATTGCGCTTTTGATGTTGCTGCCGTGGGTTTGCAGGATTTCCCACGGATCGACGCCGTCAGCATAGTGCGCGGCTGCGGCGATAAATTTCGTGCCGTCGAGTACGGAGCCGCCGCCCACGGCCAGCAGGAAAGTGACCTTCTCATCACGGGCAATTTTTACTGCGTTCATTAGCGTTTCGTAAGACGGATTAGGCTCGATGCCGCCGAACTCCAGCACGTCCAGACCATTCAGGGCGCTCAGCACCTGGTCCAGCACGCCGGTCTTTTTGACGCTGCCGCCGCCGTAGGTGACGAGTACGCGGGCGTCAGCCGGGATTTGCGCGCGCAGATCGGTAATGGCGCCTTTACCAAATAAAATACGGGTTGGAGTGTGCAGGTCGAAATTAAACATGGCTTATTCCCTCTGTTTCGGGTGAGAAAGACGACAGCAGGAGGCTGCCTGATGGAACGTATTGTGGTCCTGTGACCCGATTGCCTCAATGCACAAACCTGCCGATGTATTGCCCATTTCTCCAGGTGGCTGGAGAAAATGAACAGTTAAGCTCACAATGTCTTCATCGAAAGAGACCCCGGATATCGCCTGCCATGAACCGTGAAGAGACCTGTCAGCTGCTGACAGAGAAAATTAAGCAGCTGAAAAATAATGAAGAAGTGCTGAACCGGCTGCTGCCGGATATTCGCCTGCTCTATGGCACACAGCCCGGTACCCGCACGCCAGTGATGTATCAGCCCGGCATCGTATTTCTCTTTTCCGGCCATAAAATCGGCCACATTAACGAGCGCGTTTTTCGCTACGACGCCACGGAATACCTGCTCCTGACGGTACCGCTGCCGTTCGAGTGTGAAACGTTCGCTACGCCGGAAGTCCCTCTGGCGGGTTTGCGGCTGAACGTGGATATTCTGCAATTGCAGGAGCTGCTGATGGACATCGGCGAAGATGAACTGTTCCATCCGTCGATGGCGGCGAGCGGGATTAACTCTGCCAAATTATCTGAGGAGATCCTCTGCGCCGCTGAACGGCTGCTGGATGTGCTGGAGCGCCCACTGGATGCGCGCATTCTGGGTAAACAGATTATCCGTGAAATGCTTTATCACGTGCTGATGGGGCCACGCGGTGGCGCGCTGCTGGCGCTGGTCAGCCGCCAGACGCACTTCAGCCTGATAAGCCGCGTGCTGAAGCGCATTGAGAGTCAGTACACGGAAAACCTGAGCGTGGACCAGCTGGCGGCTGAAGCCAACATGAGCGTCTCGGCGTTTCATCACAACTTCAAATCGGTAACCAGCACCTCGCCGTTGCAATATCTGAAAACCTACCGCCTGCATAAAGCGCGGATGATGATGGTTCACGATGGCCTGAAGGCCAGCACCGCGGCGATGAAGGTCGGGTATGAGAGCGCGTCCCAGTTCAGCCGGGAGTTTAAGCGCTACTTCGGGATGACGCCGGGCGAGGATGCGGCGCGTATTCGGGGAATGCAGGGAGCGTAGCCCCGGTAAGCGTAGCGCCACCGGGGAAAACGAATTCAGGCGCTACTGTACTTCTTCTTAATCACCACAATTACCGTACCGAGCAGGCCTGCGACCAGCAGGAAAATCGGCAGGATCATCAGGAAAGTCATCACCTGGTCTTCGTGCTGTTTCACAAACGGGATCATGCTCAGCGCGTAGCCAAAGCTCGTCACCACGCCAACCCACAGCACGGCGCTCAGCCAGTTAAAGAACTGGAAGCGGCGATTTGATAAACCGGAAATACCTGCCATGGTTGGCAGCAGGGTGCGGACAAACGCGAGGAAACGCCCTGCCAGCAGGGCCAGTAAACCGTGCCTGTCGAACATGCAGGTTGCCCGCTCGTGGTATTTCACCGGTAGCTGCGAGAGCCAGCCCTTCACCGTTTTTGTGTTGCCAAGCCAGCGACCCTGAATATAGCTCAGCCAGCAGCCGAGGCTTGCAGCGACCGTAAGAATGGCTAACGTCGGCACAAAGTCCATCACGCCTTTGGCTATCAGCGCCCCCGCGAGCAGGAGCAGGCTGTCCCCCGGTAAAAAAGACGCAGGGAGCAGACCATTTTCTAAAAATAGCGTTGCAAACATCACCAGATAAACAACACCCACCACGCGGGGATCCGCCAGCGCGGCAAAATCATGCTGCCAGAGTGCGGCGGCAATCTCCTGGATAACAACCATGGACTTTCCTGTGGACTGACATTTTCTGTGTAGTGTACTCCTGAATCGCCCGGGATGCCTTGATCCCGGACGCAACAATGCAGGCAGTTTTTTGCGGAGACTGTCTGAAATTGTGTCCATCGGTTGCCACTTTACACGATGCGCTCAAAGCCCGCCGCTAAATCGAGGAGAAGATCGTCAACATTTTCTAAACCGATATGCAGGCGAATCAGCGTACCGCTGAAATCCGGCTTGCCGTCCGGACGAATAGCCGCCAGCTGTTCTGGCTGTGTCGGTAAAATCAGTGACTCATAGCCGCCCCAGGAGTAGGCCATGCTGAAGAGCGTAAAGTGGTCCAGATAGGCCGCAAGCTCGCTGTCGCTCAGGCGTTTTTTGAGAATAAATGAGAAAAGGCCGCTGCTGCCCGTAAAGTCTCGTTTCCAGAACTCATGGCCTTTACTTCCCGGCAACGCAGGGTGGTTCACGCGCTCTACCTGCGGATGCTGAGCCAGCCATTCGGCAATTTTAAGACTGCTTTCGTGGTGTTGGCGTAAACGCACGCCGAGGGTTCTCAATCCACGGCTGGCCATATAGGCGGTATCGGCGTCGACCATCTGACCCATCAGGTAAGCATTCTCACGCAGCTGATCCCAGCAGCGGGCATTTGCGACGGCGGTGCCAATCATGCCGTCGGAATGACCAATCAGGTATTTGGTGGCGGCCTGAATCGAAATGTCGATATCAAACTCAAGCGCCTTAAACAGCACGCCCGCAGCCCAGGTATTGTCGATCATAATGATGGCTTCTGGCGCAACGCGACGTACCGCGCTGACGATTGCCGGAACGTCATGCACTTCCATGGTGATGGAGCCGGGAGATTCCAGGAACACAACTTTGGTATTGGGCTGAATCAGGTCGGCGATGTCCGCGCCAATCAGCGGATCGAACCAGCCGGTGGTGACGCCAAGCTTCGCGAGGATTTTGGTACAGAAATCCTGGCTTGGCTCATAGGCGCTGTTGGTCATCAGGACGTGATCGCCGTGCCCGACAAACGCCAGAATGGCGTTGGCCACGGCGGCCGCGCCACAGGGGAACAGGGCGCACCCGGCACCGCCTTCCAGCTCGCACATAGCTTCCTGCAAAGAGAAGTGCGTCAGGGTGCCGCGACGGCCATAGAACAGTTCGCCTTTTGCGCGGTTGCGCGTGGCGTGCTTTTTGGCCTCGACCGTGTCGAACACCAGAGATGACGCGCGCTGAACAACGCTATTCACCGAGCCAAGCGTGTATTTTTTACTGCGGCCAGCGTTCACCAGCACGGTATCAAGTTGCTTTTCGGACATGTTCGTCTTACCTATTTTTATACGTCTGGACGTCTAAACTAACATGATTGCAGGGTGAAGTACGAGGAGCGAGCAGATTAAGCAGAAAATTTTGCTGGAACGCAGTAAAGCCCCTTTTTCCTGCGTGAGCGCAATGAAACTTAGTGATGATTGCGTCAATATGTAAATAGTAATGAGAACGACTATCAATTCGACGACTTTTTGATATCATTACGCTCAGATTTTGTGATTTGGATCCTGGAGATACAGAGTGGGTAATAATTTGATGCAGGCGGATCTCTCCGTTTGGGGTATGTATCATCATGCCGACATCGTGGTTAAGGTGGTCATGATCGGCCTGATTCTGGCATCGGTTGTCACCTGGGCAATCTTCTTCAGTAAAAGCACCGAACTGCTGTCGCAAAAGCGCCGCCTCAAGCGTGAGCAGCAGCTGCTGGGCGAAGCCCGCTCCCTGAATCAGGCAAGCGACATCGCTTCCGCCTTCCCGGCCAAAAGCCTCAGCGTTCAACTGCTCAACGAAGCGCAGAACGAGCTGGAGCTCTCCGCAGGCGCCGAAGATAACGAAGGCATTAAAGAGCGTACCGGTTTCCGTCTTGAGCGACGCGTTGCGGCGGCTGGCCGTCATATGGGCCGTGGTAACGGCTATCTGGCGACCATCGGCGCGATTTCTCCGTTCATCGGCTTGTTCGGTACCGTCTGGGGCATCATGAACAGCTTCATCGGTATTGCCCAGACGCAGACCACCAACCTGGCTGTGGTTGCACCTGGTATCGCAGAAGCGCTGCTGGCCACGGCGATCGGTCTGTTCGCCGCCATCCCGGCAGTGGTTATCTATAACATCTTTGCCCGCATGATTGGCAGCCACAAGGCGTTGCTCGGTGATGTGGCCGCACAGGTTCTGCTGCTGCAAAGCCGTGACCTCGACCTGAACGCCAGCGGCACGCCGCCGGTACGTACCGCCCAGAAATTACGGGTAGGGTGACAGCCAATGGCAATGCGTCTGAACGAAAATCTGGACGACAACGGCGAAATGCATGAGATCAACGTGACGCCGTTTATCGACGTCATGCTGGTGCTGCTGATTATCTTTATGGTGGCCGCGCCGCTGGCAACTGTAGATGTCAAAGTGAATCTGCCGGCTTCCTCCAGCCAGCCGCAGCCGCGTCCGGACAAGCCGGTGTATCTGTCCGTGAAGGCGGATAACAGCATGTTCCTCGGTAACGATCCGGTTACCGAAGAGAGCATGGTGAATGCCATCAATGCCCTGACCGAAGGCAAGAAAGACACCACTATCTTCTTCCGTGCGGATAAAACCGTTAACTACGAAACGATGATGAAGGTAATGGATACTCTGCATCAGGCAGGCTATCTGAAAATCGGCCTGGTGGGTGAAGAGCACGCTGCGGCGAAATAATTTTCCACTCAGTCATGAAGCCGACGCTGATCCCTCTGCGTCGGTTTTTTTTAGCCCAGATGTTCTCCCCCGCATACGCCGTGCACTTCTGCGGTGACATAGCTCGATTCCTCACTCGCCAGATAGACATACACAGGCGCCAGCTCAGCAGGCTGACCTGCACGCTTCAGCGGCGTCTGCTGGCCAAATTTCGGTAGCTTGTCCTGGGTTTGCCCGCCTGAAATCTGTAACGGTGTCCAGATTGGGCCAGGTGCGACCACATTGACCCGTACGCCCTGCGGCGCCACCTGTTTGGCAAGCCCGCGGCTGAAGTTCAGGATTGCCGCTTTTGTCGAAGCATAGTCCAGCAGGTGCGGGCTGGGCTGATAAGCCTGAATGGACGAAGTGGTGATGATGCTGGCGCCGGCAGGCAGCAGCGGCAGCGCTTCCTGAACAATCCAGAACAGCGCGAACACGTTGATGGTATAGGTCTTCACCACTTGTTCGGTGGTGAGTGCCTTAATCTCTTCAACAGCAACCTGCTTACCGGCCACCAGCGCCAGAATATCGAGGCCATCCAGCGCCTGGTGAGCCTGATGGGGGAGCTGTCGGGCGAAGTGCTCATCGCTGAGATCGCCCGGCAGCAGAACGGCTTTTCTGCCCGCAGCTTCAATCAGTGCCTTCACCGCCTGAGCATCCTCTTCCTCTGCCGGGAGATAGTTGATGGCGACGTCAGCGCCTTCGCGCGCATAGGCAATGGCCGCCGCGCGGCCAATGCCGGAATCACCGCCGGTAACCAGTGCCTTGCGGCCCGCTAACCGGCCGCTGCCCGTGTAAGACTCCTCACCGCAGTCAGGAACCGGCTGCATCCTGGCCTGAATGCCGGGAGCGGTCTGTTTCTGTTGAGGGTAATCTTCGCGGTAATAGCGCGTCAGCGGGTTCTGTAGTCGAGTCTGATCGTGTCCCATAGCGTTCCCCTTTTCACTGAAGTCAGCTATTAAGGGTAGTTGCTGTGCGGGACAGGGATCACTATCCGGAATGTTCTGTCGCTTTCGGAGGCGTTTTTGCCGGGTGTAGAGAGTGGCGTTCTTCCGGGGCAACGATGTTGACGCTGGCGGTACGGCAGTTACCGTCTGACAGTTTGCGAGTCAGGCGCAGTGTAGCGGCCTCGCGCGCCAGAATGTGCTGATAGCTTGATTCAATATGCGCCAGAATTTTCTCTTTTAGCTGAGGATTGCGCGTCATGATTTCGGCAAGCGCTGCGCCGTAAATCTCTTCTTTGACCTGGAAGGCGTAAATTTCCCGACGATACTGCCACTTCATGCGGACCAGCGCTGCGGGAATAGAGACCAGCGCGCGGGCTATCTCGGCAATCACCGCGTTTTTCTCGTTTTTAAGTGCCTGGAGATTGTGCTGCAGAATGATGGCGTCGCTGTTTTTGTCGTCTAAAGTCAAATAAACGTTATTATTCTCACCCACTTTCATTTTTATTCAGCCTGAAAATCGTAAAAAAGCGAAGTGGTTTTTTCACGCGTAATCAAATTAAGCCAAATTTCATTGCCGTCTTCATTAATTTTATTGGTGCATTCGCTGATAATTTGACTTAATTCCTGTGCGTCGATTTCGCCTTCCATTTGTAGATCATTGAGAACGCGCGCAAAGGCTTCGATTTTTACCACACGAAACAGCCTGTCTGTAATATGGCGATCGCGCTCTTCCAGCAGCATGTTGCGCGACTGGCCGCTATGGCCGACAGAGGCTAATATATCGGCCTGAAAATGTTCGAGGCTTATCTTTCCCTGAGTCAAATTAGCGTGACTTTCTGCTGTTGCGTTATTTTGTTCTGTGCCGGAAATATGAAAGCGTGCCGGAATCAGCGACTCGGGTATCATGCCTGATGTCCTTTTAGTTTCAACAGGATAAGGGCGATAGGGATGTGGGGTTCGTTGACAATATCATGGTGTAAATTTAAAATCAAAAAAAATGGAGCCAACCATGAACAGTATTATTTATTTCGTGATAGCCCTGCTGGTGCTCACTGTTGTTATTCTTTTAATCATCTCTGGTCTGTTTAAAAATGACGTTGTGGAAGAAGCGTCTGCACCCGCGCAGCTGAAATTGCTCAGTAAAGAAGAGGGTGAAGACCATTTTTCTGTGCTGATGAACGCGATAACCCCGGTATGGTACTGGCGAGTCAATCATGAATATATTGATTTTCTTCATGCTACAATAAAACGGATGAGTATCGCTGAATTAAAGGCTACCGATGGGTTATTTGAAGCCCAGCGGCGCTGCAGCGATCTCAATTCTGCGGTGTATAAGTACTATGACAATATAAAAAAGCGCTGCCTCAATGGTGAAAAGGTGCCACACGGAGACCTCGACGTGCTCAACCTCCAGCAGTGTTTTCGCGAATTTAGCCTGAATGCCTATCCATCACTGGTGGCGCTGGTATGGCCGGAGTTTCAGCGCCCGCAGGTGGATCCGCAGGCGGTTTAGGTTGATGCCACTATGGCAGACGCCCTCTCCCTAACCCTCTCCCAAAGGGAGAGGGAACTCAACAATGCGCTGTTTTTGATTTTCTCCCTCTCCCTCAGGGAGAGGGCCGGGGAGAGGGAGAGCCGCCTGTGCTTATTTATCCGAAGAAGCCTGCCATAAATTCAGCTGCCCGTCGGCCACGTGTTGGTCAATCTGCGCCAGCTCCTGCGGCGTAAAGGTCAGGTTGGTCAGCGCCTGCACGTTCTCCTCCAGCTGCTCTGGCCGGCTGGCACCAATCAGCACCGAGGTCACGCGGCTATCCTTCAGCAGCCAGCTCAGCGCCATCTGCGCCATGCTTTGCCCGCGCGATTGCGCCATCTCCTGCAACAGCCGCAGGCTTTGCAGATTGCTCTCGCTGAGCATATTTTCCGTCAGCCCTCGCGCTTTTTTGCCTTCAGTTTGCATTCTGGACCCGTCCGGGATGCCGTTCAGGTATTTCCCCGTCAGCAGCCCCTGGGCCAGCGGCGTGAAGGCAATGCAGCCGACACCGTTCTCTTCCAGCGTATCAAGCAGCCCGGTTTTATCGACCCAGCGATTCAGCAGGTTGTAAGACGGCTGGTGGATCAGCAGCGGGATTTTCCAGTCGCGCAGCAGCGCCACTATTTGCTGTGTGCGCTCGGTCGAGTAGGACGAAATCCCGACGTACAGCGCTTTCCCGCTCTGCACGGCCTGGGCCAGCGCGGCGGCGGTCTCTTCCATTGGCGTTTTCTCGTCGACGCGGTGGGAATAGAAAATGTCGACATAATCAACGCCCATACGCTTAAGGCTCTGGTCGAGGCTTGCCAGCAGATACTTGCGCGAACCACCGGAGCCGTACGGGCCCGGCCACATATCGTACCCGGCCTTTGTCGAGATAATCAGCTCATCGCGGTATGCCGCAAAATCCTCCCGCAGCAGGCGGCCAAAGTTTTCCTCTGCGCTGCCCGGCGGCGGGCCATAGTTATTGGCAAGATCGAAATGGGTGATGCCCAAGTCAAAGGCTTTGCGCAGCAGCGCGCGCTGAGAATCAAGCGACTGAATGTGACCAAAACTGTGCCACAACCCCAGGGACAGCGCAGGCAGCTGCAGCCCGCTGTTGCCGCAATAGCGATACTGCATCTGTTGATAACGTTCGGAACTGGCGAGCCAGGACATAGAAGCTCCTTCTGGTCTGTATTTTGAAACGACGTTTCTATATTAGCGCCTGAAAATGTTCCGGTAAGTTCGGGCGATCACACTGCTGGCGATTAATAAGGTATACGCAATGACCAGGCCCCGTGGCGCTGGCATGGAAGCGGACCCTGGCGTGGTTCAACCGCTACCTGCGTTGAAAGTTTCATAAAAAAATAATCACAAAAGGTTAGAAATTCTCAGGGTGCTGCCGATAACGAGGTATCTGTGACGAACATCACAATATATTTGCAACGGCCAGGAGAATTTATGCACTTGCTTCGTAACTTTACTATCCGGTTGGTCATGCTGACCATCCTCGGTATCTTTGGACTGCTGTGGTCCGGCGTTGGGCTTTACAGCGTCTACTCTTTGTCGAAAGTCTCTCAGGGCAATGAGGTGGACAGGGCGCTGGTAACGCAAATGACGCTGCTGAGCCAGGGCAACGATCAGTATTTTCGTTTTGTCACTCGCCTGAGCCGGGCGATGGAGAGCAAAGCGGCAGGCAGTACTCCGGACTTCGCACCGGCACAGCAGGCGCTGGATAACATGCGCCGCAAGCTGGAGGCGTTAAAAGAGATTTCGCCGGGTCCAATGGATGCGCAGGTATCTGCCGGAACGCTCGCCAGCTGGCAGGCATTGCTGGATAACGGCGTTACGCGCCAGATGCAGCTGGCGACACAGGGCTCCGCAGAAGCGTATCGTCAGCAGGCCAGTAACGTTACACCCGCCCTCAGCCGCGCTTTTGGTGCAAGCACTGAGAAATTTAATACCCAGGCCAATAGTGCGCTCGACCATACCCGCCAGGTGGTGGATCACCTCACGTCCGTTACCCGCACGCTTATCATCGCTACCGTTGTTATCGGCCTGTTGCTGCTGCTCTTTTCCGACCGCTATCTGGTTACGATGCTGGTGAAACCGCTTGACCGCGTGCGCCAGCATTTCCGGCTGATGGCGCAGGGCGATCTCAGCCAGCCAATGTTACCGTTTGGTCGTAACTGCGTAGGGCAGCTGGTGCCATTACTGAACAGCATGCAGGAGAGCCTGCGCGATGCGGTTAGCTCAATCCGCCACGGCAGTGAAAATATCTGGCGTGGCGCGACGGAAATCTCTTCCGGAAACAACGATCTCTCTTCGCGCACGGAAGAACAGGCGTCTGCGCTGGAAGAAACGGCGGCAAGCATGGAACAGCTGACTGCCACCGTCAAACTGAATGCCGATAACGCGCAGCAGGCAAGCCACCTGGCGGATATTGCCTCGCAAACGGCGGGCAAAGGCGGGGCGCTTGTGGAGTCCGTGGTGCAAACCATGTCCGGAATTGCCGACAGCTCGAAGAAAATTGCTGAAATCACCACCGTCATCAACAGCATTGCCTTCCAGACCAACATTCTGGCGCTGAATGCGGCGGTGGAAGCTGCCCGGGCAGGTGAGCAGGGACGAGGTTTTGCGGTGGTGGCCGGGGAAGTGAGAAACCTGGCGAGCCGCAGCGCCGGTGCGGCAAAAGAGATTGAAGGGCTGATTGCGGATTCCGTTACGCGCATCGACAGCGGCGTGCGGTTGGTTAACGACACCGGCAGCACGATGGACGCTATCCTCCGTGCCGTTCAGGAAGTGACGACCCTGATGAAGCAAATTGCCAGCGCCTCGTCAGAGCAGAGTAAAGGGATATCGCAGGTCGGCGTCGCTATCACGCAGATGGACAGCGTCACCCAGCAAAACGCCTCGCTGGTGGAGCAGGTCTCCGCTGCCGCTTCGGCGCTGGAGCAGCAGACGCAGGTGCTCCAGCGTTCGGTGCAGCAGTTCCGTCTGGCAAAAGATGACAATCTGAACGTGCCCGAGACGCCGTTTACACCAAAAACACCGCCTTCCCCGGAATGGGTAGCTTTCTAAATTTCACTGGATCACGCTCAAAATTTCGCTATATAATTTTTTATATAACGATATTTGAGGGGATGCAATGGACAACCATTTTGGCAAAGGTCTGATGGCCGGATTGAATGCGGCACAGGCTGAAGCTGCGGCAAACGTTGGGCAGTACTGCGCGGATTACAAGCGGGGGTTCGTGCTGGGCTTCAGTCACCGGATGTTTGAGCAGACGGGAGACAGGCAGCTCAGCGCGTGGGAAGCGGGCGTGCTGACGCGCCGCTACAATCTCGACAGAGATATGGTGATGGATTTCTTTCGCGAGAAGAACTCAGAGGCGGCGGTACGCTACTTCATGGCGGGCTATCGCGTCGAGCGATGAATCTTCGTTAGAGAGTGAAATGAGCGTCTGACCAATCGCCGCGCCGTTTTTTCCGGTGTGCTTGATCTGATACATCGCAATATCGGCCCGCAGAAGCGCGGCGCTGAAATCGTCTTCGGCCTGCACCTCATTGATGCCAATTGACGCCCCGACCGTGGCGGTGCCGCTTGCCAGCTCAAACGGCGTCAGCGCTGCGCGCAGGCAGTTGTGGGCGGTGCTCCAGACCAGCAGGCTGTTGAGTGAAAAGGGCAGCAGCAGGACAAACTCATCGCCGCCGAGCCGCCCCACCACAGATTCCGGCGGGCAGGCCTCGCGCAGGCGCTGGCTTAGCTGCATCAGCAGCTCATCGCCGCAGCGGTGGCCAAACCGGTCATTCACCGCTTTAAAATCGTCTAAGTCGATAAAGGCTACGCACATGGCTTCACCCAGCTGCATGCGCGAGAAATGCTTCAGCAACGCATGGCGGTTAGCGAGCCCGGTTAACGGATCGTGATTCGCCAACCGGGAAAGTTGTTCCTCGTACTGCTTCTCTTTGGTCATATCGATGTGGGTGCCGGTGACCTTCAGCGGCCTGCCGTCGGCGTCCCATTCACTGACCCGCCCTCTGTCTAACACCCAGGTGACGGTGCCGTTTTTGTGCAACATGCGGTGCAGCGCTTCGTAATACGGCGCTTTCCCTTCCAGATGACTATAAAACGCATCTAAAACCCGCTGCTTATCCTCCGGGTGCAGGTGTTCCCGCCACACGTCGAAATGAGCGCTCAAAGCTTTGGGCTGATAGCCGAGCATCGCGCCCCAGCGACGATTAAAAATAATGAGTTTTCCACTGGGAATATCCAGCTGCCATAAACAAAGCCCGGTACCATCGAGAGCAGCGCTGAGCTTGCTCTTTGCGTCACGGGCAATGCGCAACAGCCGGGCGTTATGCTTTTTCAGATTCTGGATCTGCTGTTTCAGGGCGATTTCAGACATTTATATGCCATATGCCGGAGGAAGACATATTCATACTAATAATGTATTGGCGTGTAAATATCGTGTGAGAAAAAAGTGACCGGGTGTTTGTCCGGTCAATGAGCTTTCCTGAACAAACAAGGAAAATCAATTTTGATTTTCGGCTACTTTCCCACAAAGAAGGGAAACACCACGCTTTTTCCCTTCTTTGTCTGTGAGTTGTGACCGGACGATGACGTCCGGTCGACGGGAAGGGATTATCCCTGGCGTTTATCTTCGGTATTGGTGTCGAAATCGCTGGCGCTGTGGCGCTCATGCAGCTGCTCGTTAAGCGGCCCCTGCGCGCGGTTGACGATACGCCCGCGCTTCACCGCCGGACGATTGCCGACATCCTGCGCCCAACGCAGCACGTTTTTGTAGCTCTCCGCATCAAGGAATTCTGCGGCGTTATACACCGCACCCAGCACCACGTTGCCGTACCACGGCCAGACTGCCATATCGGCAATGGTGTACTCCTCGCCCGCCACATAGCGATTTTTTGCCAGCTGCTTATCCAGTACGTCGAGCTGGCGTTTGGCTTCCATCGTGAAGCGATCGATCGCGTACTCAATTTTCACCGGGGCATAGTTATAGAAGTGGCCGAAGCCGCCGCCGAGGAACGGTGCTGAGCCCTGTAACCAGAACAGCCAGTTCAGCGCTTCCGTACGAGCCGCAGGATCTTTCGGCAGGAAGTGACCAAACTTTTCCGCCAGATAGAGCAGGATTGAGCCAGATTCAAATACGCGCAGCGGCGGATTGACCGAATGATCGCTCAACGCCGGAATCTTGGAGTTTGGGTTGACCTCGACAAAACCGCTGGAGAACTGATCGCCCTCGCCAATGCGGATCATCCACGCGTCATACTCCGCGCCGGTTACCCCGAGCGCCAGCAGCTCTTCGAGCATGATTGTCACTTTCTGGCCGTTCGGCGTACCCAGCGAGTAGAGCTGCAAAGGGTGCGTCCCGACCGGCAGCGCTTTTTCATGGGTTGGGCCGGAGACCGGACGGTTGATGTTGGCGAACGCGCCGCCGCTGTTCTTGTTCCACTCCCAGACTTTCGGAGGCTGATAGTTAGTGTCAGACATATGAGTACCTGGTTTGTTGGTTGACGTATTGAGGCAGTGTAGCAGGTGATAATGCCAGGCTTTAGCATTCAGCGGCGTGATGGGGCTAACGGCTTATTTTAAAAACATCTTATATAGATCGTTTCGGATATAAGCTTAAACAAAAATCGCATTTCAAATCGTGTGGCAAAGGCTCCACTATGCACGGCGAACTGCACCGTAAAGCAGACAAAAAATAATGATGGCAAGGAGTTAATAAAGCATGCGCAAGTTGGTTTTCTCCGCCGCGATGATCTCGCTGGCCTTCGGTCTCGCGGGATGCGATGACGCAAAAAATAAAGACACCGTAAACGCTCCGGCGGCAAACCAGAACGCCGCGCCGAAAGAGGGCGGTTCGCTGATTATCGGCATTACCTCCGGCGATCCGCTGGCGGTAAACCCGATTTACGCCAGCGACCGCACGACGCTGACTATCATGCAGGCGCTTTATGCACCGCTTTACAGCTACAACGACGGCAAAATCGAATGGGGCCTGGCCGAAAGCCTGACGCCGTCCGCCGATAATCTCAGCTACACCCTGAAGCTGAAGCCGAACCTGAAATGGCAGGACGGCCAGCCGCTGACAGCCGACGACGTGGTTTTCACCTTTAACAAACTGCTGGATGAAAAGCAGCACAGCTTCTTCCGCAGCATGTTTATGTTTGGCGGTAAGCCGGTTGCGGTGAGCAAAGTCGACGATTTGACGGTGAAATTTACCCTGCCGCAGGTCAGCGCCGCGTTCGTCGGTACTTTAGTGCAGATTTACCCCATTCCGCAGCATGTATTCGCCAACGAAGCCGATCTGGAAAAGAGCAGCAAGAACGATGCGCCGGTGGGCTCCGGGCCGTTCAAATTTAAAGAGTATCGTGCCGGGCAGTACTACGCGCTGACCCGCTTTGACAACTACTGGAACGGCAAAGCGAAGCTCGATTCCGTGACCTACCGCTTCGCCAAAGACAGCAACTCCGCCAACCTGGCGCTGCAAAACGGCGAAATCAACCTGAAGATGGTCGACCCACAGGACGTCTCACGCCTGAAAAACACCGGCAAATTCGACTTCGTGACCTATCCGGAAGGGCGTCTGGCGTACATGACCTTCAACCAGAACGTGCCGGTGATGCAGAGCAAAGCGCTGCGTCAGGCAATCGCTTATGCCATCAACAAGGATGACCTTGTCACTACTGCGTTCACCTCACAGGATTACGCCAAACCGGCCACGTCGTTCCTGACGCCGGACACGCTGTACCACTCGGACGACGTGGACCAGTACAAGTTCGATCTGCAAAAAGCGAAGGATTTGCTGAAGGAGTCGGGTGCTCCGGCGAACCTCAGGCTGCGCCTGGCCTATGTGAACACCAATAAAACCCAGGAGAGCATGAGCCTCTACATTCAGCAGCAGCTGAAGGCGCTGGGGATTAACGTGGAGCTGATGCCGCTGGACGCCAACGCCATGTCCCAGCGAAGCCTCGATATGAAGAACACCGCGTGGGAGCTGAACCTCGGCGGCTACATCATGGGTGCCGAGCCGGACGGCTACAAGTCGCTATTTATGAGCAACGAAGCCTACAACTACGCGCACTACAAAAATCCGCAGTTCGACGCGCTGTGGGATAAAGGCGCGATTGAAACAGACGCTGCCAAACGCGGTGAGATCTACAGGCAGATTCAGCAGACCGTAGCGACCGATATGACGTACTACCCAATCGCCTACACCAATGCGACGGTCGCGGTCGATAAACGCTTTGGCGGTACCGCAGAAGCCGAACCTAAGCCGGTTTATATGTTCCAGGATCTGTCGAAGATTTATCAAAAATAATCAGTGATATCTGAACGCTGACTCTGTGCCGGGCGGCACGTTGTTTGCCCGGCCTACCAATCCTGTAGGCCCGGTAAGCGTAGCGCCACCGGGCACTTTCTCAGCGGCCAGTTTTGTGAAGGGAATGTCGTGAACTCAATGCTGACGCGTCGGCTGCTGCAACTGCTGCCGATGCTTTTCTTTATTTCGCTGGTGGCGTTCCTGCTGGTGAAGCTTGCGCCGGGCGATCCCGTGCAGGCGTATATCACCCCGAGGATGGCGCCAGAGGATATCGAACGTATCCGCCACAGCCTCGGGCTCGATAAGCCGCTGGTCACCCAATACTTCCTGTGGCTGAAAAACGTCCTTCAGGGCGACCTCGGTTATTCGCTTATCTACCATCGTCCGGTGCTGGAAATGATTGTCGAACGCATTCCCGCCACGCTCGGGCTGATGGGGGCGTCGCTGGTTCTGGCGATTATCCTCGCGGTGCCGCTTGGCCTGCTGGCGGGCGCGTTTAAGCACCGCTGGCTCGATCACTTTCTCAACCTGTTTGCCTATGTCGGCATCTCCGTGCCGATTTTCTGGTTCGGTATTCTGCTCATTACCGTGTTTGCCGTGCAGCTTAACGCGCTGCCGAGCATGGGGATGCGTACGATTGGCGTCGAGGATAGCTGGGCCGACGTCGTGCGCCACGGCGTGCTGCCATGTATTGCGCTGACCTTTTACAACCTCTCCAACTATGTGCGCTACGTACGCTCGAACACGATCGGTCAGCTTTCTGCAGACTACGTGCAGACGCAGTTAGCCTACGGTGCTACTTACCGCACGATCCTGTTTCGTCACGTGCTTAAAAACGTGCTGCTGCCGGTGATCACTCTGTTTGGCCTGTCGTTTGGCGAGCTGATCGTGGGCGCGTACGTGACCGAAAGCGTCTTCTCCTGGCCGGGCATGGGCCTGCTGGGCATTCAGGCGATCGCCTCGCTGGATTATCCGCTGATCATGGCAATCATCCTGTTGTCGTCGCTGATGCTGATCCTCGGCAACCTGCTGGCGGATCTGCTCTATCGCTTCGCCGATCCCCGCATCCGGACGCTGAGGTAGCAGACGATGAGCAGAAGATGGCAAAACGTTCGTCACCAGCTGAAACGGAATCGTCCGGCGCAGTTTTCCCTGCTGGTGCTCTTCATTTTTATTCTCGCGGCGCTGGCGGCGGGATTCAGCCCTTACGATCCGGACCAGATGGCGCTCGGCGCGCGCATGCTGCCGCCCGATGCCGGGCACTGGTTCGGCACCGATGAATACGGTCGGGACTATTTCACCCGCGCGCTCTACGGCGGCCAGATCTCATTGATGGTTGGCTTTCTGGTGATGATCTTCTCCACCCTGATTGGCACGGTGGTCGGCACCCTCAGCGGCTATTTTGGCGGCTGGATCGACAACCTGATGATGCGTGCCGTCGAAATCCTGATGGCGATCCCGGCGTTCTTCCTGCTGTTGGTGCTTAATGCGTATCTGAAGCCGGGCGTCGAGAGCATCATCCTGATTATCAGTCTGCTGACGTGGATGAACATGTCGCGCATGATCCGCGCCGAAACGCTGTCGGTGAAGGAGCGAGAATATGTACTCTACGCCCGCGCGTCCGGTGAGCATCCGCTGCGGATCATCGTGCGCCACATTATTCCCGGCGTGCTGCCAACGATTATCGTCGCCGCCACGCTGAATATCGCCTCCGCGATTCTGATGGAGTCGACGTTAAGCTTCCTCGGGCTTGGCGTGCAGCAGCCCGCCGCGTCCTGGGGAAGCATGCTGAATAATGCGCAATCGTACATCGGAGAGGCTTCCTGGCTGGCGATGTTCCCGGGCATTCTGATCCTGCTGACGGTGTTCAGCTTTAACGTGCTGGGCGACGTGTTCCGCACCGCCTTTGAGCCGGGAGCCAACCGTGATGCATAACTTACTGGAACTCGAAAACTTAACAACGTCGTTCTTTACCCGCGACGGCGAAGTGCATTCGGTGCGCGGGGTGAGCTTTGCGCTGCAGCCCGGCGAGCTTGTCGGCATCGTCGGAGAATCGGGCTGCGGCAAAAGCGTCACCTGTAAGTCGGTGATCCAGCTGCTCGGTAATACCGGTAAAATCACCGGCGGCCATGTGCGCTTTCGCGGTGAAGATCTTGCACGGAAAACGCCGGAGCAGATGCGGCGCATTCGCGGCAACGATATCGCGATGATCTTCCAGGATCCGATGACGGCGCTGAACCCGGTGCTGACCGTTGGCCGCCAGATGACGGAAATTTTGCGCCGCAATAAAGGGCTGTCGAAGCGTGAGGCGAAAGCCAAAGCGGTTGAAATGCTGGGCCGCGTGGGCATTGCGGATGCAGAGCGGCGCTTTGACCAGTATCCCCATGAGTTCAGCGGCGGGATGCGCCAGCGCGTAATGATCGCCATTGCGCTCTCCTGCGGTCCGCAGCTGCTGATTGCCGATGAGCCGACCACCGCGCTGGACGTGACCATTCAGGCGCAGATCCTGCGTCTGCTGAAATCGCTGCAGCAGGAAACCGGCACGGCGATTTTGCTTATCACCCACGATCTCGGCGTGGTGGCGCAGGTATGCAGCCGCGTGGTGGTGATGTACGGCGGACAGGTGATGGAAGAGGGCAGCGTGGAGGACATTTTCTGGCAGCCTCTGCATCCGTACACCCGCGGGCTGCTGGCGTCTTTACCGCGTGCAGATGAACCTGAGCATCGTCTTTCGCCGATCGAAGGCTCTCCGCCAGGTTTGCTCAACCCGCCGCCGGGCTGCCCGTTTGCTGAACGCTGCCCGCAGAAGATGGCGCAGTGTGACAAGCAGCCACCGTTTTACGCCAATAATAACGGCCACCGCACTGCATGCTGGCTATGGCAGGACAAGGAGATCCCCGCATGAGTCAGGAGCCATTAATTCGCGTACGTGAATTGCGTAAGCACTATTCCCTCGGCGGCGGCCTGATGAGAAAAGGGCTGACGGTCAGGGCCGTCGACGGCGTCAGTTTCGATATTCTGCCGGGCGAAACCTTTGGCCTGGTGGGCGAATCCGGCTGCGGTAAATCGACGCTCGGGCGGGCGATCCTGAGGCTGTTCGACATCACCTCCGGCGAGATTACCTTTGCCGGGCAGGAGATTGCGCAGGCGAACGAGAAAACCCTCAAGCCGCTGCGTCGCCGGATGCAGGCCATTTTTCAGGATCCGTACTCCTCGCTGAACCCCGGTATGACCGTGCAGCAGCTGGTGTCCGAGCCGATGCAGATCCATGGCTATGACAAGCAGACCCAGCGAGATCGTGCGCAAGAGCTGTTGTATAAAGTTGGGCTCAAGCAGGAGCATTTACAGCGTTTCCCGCATGAGTTCAGCGGCGGGCAGCGCCAGCGCATCAGCATTGCCCGCGCGCTGTCGGTACGCCCGGAGTTTGTGCTGTGCGACGAGCCGCTTTCGGCGCTGGACGTGTCGGTGCAGGCGCAGGTGGTGAATATCCTGCAGGATTTACAGCAGGAGCTGGGGCTGACCTATCTGTTTATCGCCCATGACCTGTCGATGGTGCGCCATATCTCCAGCCGGATTGGGGTGATGTATCTCGGCAAGCTGGTGGAGGTGGCAGAGGCCAATACGCTGTATCAGCACCCGGCGCATCCGTATACGCGAGCGCTGCTGGCCTCCGTACCGCAGCCCGATCCGCGCGTGCGTCATCTCGATCACGGCGGGCTGAAAGGGGAAATCCCGGGCCCGACGGCGGAAATCAGCGGCTGCCGGTTCTGTAGCCGCTGCCCGCAGGTGATGCCGGTTTGTCGCGAGCAGGAGCCGCCGATGCAGGAGATTGCCCCGCGCCATTTTGCGGCGTGCTGGTTGTTTAAGGTCTGAGTTTTACCTGCGAAATCTGCCCGGTGACGGCTTACGCCTTACCGGGCCTACAAAAAGCGCAGGCCGGGTTAGCGCAGCGCCACCCGGCTTTCATTGCGCAGCTCATGCACTAGCTCAATAAACGCCTTCAGCCCCGGCGGAACGTGACGTCTGCCGGGGTAGTAGAGCTGCAGGCCGCCAAACGGCTGACTCCACTCGTCCATCACGCTGATTAGCCGCCCGGCGGCGATATCCTCATCCACAAACCAGTTGGAAATAAAGGCGATGCCGATCCCGCTGAGGGCGGCGCGATGAATGGCGCGCATCTCGTTAAGCACGATACGCGGCGGCACGTTGACGTTGATTTTCTGCTGGTTGCGCTCCAGCTCCCAGTGATAAATGCCGCCGTGGGACATGCGCATGCCGACGCTCTGATGTTTCAGTAAATCATCCGGCGACTGCGGCGTGCCGTGTCTGGCCAGATACTCCGGCGTAGCGACGATCAGCATGCGGATGTCCGGCGTGAGCGGTACGGCAATCATGTCCTGAGGCACGGATTCCGCCAGGCGGATCCCCGCGTCATAGCCTTCCGCTACAATATCGACCAGCCGGGATTCGCTGGTGATCTCCAGCCGTATTTGCGGATAGCGTTTCAGGAATGTTTCCAGCAACGGTTCATACAGTATCGACACGCTCTCCTGCGGAGCGTTAATGCGCAGCGTACCCGTGGGCGTATCGGGCACGGCGGTGATCTCTTCCGACGCGCGCTGAATTTCTGCCAGCGCAGGCGCAATCCGCTCGACGTAGCGCTCGCCTGCAGGCGTCAGCGCTACGCTGCGGGTGGAACGGTTGAACAAGCGCACCTTCAGACGGCTTTCCAGCCCGGCAACGGCATTGCTGACCGCCGTGGCAGACATGCCGAGTTCGCGCGCCGCGGCGCGAAAACTTTGACGATGGGCGACGGCGAGCACCACTTCCAGCTCCGTGAATCCTGTGCGATGCATAGATTATCCCGATTTTCGTGACAGTCCATTCAGGATAGACCCTCTTATCGTAGCGGTCATCCGTTTCTATACTCGCTCCACAAACTGAATATGTGGGGAATACCATGCAGCACATCGACAGCATTTACATCAACGGCGAATTCGTTACTCCGCACGGCGAAGAGCGCTTTGAACTGTTCAACCCGACAACCGAAGCGGTAATTGGCACCGTGCGCCTGGCTGATGAAGTCGACGCCGAACGGGCGATCGCGGCAGCGAAAGCGGCGTTTCCTGCGTGGTCCAGCACGACGAAAGCGGAGCGTATCGCCGTGCTGAAGCGTATGCACGCTGCCGTTGCGGCGCGAGAGGATGAGCTTCTGGACGCTATCGTTACGGAATACGGTGCACCTGCGGTTCGCGGGCGCTGGATGGCGCAATACCCGGCAGACGTGATTGCTCAGGCGATTGAGGCGCTGGAGTCGTTTGAATTTGTTGAGCAGGCAGGCAGCGCGCAGGTGATCATGACCCCGGTGGGCGTGGCGGGGCTTATCACGCCGTGGAACAGCGACGCCGGGTTTATCTGCAATAAGCTTGCCACGGCGATGGCGGCGGGCTGTACGGCGGTGATCAAACCGAGCGAGATGAGCGGCATTCAGACTCAGGTTGTGACCGAAGCGCTGCATGAAGCCGGTATTCCGGCGGGCGTGTTCAATATCATTACCGGGCGCGGCGAGGTGGTGGGCGACGCGATTAATCATCACCCGGATATCGCCAAAATCTCTTTTACCGGTTCGACGGCGGTGGGCAAGCATATCGTTGAAAGCGGAGCGCGGACCCTGAAGCGCGTGACGCTCGAGCTCGGCGGGAAGTCACCGACGATTATTCTGGACGATGCCGAAACCGATCGGGCCGTGCCGCTGGCGCTGGCCGCAGGGTTTATGAACAGTGGCCAGGCGTGCGTCGCCGGAACGCGTATTCTGGTGCCGCGTAGCCGCCAGACGGAATTTGAACAGGCGTTCGTTCAGGCGGTAAGTAAGGTGCAGTCCGGCGATCCGCGTAATGAAAATACCGATATCGGCCCGATGGTCAGCCGCAAGCAGTGGCAGCGCGTGCAGGACTACATTCGTCTTGGCGTGGAAGAGGGAGCGAAGCTGCTGGTTGGCGGAGAAGGGCGCCCGGCGGGCATGACGCAGGGCTGGGGCGTGAAGCCGACCGTCTTTGTCGGGCATAACCAGATGCGCATTGCCCGTGAAGAGATTTTTGGCCCGGTTCTGGTGATGATCCCTTACGACGATGAAGCCGAAGCGCTGGCTATCGCTAACGACACGACCTATGGCCTGAGTGCGATGGTGCTTGGCAGCAACACCGAACATGCAGTGCGCGTTGCGCAGCAAATTGAATCGGGTCGTGTGCTGGTCAATACGATGGCACATGAACCTAAAGCGCCGTTCGGCGGCATGAAGCAGTCCGGCCTGGGCCGCGAAATGGGCAAATGGGGCATACAGGCTTATCTGGAGGCGAAAACGCTGCTGGTGGGATAACGTTGGATGGCCGGGCGGCGCGTGACTTGCCCGGCCTGGGTGAACACTCAACTGTAGGCCCGGTAAGGCGTCAGCCGCCACCGGGCAATCAGACACCGGGCAACGCTCAGTGGTTATGCCAGAATTCGCTCAGCCCAAACGGCAATATCATCCCCGCTGCCTAAATCTGGCTGAACCAGCCCGTTTACCATAAACGTCGGCGACACGTGGATCCCGTTCTGGCGGGCGTATTTACAGTGCCATTTAATCAACGTTTGCAGCTCCGGCACCGCGAACGCTTCGGCGACCTGTACGCCGCTGTAGCGTTCAATACGTTCCAGAATGTCCTGCGGCGTGGCCTGCATATTCGGCCCGCTGCAATGATCCGTGAATTCAAACTCCTCCCGACGATCTGCCACCGCCTGCATCACTTTTTTGGCTTTGGCTTTACCGTCCGGCAAGGTTGATGCGGCAAGAATGCAGCGGACGATTACGCCAGAGAAAAGATGCCACGGCTGTGACTGCAAACGGATTTTTATCGTCAGCTTATCTTCTCCGACGGCGGCCAGCAGCGCGTCAAGTTTGTTGAACGCTTTTACCGAGAAGGGGCAGGTAGGTTCCAGAAAAACCTCGAAAGTTTTTGGACCGTGCCCCCACTCCAGCGCCTGTGCCTGTAAGCTCATGTTGACTCCTGATGTTGTGTTGTCGTTTCGATTATCTTATCTGCGAGGTGTATGATTAAGCCACTTCTGTCAGAACATTGGCAATGCGCAGACGACGACAGGAATTCAGTAAGCCGCCTGCTCCCCCGAACGAAAAATTAGGTTGGAAGAATGAGTACTGGAATCTCCGGCAGTGATGCACCTTTTGGAACGTTGTTAGGGTATGCGCCGGGAGGCGTGGCGATTTACTCCTCAAACTACAGCAGTTTAGGTCCTGATTTCTCTCACAGCGATGTTTCTTTTCGCAGCTATATAGATAACGAATACATGGGCCACAAATGGCAGTGCGTTGAGTTTGCGCGCCGCTTTCTGTTTCTGACCTACGGCTTTGTATTTACCGATGTCGGCATGGCCTATGAGATTTTTTCCCTGCGCTTTTTACGCCAGGTGGTGAACGATAATCTTTTGCCGCTGCAGGCGTTTGCCAATGGCTCAAAACGTCCGCCGGTAGCGGGTTCGCTGCTTATCTGGCAGAAGGGCGGCGAGTTCAATGAAACTGGCCACGTGGCGGTCATCACGCAGCTGGTGGGCAATAAGGTTCGCGTGGCCGAACAGAACGTGATTCATCATCCGCTGCCGCAGGGCCAGCAGTGGACGCGCGAGCTGACGCTGGTCGTGAAGGACGGGCACTACACCATTGAAGACACGTTTGATGACACCACCATTCTGGGGTGGATGATCCAGACGGAAAACAATGAACACAGCCTGCCGCAGCCCGCGCTGCCGGGGAAAGCGCTGAATATTCAGGGCGCGCGCCTGGAAAATAAAGGTCAGTTCGATGGCGCATGGCTGAACGAGCAGGAGCCTTTGCAGGCCGCCTACGTTCGGGCCAACGGTCACTTTATCAATCAAGATCCCTGTCAGTATTTCACCATCACCGAGTGCGCCGAGCAGGAGCTGGTGAAGGCGACCAACGAACTGCACCTGATGTATCTGCACGCCACCGACAAGGTGATGAAGGATGACTCGCTGCTGGCGCTGTTCGACATCCCGAAAATCCTCTGGCCACGCTTACGTCTTTCCTGGCAGCGGCGTCGCCACGATATGATCACCGGGCGCATGGATTTCTGCATGGATGAGCGTGGGCTGAAGGTCTATGAGTACAACGCCGATTCGGCGTCGTGCCATACCGAAGGTGGCCTGATTCTGGAGCAGTGGGCAAAAACGGGCTATCGTGGCGAAGGCTATAACCCTTCAGAAGAGCTGTTAAGCGAACTGATTGGCGCGTGGAAACACAGCAGCGCTCGCCCGTTTGTCCACATCATGCAGGACAAGGATCTGGAGGAAAATTATCACGCCCGCTTTATGCAAAAGGCGCTGACGGAAGCCGGGTTTGACAGCAAAATTCTCTACGGCCTGGACGAGCTACGCTGGGATGCCGCCGGGCTGCTGATCGACGGTGACAACCGTCCGGTGAACTGCGTGTGGAAAACCTGGGCGTGGGAAACCGCTATTGAGCAGGTGCGTGAAGTCAGCGAAACCGAGTTTGCCGCCGTGCCGATCCGCACGGGCCACCCGGATAATGAAGTACGCCTGATAGACGTGCTGCTGCGCCCGGAAGTGATGGTCTTTGAACCGCTGTGGACGGTAGTGCCGGGCAACAAGGCTATTCTACCGGTGCTCTGGCAGCTCTTCCCGAATCACCGTTATCTGCTGGATACGGATTTTGTGGTCAATGAGGAGCTGGCGAAAACCGGCTATGCGGTGAAGCCGATTTCAGGCCGCTGCGGCAGCAATATCGACCTTGTCAGCCACGATGAAGAGCTGCTGGACCAAAGCTCAGGCAAGTTCGTCGACCGTAAAAATATCTACCAGCAGCTCTGGTGCCTGCCCAACGTCGACGGCAAGTACATTCAGGTGTGCACCTTCACCGTGGGTGGCAACTATGGTGGCACCTGCCTTCGCGGTGATGAGTCTCTGGTCATCAAGAAAGAGAGCGATATCGAGCCGCTGATAGTGGAGAGCCGGAAAGAGTAGACCTGAGTTTTGCTCGCGGGATGAGGGTGTCATTCCGCGAGCGAATCATCGAACCCGCTTCGATGCAGAGTCCGGAAGCAGAAAAGCAAAAAACCGCCTTTTGGGCGGGTTCTTTAAATAGTGGCGGAATCGGAATCGATGTGTTGCAATTTCATATTGATTTTTATGGTTTATTTTTGATGTGATTAATTTTATACCCTCAATTGTACCCTCGGTCCGTATTTGTCGGTTTTTGGTGTCTCGAACCGGGGAACGAAGATGCTGACATTATGAGTTTGCTTCTTATGTACATCTTTTTGAGGGTGATACTGTTTGTACCTCATCATTTGAACAAGTTGTCTGCGCATTTGATTTGTCTCAAGCTCTCACTGTTCTCAAGAGTAAAATGATAAAAGCTGTTACCTCCATCTCCTACATCAATATGCCAGCTTTTCTTCACGATGTACGCAAACGCTGCTTTGCAGACCAAAGTCTTCTTACCATCGACGATGATTTTCTTACCAAACATACATGGGCTGCTGCTCTTGTAGTCCCAGCTCAGCCCTTTAAATACGTTAATGATCCCGCGCTCAAAGACTTCGCTTTATTTTGATGCTGCTCAAAGGTACTGACAATATTGTCTTTACTTATGGTGGGGATGTCGTCCTTCTCCAGACTATCGTACCATTCGTCACGTGCCTGGGCATCCATTAGTGCAATCGTCCCGGATTTGTTCATCAGATCGCGCCAGATGCTGGTAGTGACCTGCGAGATCGTGTCAAGTTGCTGGATCAGAGTGTCGATGCATTCCAGTGCGTTATTACGTCCGGTGACGATACGCTCAATACTGGTGGAGCAAATTAC
Source organism: Scandinavium sp. (assembly GCF_032012665.1). NCBI lineage: Bacteria > Pseudomonadati > Pseudomonadota > Gammaproteobacteria > Enterobacterales > Enterobacteriaceae > Scandinavium > Scandinavium sp. The sequence continues at coordinate 301,473 of NZ_DALZVG010000003.1, forward strand.
GTCGGTATGGTCGGTTAACACTTCGGGTTCGGTGAAGGTAAGTTCTGACATCAGTAATCTCCTTTATATAAAGCAAAGCACCAACTGGTGAGGGCAGGCGTTTATGCTGTGTGATGAGTATGGTTCGATGGTTAATCTGCTGTGCCCTGTTGCAGAAGCTGCAGATGATGGAGGTCGCGTGGACTGACCCCACGCCCGTAGACAAATTCTGTCCTCACGACGAGGCCTGTTCG
>NZ_DALZVG010000004.1:0-76704 GCF_032012665.1 Scandinavium sp.
GCACCACCTTGACATGGTGGGGGTCGGTGGTTCGAGTCCACTCGGACGCACCATTGCGTTCATAGCTCAGTTGGTTAGAGCACCACCTTGACATGGTGGGGGTCGTTGGTTCGAGTCCAATTGAACGCACCATTGCTTTTCTCTATGTGCGTCCGTAGCTCAGTTGGTTAGAGCACCACCTTGACATGGTGGGGGTCGGTGGTTCGAGTCCACTCGGACGCACCATTCTGTATGACATCTCTTCTCTCCCTGGATTTTTGCCCTTTCAGTTCCGTTTGCTCCTGATCTAACGCCAATAAAAACTTCGCAGTGTTGACGATTTAAGGCTTATGCTGCTTCCTCAGACAGAAGCCGTAATTTTTGCCTGAGCGCCAGGTCGTTTCTGACGCCGAACTTGCGCATAATATTGCGCTTGTGGCTGCTGATAGTCTTCTGACTACGGAACAGAGCCTGGGATATTTCCACTCCATTTTTCCCTTCGCGGATATAGTCGAGGATCTTGCTTTCCGTCTCGGTCAGAGCCACCGTGCTTGCAGGTGCAGGTGCCAGGCGCGAAATTTCGCGAATAAGCGGGCTCAGGAAGCGCTTATTTCGTGCGCTGGCCTCCACAATCTCGCGGAAATTACAGTGGTATTCATCCACACAGAGAACCGAACAGCGGCTTGTCTGGAGCAGCGTTTTTATCATCCGGCGCTGTGACGCATGCACCAACGCCAGTACTCGCGTGCCTGAAAGGTGAACAGACTCCGGGACCCCCTCTTGTTCAGTGGTCAAATCCAGCAGATAAAGATTTGGCTTTGAGTCGCTCTCCACCGCTTTGCTGGTCATTGAAAACGTCCAGCCGGGGTTAGTCCGTGCCAGCTGCATAAAGCCCTGCTCAAGGCCCATATACCAAAGAGAGGGTTGAGAAAGGGATAAAATATTATAATGCGCCATAATGTTCTTCTGCCTGATACAATGAAGATAGTTGCACAATCTCAGTCAGCATTTCCAGCCATTGAGCGTGAGTGTCGATATTTAATGCCTCACAGATATTATGCTTCCACGAAAAAATCGTTTTGTAGCTACATTGACGGGAATCGGCCATTTCTTTAGACGACAGTCCGGCGGCAAATTGCAGCAAAATCTCAAGTTCGGTGAGCGTAATACGGCGGGAGCGAGCAGGCGACTCAGCATTTCTGCTCAACAAAGGATTTACGCCATCAATAGCGTTGAGCATCGGTATAAGTTCATCAACAACATTTTCTTCCGACAGCACCTTTACCGCATGTAAAGCGCGCAACACTCTGAACATCCACGGATATCCGGCAGGAACCCAGAGGACGGTTTTTATTTTTAATGATTTAGCATTGCGGATAAACCGCAGCAGATCGGGTAAAGCAGGCCCCGCACCAGCAACGCCCGCGAGTATTATTTTGCTATTTGCCTTATCGCCACAGACATTTTCCATTAAATAAGCCAGCGTCTGCGATGAATGAAAGTTGCAGCGTTGCTGCTCGAGAACGCTGCTGATAACGGAACGCAGCAACATACGTGGCTCAAAGAGATAGAGCGTGGGCCGAATTTTTCTTCCTTGATTCATACATTCCATGTTCAGAAAATGATTACCGCACACAGAATAATATAAACAGCGTCATTTAAAACAGATGAAATAGTCTAATATCGGGCTCGAAAATTCTGAAAAACAAATCCTGAGAAATATTGTCGTTAAATTTTAATTAATTAGCAGAGTGGTATCAGGCTTCTTCTCAAGCTGAAACAGGGCCGCTGCTCTGCCTGCAATTAGCCAATACGCTCAATCCATGAGATCTGCTGCGTTTTGGTTGCAGGTTGATGAGTCCGCCGCCGGTAAGAACCCAGTATCTCAGGATGACAGTAAGTACAGGCTGCCAGACAATCGATATGTTTTCTGCTTATGCCAGCATCCAGCAACTGCAGTTGGCAAAATGCCAATAAGTCAAACCACAGGCTGTTCTCTTCACGTGCTGCCGGGCTGTTCGGATTGGGGGTTTTCGGCCATGAAGAGAATAATTGCTCAGCATAGTCACGCACCAGATAGCCCGCAGGCGTTTCCAGCAACGTCTGACGAAACGCGCCAGAGACTTCATAACAACAGGCACGAATATGTGGCCCGGTGGCCACTAAAATATCTTCAGCAGCAACGCCATGGGCACTGAATCGCCTGACGCTTTCCTGCAAAATGCCTTGCGCTGCCCCGCGCCATCCGGCATGCAGCCCGGCAATCCAACGCCCGTCCCGGGACGCCATCAGCACGGGTATACAGTCGGCAGTCACGATACCGATCGACTTGCCAGTGAGGGAAGTCAGTACTCCGTCCACCTGCGGTCTTTGTGCAGGCGTTTCAGTCAAATGAAGAATATTAGCCCCGTGAACCTGTTTGATATCCACCAGTCGGGATTTGTCGAAAACGGCAGATTCGTGAACGTCGAGGAAGGCATGGCGAATGCCGGGGATGTCCGCCAGTAAGCGTGAGAACCAGGCCATAAAGATCAATTTGCTGAGAGGTGAGCGTTAAAGCGTAATCCAGCGATGCCATTCCGACAAGTCAGCTGGCATCGCTGGACACGTTTACTTACAGTACCTTACTGAGGAAAGCCGCCGTACGTGGGTTTTGCGGCGCGCTGAAAATCCGTTCCGGCGTGCCCTGCTCCTGAATAATGCCCTGGTCAATAAAAATCACCCTGTCAGCCACTTCTCGGGCAAACCCCATCTCGTGGGTCACGATGACCATCGTCATCCCTTCCCTGGCCAAATTCTTCATCACTTCAAGTACATCGCCCACCAGTTCAGGGTCGAGCGCGGAAGTCGGCTCATCAAAGAGCATGATTGAGGGTCGCATCGCCAGCGCACGGGCAATTGCCACCCGCTGCTGCTGCCCGCCTGAAAGGCTCGATGGCCAGGCATCGCGTTTATCGCTGAGTCCGACCTTTGCCAGCAGCTCTTCGGCAAAGATAATCGCATCATTGCGCGTCATGCCGCGCAGCGACATCGGCGCCATCAGCAGATTTTCCAGCACCGTCATGTGCGGGAACAGGTTAAAACGCTGGAAGACCATGCCCACGCTTTCACGCAGCTTATTGAGATCGGTGCTCTTATCGTGCACGGCAAAACCGTTCACCACCACTTCGCCTTCCGTTACGCTTTCCAGCGCGTTCATGCAGCGAAGAAATGTGCTTTTCCCGGAGCCGGACGGGCCTATCACGCAGACCACTTCCTGCGGTTGAATCTCGCAGTCGATGCCGCGGAGCACGTGGCTGTCACCGAAATGCTTATGCAGATTTTTAATGTGAATCACTTTTGCCAAACCTCTTTTCCAGACGGTTAACCAGCTGCGCCAGCACGAACGTTATGACCCAGTACACCAGGGAAATGGTCAGGTAGGGTTCCCAGTAGGTGGCATAGGCCCCCGACACCGTACGCGCGGCGTAGGCCAGATCGGCAAGCCCTATCGCCGAAGCCAGCGAGGAATCTTTGACGATGGCAATTGCGTTATTACCCAGCGGCGGCAGGATGCGGCGGAAAGCCTGCGGGAGGATCACCTTGCGCATGGTTTTCCACCACGGCATACCGAGCGCGCGTGAGGCTTCCATCTGTCCTTTATCGATCGACTGGATGCCCGCACGGAAAATTTCGGAAACATAAGCGCCCGCATTGAGCGTAATGGCGACGATACATGACAAAAATGCGCCGTAGTTCGAGCGCAGCTCGCGGGCAAAATCGCTGCTCATCACGCCGCTTGTCACCAGTAACCCATCACGCGGGTTGATGAACAACGGCACCAGCGCAAAGTGCACCACCATGATCTGCACAAACAGCGGCGTGCCACGAAATGCGCTGACGTAAAAGCGCACCGGAAACTGCACCAGGTAGCGAAGCACATATTTCCACGGTCCATGCTCTGCTTTCGCCATTCGCCCAAGCCCGAGCGTCAGCCCCCACAGCGTGCCGAGGATCACGCAGATAATGGTGCATTTGAGGGTCATTATCGCGCCATCCACGAACAGCGGGCCATACTCCTCAATAATTTCCCAACGGAATCCCGTCATAGTTTATCCCTGAAAAAAACGGCGACCGTCCACAGAGGCGATCGCCGTAACATTACGAATGATTACTGCGCCGGTAACGCAGGTACGTCGGCATCAAACCAGGTCTGATAGATTTTCGCGTAGGTGCCGTCGGCAACGATTTTCTTCAGCCCGGCGTTCAGCTTGTTGAGCAGCTCAGCGTTGCCTTTAGCCACTGCGATACCAAAATACTGGCGCTCGAATTTAGCGTCCGGCACCAGTTTGAACTGTTTCTCCGGGTGCTGTTTGATGTAGTACTTCACCACGCCGACGTCGCCCACCGCCGCGCTCACGCCGTCTTCAAACAGCTCCTGCAACATCAGCGGCGTATTGTCGAAGCGTTTGATGGCGGTACTGTTTTTGCCGAGCACGTCAGATACCACGATATCGCCGGTACTGGAATTTACGACGCCGACTTTCTGATCTTTCAGGTCTGCCAGCGAGCCCACTTTCGAATCCTTTGGCACCACAATGGACTGTTCTGCCGGGAAGTACGGTGCCGAGAAATCGACCATCTGCTTACGCTTGTCGGTGATGGTAATACCAGAAATGATGATGTCGCGATCGCCGGAGTTCAGGGTCGCGAAAATCCCCTCCCACGGCGTATTGACCAGTTTGATATCGAAATTTTCGGCTTTCGCGATGGCCTTAATCAGATCGATATCAAAACCTTCCAGCTGCTTCTGATTATTTTCAAACTCAAACGGGCGATAGGTTCCGCCCGCGCCCACTACATAGGTTTCTGCTGCCGCGTGTGCGCTGACCGCGAGGGCCGCCGTGAGGCAGCAGGCTTTCATCCATTTACCGATCATATCATTACCTTTTTATGCATTTAATTTGCATAAAAATACATAAGTTATTGGCCTTATGCAACATGCGCAGCGGGTAATAACGCCGGGTAATTATGGTTCAGCTTTTTCTGCCATCACCGACAAATCGTTATGTTCTGTTGATCCAGAAGGGGTATTCGGCCCGAAAGGTTTGCACTCCGCATCGCTATATAATTTAATGCATAGCGATTATTTCCCTTCTCAGAGCACATTTATGTCCAGACTACACCGCCTTTCTCTTTGTACTGCCCTTGCCTTTGGCACGCTATTCACCGTCAATGTGGCGCACGCCGATCGCACCGTTACCGACCAGCTGGGTCGCCAGGTCACGCTGCCCGATCATGTCAATCGCGTGGTGGTGCTTCAGCATCAGACGCTGAACCTTCTGGTGCAGCTCAATGCTCAGGATGACGTGGTTGGCGTACTGAGCAGTTGGAAGAAACAGCTTGGCCCGCAGTTCGCCCGCTTTATGCCGAAGATAGCTACCCTGCCGATGCCCGGCGATCTGACCCAGGCCAATATCGAGAGCCTGCTGGCGCTGCATCCGCAGGTAGTTTTTGTCGCAAACTACGCCCCGACAGAAATGATTCAGCAGATTCAGAATGCCGGTATTCCGGTGGTGGCCGTTTCTCTGCGTGAAGACGCTGCTGGCGAAAAGAACAAAATGAACCCGACGATGGCGAACGAAGAGCAGGCCTACAACGACGGACTGAAACAGGGGATTCGCCTGATCGGTGACGTGGTGGAACGTCCAAAAGAAGCCGAACAGCTGATTAACTACACCTTCACCGCGCGGGCAAAAGCCAATGCCCCGGTGGCAGATATTCCGCAGGATAAAAAAGTCCGCGTCTATATGGCGAACCCGGACCTTAACACCTACGGCTCCGGAAAATATACCGGCCTGATGATGGAGCATGCCGGAGCGCTGAACGTCGCGGCAGCCACGGTGAAAGGCGCGCGCCAGGTTTCACTGGAGCAGGTTTTGCAGTGGAATCCTCAGGTGATTTTCGTACAGGACCGCTATCCGCAGGTAGTGAAACAGATTGAAAGCGATCCACAGTGGCAGGCCATTGATGCCGTCAAAAATCATCGTGTCTGGCTTATGCCGGAATACGCCAAAGCGTGGGGCTATCCAATGCCCGAAGCGCTGGCGATTGGCGAACTGTGGATGGCGAAAAAGCTCTATCCGGAACGCTACAACACCGTCGATGTGGATAAACAGGCACAGGATTACTATCAGCGCTTTTATCGCGTGAACTGGAAAGCGGATGCTCAGTGAAGCCCGCTTTCGCGGCCTGCAATCTGCGCTGATCCTCCTCACGCTGCTGCTGGCATTGATTTCCCTCTGTCTCGGTCAGTATCACCTGCCGTTGAGCAAAGTGATTTCACGCCTGCTTCATTCCCAGCAACAACCGGACATCGCCAGTCAGATCGTCTGGTCGGTACGTCTGCCGCGCGTAGTGATGGCATTTATGTGCGGCGCCGCGCTGGGGCTCAGTGGCGCCACTTTGCAGGGCGTGTTTCGCAATCCGCTGGTTGATCCGCACATTATCGGCGTGACGTCCGGAGCCGCTTTCGGCGGCACGCTGGCGATCCTTCTGGGGCTGAGCCCCTTGCTGATGATGAGCTCTACCTTTGGTTTCGGCCTCACGGCGCTCGGGCTGGTGTATCTGATAGCCACGCTCCAGGGGCGTGAAAGCACGCTGGTGCTGATCCTCTCCGGCATTATTCTCAGCGGTTTTTTCGCCGCGCTGGTGAGCCTGATGCAGTACATGGCGGATACCGAAGAAGTCCTGCCAAATATCGTCTTCTGGCTGCTCGGCAGCTTCGCGACCGCCAACTGGCATAAAATCTCACTGATCGTGGCACCGGTCCTGCTCACCGGTGGCGTTTTGTTCGCCCTGCGCTGGCGCATCAATCTGCTGTCGCTGGATGAGAAGGATGCCCGCGCGCTTGGCGTGTCGGTCAGGCCATTACGGCGGGTCGTGCTGATTTGCTGCGCGTTGCTGGTCGCCGCTCAGGTCGCCGTCAGCGGCAGCATTGCCTGGACCGGGCTGGTGATCCCGCATCTGGCGCGATTATTCGTGGGGGCCGATCATCGTCGCCTGCTGCCGACCGCCTTCTGGCTCGGTGGCGCGTTTATGGTGGCGGCAGACGACCTGGCCCGCACGCTGACCGCCGCAGAAATCCCTATCGGCATCATCACCGCACTGGTTGGCGCGCCGGTCTTCACCTTTTTGCTCATCTACAGCAACCGCAGGAGTGCACGATGATCGCCGCCTCTTTATCCGTCAGCGAACTGCTGTACGGCCACGGTAGCCCGCTATTTTCACCGCTGAGTTTTACCTGCCAGCCCGGAGATATCTGGGCCGTGCTTGGTGCTAACGGGCGCGGGAAAAGCACGTTGCTGGAGACGTTTACCGGGGCTCTGCCGGCGCTGGGTGGCAATCTGACGGTGGAAGGTGGAGTGAGCATCGTCCCGCAGTCGTTCCATCCGGCCTTTGCCTGGCAGGTTCAGGATATCGTACTGATGGGCCGCGCCCGTCACGTTGGGCTCTTTTCTCAGCCAACGGTGGAAGATAAGCGGCAGGTCATGTTTGCCCTGGAACAGCTCAGTATCGGTTCACTGGCGGGCAGGACGTTTGGTGCACTTTCCGGCGGCCAGCAGCAGCTGGTGATGATCGCCCGCGCGCTGGTCAGCGGCAGCCAGAATATTTTGCTCGATGAGCCCTGCTCCGCGCTCGATCTGTCAAACCAGCAGGTGGTGTTGCAGCTCATCAGCCATCTGGCGCATCGCCAGCAGCGCAGCGTCATTTTCACCACTCACGATCCGACGCATGCATTGCAGGTAGCAAGCCATACGCTGCTGCTATTGCCAGACGGCGAATGGCTGGCCGGGGAAACGGCGGAAATCGTAACGGAAGAACATCTGCTGGACGCCTACGGCGTACCGGTTCGCACCCTGACGCTGGAGGATTATCCGCGCCAGGTGGTAGCACCTTTATTCGCCATCGAGCGTTAGAAAACCTGCCTGACGCAAAAATGCCTGTCCGTCAGGGCCGACGATGAACTGCGCCAATGGTTCAGCGTCCGCATTCATCAGCGCCAGCTGGTACTCGCAGCGCGTCTGGAATTCGTCCGGGATCGCGAGGATACGCAGATCGTCAGTTTTTTCCAGCGCCTGCGCATAATGCGCGTAGCCGATAAACAGATCGGTGAGGTTTTGACGAATCAGCCACGCGCTGGCCATTTCGCCTGTCGGAACAGTAAGGGATTCCCTCCCGCCAACCAGCATTTTCGCCCTGGCTTTTAGCGTCAGCGACGGGTAACGAGCTTCAAGCCGCGTGAACAACTGCCAGGTGTAATCCCCGGACGGATCGCAGCCGGGCGTTGAGGTGCCCAGACGCAACGCCGTGTTCGTCAGCAGCGCCAGCCAGTCGGCATTTTCGGTCTGTGTCGTTTTTCGTGCCGTCAGATTGAGGCGATTGAACGCAAACGTCTCTACCGCCTGCGCTCTTCCGCTGTTTAGCAGCGTTTGCGGATGCAGTGTATTAGCCGATGCAAATAAATCGCAGCGCTCTCCGGCCTCTATGCGTTCACGCAGCAGACCTGCCGGGCCAAAATCAACCCTGGCGGGGATACCGGTTGACGCGCTGAACTGCTGACATAAAGGAATAAACGCCCGCTTCAGGCTTCCGGCGGCAAGAATATGCAGTGGCATGCTCATATGAAAACCTCAAATCCATCAAAGGCGTATCTTAACTCCCGCAGCCGGGAATGCCAGCCTTACCCGGCGTTACACCTCAATGGCCTCAGCTTTTACCCCGTCTCCAACTCATTGGCAATCCGCAACGGGTGGCGCACCAAAGCGGGATTGTCTGATCTAGCGTCGGCTCCCTAAATCCCGGTCTTCTTTCGCGCCGCTGAGCGGCCAGGTCAGCTCCTGACAGCGGACGATCATTCCCTCGCAGAGGGTGAAGCGTGCAAATACATCTATTACCGCCTCACTTCTGTCGGGTTTGACGACGCTCACCCGATGATGGGTCAACACTTCATTGCCGTTTTCGGCAATGGCCTGTATGTCAATATGGATGCGGCTTGTCGCCGCTTTCACCACCGCCATATGCTGCACAAATCCGGCGTAGTCCAGCATTTTCCCATCAACCCACTGCGCATAATGGGGCGAAAAGTAGTCTGCAATCCGGGATTCATCATGCTCTGGTTGGCAAACTATTTGCAGCAGGGCCTGTTCAATACGCTGTGTTGCCGTCATCTTAGGTCTCCGGGTTTTCCGTGTTTGATGAAAACAAGGATACTGCGCTCTGTGGCAGGTATAATATCCACATTCAGCCATTCAATACGGATAATCAGCCATTGTGATCCGCTTTCATACCCAGCCGCTTCAGCATCAGCACGCGCACAACACGCCCTGGCATCAGCATCCTGAAGCTCAGCTTTATGTGGTTGAACGGGGAATGATTCTTGTGGAAACGCGTGAGCAACAATGGGCGGTAATGCCCGGCACGCTGGGCTGGTTTCCGCCGGGTACAGACCATGCTGCTCGCGTACCGTCGTCGGTTAAAGGGATGAGCTTTTATCTTGATGGCGCAAATTTTCCTGCCACTGCCGCAGTTTTCGCAGCAAACGATTTCCTGAGGGCCCTGCTTTTGCGACTGGCTTCGCCTGCTCCTGCACAGCCTGAAAACTATCATTCGCACCTGATGACGCTGCTGTTCGATGAGCTTGCGCTGACGCCCACTTTACCGCTGCATCTGCCGCTCCCGACGGACAGGCGGTTGCGTAACATTGCAGATATGCTACTCAACCCCGAAGGCTGTCGCCTTTCTCAGCCCGAGCTGGCGCAGCAATGGGGGATTAGCCCTCGCACGCTCAGCCGTCTTTTCTCGCAGGAAACAGGGATGCGCTTCAGCCAATGGCGGCAGCAGTCCCGGCTGATTACGTCACTTTCGCTGTTGGATAAAGGTCTTCCCGTAGGTGAAGTGGCCTGGCGCTGTGGTTATGATAATACCAGCGCTTTTATTGCGGCATTCCGACTGCGCTTTGGGGTGACGCCCGGCCGCATGCAGGAAAGAACGTTTACTGACCCGCCAACGCCGCTATCACTCGCTCCATAGCTTCGCGGGTCAGCTCAGCGCGTTTGATTTTCTGATTGGCAAGCGAGGTACGCAGCACGCCGGCGATCACGATATGCTTTGGCTCCTGACCAAGATCGCGCATTTCGAGGACGACTTTCCCCACCACGCGGCACATCTCCTGGTACAGCGCTTCATCTTTACTTTGATTGCCCATTTCCCGCTCCTGATAACGCATTAATTTTCAAATCATTAGAGATAATAGCGCGAATCGGTGCCCTTTTCGCGCCGGATTGTGTTACAACGAAAAGATCAAAGCGTAGGGATTTTGTTAAGCGCTATCGTCTTGTTCTGAAACGGCGTTTTCATTTTCTTTTTTACCCGTAACCTCGTATAATGCGCCCCGATTCTTTCTTGAATGGTTTCAGCGCATTGGACTGCATAAAAAACAACCCAAAATGTCATCCTTCCCACGTAGCTGTAAACCAGGCTCACTTTCCTCTGCACGCTTTTTTGATGTCACCTATTCTTAACTCGTGGCATAGCAACTTTCGTAACACAGGCTTGACGTCGTGGCAGTGCGCCCACGAACACAGATTCCCCTATCCTTCTCAACTTAAAGACTAAGACTGTCATGAAAAAGACCAAAATTGTTTGCACCATCGGTCCAAAAACCGAATCCGAAGAGATGCTGACCAAAATGCTGGACGCTGGCATGAACGTTATGCGTCTGAACTTCTCTCACGGTGACTACGCCGAACACGGCCAGCGCATCCAGAACCTGCGCAACGTGATGAGCAAAACCGGCAAGAAAGCCGCTATCCTGCTGGACACCAAAGGTCCGGAAATTCGTACTATTAAGCTGGAAGGCGGCAACGACGTCTCCCTGAAAGCAGGTCAGACCTTCACTTTCACCACGGACAAAACCGTTGTCGGCAACAGCGAAACCGTTGCTGTGACCTACGAAGGCTTCACCAGCGATCTGAGCGTCGGCAACACCATTCTGGTTGACGACGGCCTGATCGGCATGGAAGTAACCGCCATCGAAGGCAATAAAGTTATCTGTAAAGTGCTGAACAACGGCGACCTGGGCGAAAACAAAGGCGTTAACCTGCCGGGCGTGTCCATCGCGCTGCCAGCACTGGCTGAGAAAGACAAACAGGATCTGATCTTCGGCTGCGAGCAAGGCGTTGACTTCGTTGCTGCTTCCTTCATCCGTAAGCGTTCCGACGTGCTGGAAATTCGTGAGCACCTGAAAGCACACGGCGGCGAGCACATCCAGATCATCTCCAAAATCGAAAACCAGGAAGGCCTGAACAACTTCGACGAAATCCTCGAAGCGTCTGACGGCATTATGGTTGCTCGTGGCGACATGGGCGTTGAAATCCCGGTTGAAGAAGTTATCTTCGCGCAGAAGATGATCATCGAAAAATGTATCCGCGCACGTAAGGTCGTTATCACCGCGACTCAGATGCTGGATTCCATGATCAAAAACCCACGTCCAACCCGCGCAGAAGCCGGTGACGTAGCGAACGCCATCCTCGACGGCACCGATGCTGTGATGCTTTCCGGCGAATCCGCAAAAGGTAAATACCCGCTGGAAGCCGTTACCATCATGGCAACCATCTGTGAGCGTACTGACCGCGTGATGACCAGCCGTCTGGACTTCAACAACGACAGCCGCAAGCTGCGCATCACCGAAGCCGTGTGCCGTGGTGCAGTAGAAACAGCTGAGAAACTGGAAGCTCCGCTGATCGTCGTGGCGACTCAGGGTGGTAAATCTGCTCGCGCTATCCGTAAATACTTCCCGGACGCGACCATTCTGGCGCTGACCACCAATGAACTGACCGCCCGTCAGCTGGTACTGTCTAAAGGCGTTACCGCGCAGCTGGTGAAAGAGATCTCCTCTACCGATGATTTCTACCGTCTGGGCAAAGAAGTTGCTGTGCAGAGTGGCCTGGCGCAGAAAGGTGACGTGGTAGTGATGGTTTCCGGTGCTCTGGTACCAAGCGGTACCACCAACACAGCATCTGTTCACGTCCTGTAATTATTTCACTTAAGTTCAGATATGTTAAAAAAGCGCCTTCGTGGCGCTTTTTTTATTCTTGTTTGCCGTGAGTCGTTTTAAAAATCAAATCGGAATTCACTATTTAACTTAAGATTATTTAAGATGAATCCGATTAAACTGCGCTGTTTTCACAGCATTTTTGCCCCTTCAGGCCCACTTCGATGCTTCTTTGAGCGAACGATCAAAAATAAGCGTCTTCTCATCAAAAAAATATTCTCAACATAAAAAAGTTTGTGTAATACTTGTAACGCTACATGGAGATTAACTCAATCTAGAGGGTATTAATAATGAATCGTACTAAACTGGTACTGGGCGCGGTAATCCTGGGTTCTACTCTGCTGGCAGGTTGCTCCAGCAATGCTAAAATCGATCAGCTGTCTTCTGACGTTCAGACTCTGAACGCTAAAGTTGACCAGCTGAGCAACGACGTGAACGCAATGCGTTCCGACGTTCAGGCTGCTAAAGACGACGCAGCACGCGCTAACCAGCGCCTGGACAACGCTGCTACCAAATACCGTAAGTAATAGTATTTGTAGCTGTGTTGTAAAAATGGCGCACATTGTGCGCCATTTTTTTGCCTGTTATTCCCTTCTCTGTTTATTCTCTACTGCGTTACCTGAGTTTCCGTCGCCGATGAAGGCGTTCCGTTCAATACGGACTGCACCGGATTCGCACCGCTGACGTCAGGCGTCGCTCCGGCAGAAACGGCTACCGGAACCCCCATACGCCGATGCATCGCTTTTTCCGCTACAGCCTTATCCGTGCCTTTATCATTAGCAAACTGCGCATAGCCTTCCGGCAGGACGTAAGCAATGGTCTGCGGATTCTGCGTTTCACTTTGGGTCATCGGACGATGCACTTCCATGTAGCGCATGCCGTTCGGTTCGATTGAGTATTTCACCGGCTGATTGATAACCCTGACTGGCGTACCGACACGTACCTGCGCAAACAGCGCTTTGATATCATCGGTAAACATCCGCATACAGCCAGAGCTTACCCGCAGGCCGACGCTGTTCTGCGCGTTAGTGCCGTGAATAAGATACTCACCGTTGCCGTAGGCTAAACGCAGCGCAAAGCGGCCAAGCGGGTTATTCGGCCCGGCCGGGACCACGGGCGGCAGCGTAATGCCTTTTTCCAGCGAGCGTTGACGAATCCCCGCGGTTGGCGTCCAGGTCGGATTCGGGATTTTCTGGCCCACACGGGTCGTCATCTCAGGCGTTTCAAGACCCAGTTGCCCGATGCCTAACGGATAGACCTGCACCGTATTGCCATCCGGTGGGAAATAGTAAAGCCGCAGCTCAGCCAGGTTCACCACAATCCCTTCCCGCGGCACGTCCGGCAGCAGGAGCTGAAGCGGAATCAGCATTTGCGTTCCCGGCTGTGGTACAGGTGCAACGGTATTATTGGCTTCAAGCAGGATCATCGCCGCCGTGTCAAAACGCCGGGCGATAGTTTGCAGGCTGTTATCCCCCGCCTGCACCGTATAGGTCTGATTCTGCCCCACCAGACGGCTACCGTTTGCCGGTAAGGTATATTCGACCGCTCTGGCGGCCTGAGATGCGCCGAGAGCACCTAAAAGCATAAGAGTGAGTAAGGACGCGCGTTTCATACTGAGTTTCCCTTTTATTCACTGACAGGCCGTCAGAAAGCTGAGCCACCCGCGAGGCGGAAACACCACCTCGCGTAACAGAATGAAAGCTGTACTTTTAGTTTAGCTAAAACTGAGCGCCTGCGCGCGAATTGCGCGGATCATGGCTTCGAGCCCCTGCGAACGCGAGGGCGTGAGGTGTTGGGTGAGCGCCATTTGTTCAAACCAGGGACGCACATCAAAGGCAATAATGTCCTGAGCCGTCATCTGGTCATAAAGAATAAACACGACAGCAATCAGCCCCTTAACGATAGCGGCGTCGCTGTCACCCTGCAGTTCAATACGCCCTTCCGCGTTGCGCGTCATCACTATCCAGACCTGACTCTGGCAGCCCTGAATCAGGTTGTCAGGCGTATGGGCTTCATTGTTAAGCGGTGGTAAGCGCTGACCAAGCTCAATAATGTAGAGATATTTTTCTTCCCAGTTAGCGCAGCGCGTGAAGTTGCGCAACAGCTTGTCTTTATCCGGTAATGCGGCCATGGAGCCTCCCTGTCAGCCCAGCAAACGGTGAATGCGTTTTAATCCTGCCACCAGACGATCCACCTCTTCAACGGTGTTGTACATTGCCAGCGAAGCACGACACATCGCCGGAACGTTATAATACGCCATCAACGGCATTGCGCAGTGATGCCCGGTGCGGACCGCCACGCCATAGTTATCGAGGAAACTGCCGACGTCGTAGGCATGGTGCTTTCCGAGATTAAACGCGATAACGCCGAGCCTGTTCGCAGGACCATAGAGCGTCAGATCCGGCACTGTCGCCAGCTCAGCCAGCGCGTAGTGCATCAGGGTTTGCTCGTATTCAGCGATGCTCTCAAGCCCAAGGTGGGAGACATAGTCCAGCGCTGCACCAAATGCGATTATTCCCCCCGTATTCGGCGTGCCCGCCTCAAAGCGCCAGGGAGCCTTAGCCCAGGTGGTTCCCTCGGTCAGGCTGACGGTAGCGATCATCGAACCGCCGCCTTCCCACGGCGGCATATCCTGCAAAATGTCTTCTTTGGTATACAGCACGCCAATGCCCGTCGGACCATATAGCTTATGCGCTGAGAAAACGTAGAAATCACAGTCCAGCGCCTGCACGTCTACGGTGTGATGCATCACCGCCTGCGCACCATCCACCAGCACTTTCGCACCGTGCTGATGTGCCAGTTCGATCAGCGCCTGCACCGGGTTTTCCGTACCCAGTACGTTCGATACCTGAGTGATTGCGAGAAGCTTAGTCCGGGCGTCAAACAGGCCCGGTACGGCATCCAGCTGCAATGTGCCATCCGCATTCAGCGGAATCACCCGCAGCTCGGCTCCGGTGCGCTGGCACAGCATTTGCCACGGTACGATGTTGGCGTGATGCTCCATCTGGCTGATGACGATGTTATCGCCCTTGCCGACGTTGCTGCCGCCCCAGCTGTTCGCCACCAGGTTAATGCCTTCGGTGGTGCCCCGCACAAACACCAGCTCTTCAGCTGAACGGGCATTGAGGAAAGTGGCCGCCTGCTGGCGCACCTGCTCCATTCGCGCTGTCGCTTCAGCGCTTAAAGTGTGGATCCCCCGATGCACCGCCGCATAACCGTGGCGATAAAATTCTGCTTCAGCATCAATTACCGCATTGGGCTTTTGCGCGCTGGCCGCACTGTCGAGATAAGCCAGCGGCTGGCCGTTAACCTCCCGGGCAAGCAGCGGAAAATCTGCGCGCACCCGATCAATTGAAAATGTCATACCCCGCCTCCCGGTAGACGCTGGCCGATGCGCGCCAGTATTTCATGCCTGAGGATTTCATCGTCGATAGCTTCCGTCAGCTCGGCGGCAAATGCATAAATGATCATCTGCTGCGCGGCCTGCTGCGAAATCCCGCGCGAACGCAGATAAAACAGCTGTTCGTCGTCGATACGACCAATCGTCGCGCCATGGCTGCACTTCACGTCATCGGCATAGATTTCGAGCTGCGGTTTGGTATCCACTTCCGCCAGCCGCCCGAGCAGCAGGTTGTTATTAGTCATCTGCCCGTCGGTTTTAATGGCGTGCTGAGCCACGTTAATTAGCCCGTTGAACACAGCCCGGCCTTTATCGCTGACGATGGTTTTATGCAGCTGGCGGCTGTTGCAGAAGCCTTTGTTATGCTCGAGCCAGGTGCGGGTGTCACACACTTCCTTTTTCACCGGCATCGCCAGGCTGTTGATGCGAAGCGTGGTGTTTTCACCCTTCAGCTGCGTGCTGGTATTGTGGCGCAACACCGCACCGCCCAGCAGGAAACTGTGGCTAACGGCGCTGGCATCCTGGCCCAGCTGAATATCGTTGTGCGCAAAGTGGTAGCAGACAGGATTCTCAAACGCGAGCTTAATATGGTGGAGATGCGCATTGTCCGCCACCTGCATCGTCAACCGCGAGCCGGTAAAGTGCCGTGCGTCGTTCAGGCTGACGTAATGCTCCATCACCGTCGCTTCCGCACCCTGCGCCAGCTCCAGATGATGCCGGTAGTGCGAGGTATTCATCTCCTCACCCGCCACGCCCTGAGTCAGGTGCATCAGCAGCAGCGGCTTCGTCGGACGCTGGTTTCGCGCCACCTGAATATGCGTCACTGTGTGTGCCAGGCTTTCGGTAAGATGCAGGAATACTTCAGGCTGAACGGGTGCTGGCAGCGCTTCGCGCACATTGTCGACAACAATCCGGAAACCGGTGCCGTCCAGACTGTCGCTCAGCGCTTCGCTGTATTGTCCATTGACGAACACCAGCCGCAGCGCCGCAACGGGCAGCGCCAGCGCATCACGCTGAGCTTCGTTGATCGTCGCTTCAGAGTTAACAAACTGGCTGTTCAGCAGGCCGTCGAGCGGCGTGTACTTCCAGTTTTCCTGCTTGCGCGTCGGCAGTCCAAGCCGCAGCATCTGTTGCAGATGCTGCTCCGAATGCGGCGTGCGCGCCTCGCCACGGGCTTCAAAAAGATGATGCCACTGCTGTAGCGCGTTACTGCTGTTCGGTAAGCCAGCCATAGCCCTGCTCCTCCAGCTGTTTCACCAGCGTAAAATCGCCGGACTTCACAATTCGCCCCTGATACAGCACATGGACAAAGTCCGGCTTGATGTAGTCCAGGATACGCTGGTAGTGGGTGACGATAATAAACGCCCGCTTGCCATCGCGCAGCGCGTTCACGCCGTCGGAGACGATTTTCAGGGCGTCGATATCAAGACCGGAATCCGATTCATCAAGAATGCACAGCTCTGGCTCCAGCACCGCCATCTGGAGAATATCGTTCCGCTTCTTCTCGCCGCCGGAGAAGCCAACGTTGACCGAACGGGTCAGCAAATCTTCCGGCATCTTCAGCAGTTTAATTTTCTCTTCCATCAGATCCTGAAAATCAAAACGGTCGAGCGTTTCCTGGCCACGATATTCACGCACGGCGTTGAGCGCCGTTTGCAGGAAAAACTGGTTACTGACGCCCGGAATTTCCACCGGATACTGGAACGCCATAAAAATACCTTCGCCCGCACGATCTTCCGGCGCCAGCTCGAGCAAATCTTTGCCCTTAAACGCCACTGACCCACCGGTGACTTCATAATCTTCGCGCCCGGCAAGCGTCGCGGAAAGCGTACTCTTCCCGGAGCCGTTCGGCCCCATAATGGCATGCACTTCACCCGGGCGAATCTCAAGGTTCAGCCCGCGCAGGATCTCTTTGTCTTCTACCGCAACCTGCAAATCTTTAATGCTTAACATGTGTGTCCCTTAATCCTTAACCAACGCTGTGTTCGAGGCTTATCGCCAGCAGTTTTTGCGCTTCAACCGCAAACTCCAGCGGCAGTTCTGAGAAAACGTCCTTACAGAAACCGTTCACAATCATCGAGATAGCATCGTCTTCGCTGATGCCGCGCTGTAAACAGTAGAACAGCTGATCTTCCCCGATGCGCGAAGTCGTCGCCTCGTGTTCAAGCTGCGCGGTATTGTTGCGACACTCCACGTACGGGAAGGTGTGCGCCCCGCTGTCCGGCCCAATCAGCATCGAATCGCACTGGGTAAAATTACGTGCGTTGGTGGCGGTCGGCATGATTTTCACCAGGCCGCGATAGCTGTTCTGGCTGTGCCCGGCAGAGATCCCTTTGGAGATGATCGTCGATTTCGTGTTCTTACCGATGTGGATCATTTTGGTGCCGGTGTCGGCCTGCTGATACCCGCTGGTCAGCGCGACGGAGAAGAATTCCCCGATGGAGTTATCGCCGCGCAGAATGCAGCTTGGGTATTTCCAGGTGATTGCCGATCCGGTTTCCGACTGCGTCCACGACATTTTGCTGTTCTCGCCTTCGCACAGCGCACGCTTGGTAACGAAGTTCAGGATGCCGCCGGTGTTGTTATCGCCCGGGAACCAGTTCTGCACCGTCGAATATTTCACTTCAGCATCTTTGTGGATGATCACTTCCACCACCGCAGCGTGGAGCTGGTAACTGTCTCGTACCGGGGCCGAACACCCTTCGATATAGCTGACATAGCTGCCCTCATCCGCAACCAGAATGGTGCGCTCGAACTGGCCGGTTTTTTCGGCATTAATGCGGAAGTAGGTGGAAAGCTCCATCGGGCAGCGGACGCCTTTGGGCACATAGATGAAGGTGCCGTCAGAGGCAACCGCCGCGTTCAGCGCGGCAAAGAAATTGTCGTTACCGGGGACCACGGTACCGAGGTATTTCTGCACCAGCTCAGGATGATCGTGGATGGCTTCGCCGAAGGAGCAAAAAATGATGCCCTGCTCCGCCAGCTTTTCACGGTAGGTCGTCGCGACGGATACGGAGTCAAAAATCGCATCGACCGCCACTTCGCGACCTTCGCGCACCGGCACCCCAAGCTGATTGAAGGCTTCTTCTACTTCCTGGCTCAAAAAGGCGTTCGCCCCGGTTTGCTGCACCGCGCCGGGTTCAGACGCGCAGGTCTCGTCGCAGTTTCCGCACGAAGGTGCGGAGTAATAGCTGTAATCCTGGTAGTTGAGCTTGTCGTAATGGGCCTTAAGCCAGTGCGGCTCTTCCATCTCTACCCACGCTTTATAAGCGTTCAGGCGAAATTCCAGCATCCACTCCGGCTCATTGCGCTTCGCCGAGATGGCGCGCACCACATCCTCGCTGATTCCTTTTGCCAGCTCATCGGTTTGCAGTTGGGTGAAGAACCCTTCTTTATAATTGAGCTGCCCACCGCTCCACATTTTGACATCGTCAGTTGCTTCAGTATTACGTGACATAATTACTCCGCCTGCACCCCAAAACTTTCGCCACAGCCGCACTCGTGCTGCGCTTTCGGGTTATGAAACTTAAAGATCTGATTCAGGCCTTCGCGCACATAGTCGACCTCCGTTCCGTCGATAAACGGCATCGCCTGAAGCGGCACCCACAGCTTCGCGCCGTCGGACTCAAACAGCAGATCGTCGGGTTTAGGTTCGCTCACGGTATCCAGCACGTACGCAAAGCCTGCACAGCCTGACGTTTTGACTCCGAGTCGAATCCCCAGCACGTGCTGTTTGTCTGCCAGCTCCCGAACGTGCGCCGCGGCCTCCGGCGTCATGCTGATGCCACGCCAGGCAAAATCGGCAGGATTGAAGGTTTCTGAATGCAATTCCATAGGTCCACCTTATTGAGTTAAAGCCACCAGGGCATCCCTCTATGGTAGTGATAATGATTATCACTTCAACCCCTTGTCAGCAGGGGCTTTCAGCGGAAACGACCTTTTAAGGCGCTTTCACTAAGCATAGACCCTATGCGCAAGGTGAACAGTCACACCTGAAATTGTTCAATGCATTGAAAAATAGATGCTTTAGCAGAAGAAGTTCGCAGAAAAGGCGGTAAAGAAAAGATGTATCGAAAATATCTATTTATGAGATAGGATTTGCGGCGATCGGAAAAATGAAAAAGCCTCGTGGATGATTCACTCGAGGCTTTAGCGCTTTGAGTCGTATCAGTACAGCGAGGCCTGACCTGCCGGACGCGTTTTAAAGCGACGATGCACCCAGAGATACTGCTCCGGCGCGCGCAGAATCTCTTTCTCGATGACCTTATTCATGTAGCTCGCAGCCTGGAATTCATCTTCGACCGGATAGTCCGACATGGTTTTGCTGATATGCAGGCTGTAGCCCCGGTTTGAGGCTTTACGCACCATGGTAACGGTCAGCATGCGCGAACCTGACAAGCGGGAAAGCACGAAGGTACCGTTAGTGGTCGCGGCCTGAGAAACGTTGAAGAAAGGTGCGAAGGTGCTGCCTTTCGGGCCGTAATCCTGGTCTGGCGCGAACCAGACGGCTTCACCACTTTTTAACGCGCTAACCAGCCCGCGCAGGTTGCGGCGGTCGATCATCGCTTTGTTCGAACGCAGACGACCTTTGGTTTGCACCCACTCCATCATCTTGCTGTTGTGCGGTCGGTATGTCGCCATCATTGGACGGCAAAGACCCATTGCCCTGCCGCCGAGCTCCAGCGACATGAAATGTACCCCGACCACCATCACGCCTTTGTTATCTTCCAGCGCTTTGGCCAGGTGTTCATAACCTTCCACGTCAAACCATTTTTTTACCCGCGCATCGCTCCAGAACCAGGCCATCCCCGTTTCAATTAAGCCCATTCCGAGAGAAATAAAATTCTGTTCGATTAATTTCTCTTTTTCACAATCATTCATATCCGGAAAACAAAGCGTAATATTTCTTGACGCTATCTTTTCTCTTCTTTTCAGAAAAGGACGAGAGGCGCGCCCTAATGAAGAACCGAGAATATAAAGCAGAGGATAAGGGAGTTGGACCATCAGCCACAGCACGCCTAAACCAAACCAGGTCAACCAGTTACGAGGGTGCAGCAAAGATGTGTCGAAGGCTTTTGCCATCGTTGATTCCTGTGTACGTGTATACCTGTAGCGCGTAAGGAAAAAACGAAGCAATTCATCAATCATTAAGCGATACGTGGTGAAACTTCACGTGAGTTAAAAACCATTTTAACTTGAACGTCTAAAAACCTGCGCGACCCTTGAGTCCATTGTTATAGCCAGAAAGGCTGGTCTGCGGGCAGGGGAGATTTCGCAATCAAGAATGCTACATCTGTCGAAAAAAAGATAGTGAATTAATCTGAAGCTTACCTTAGGTGATCACGAATAAATCGGGAGCAATCCGATGTGATAGCACCATTTA
Source organism: Scandinavium sp. (assembly GCF_032012665.1). Taxonomy (NCBI): domain Bacteria; kingdom Pseudomonadati; phylum Pseudomonadota; class Gammaproteobacteria; order Enterobacterales; family Enterobacteriaceae; genus Scandinavium; species Scandinavium sp. The sequence continues at coordinate 20,857 of NZ_DALZVG010000004.1, forward strand.
TTACCGCAGAAACGATAATTAATTCCCGGCGTGCTGTTAAATAAGACAATTTGGCAGAAACAGTGAAGAAAAGCGCCACAATTCGGAAGATTGGGCGCTTCTTTATTGTTCAGTTATTCTAAACCACCGCGGTGGTCAGCCTCGACGTGCAGCACAATCTATCCTGCTCATCGAAAATCTCTATCTGCCAGACCTGATGACGACGCCCGGCGTGAAGCGCTTTGCACACGCCTCGCACGCGCCCGCTACGGACGGAACGAATATGATTGGCGTTGACCTCCACGCCCACGACTTTTTCATCACCTTCGGTACAGAGATACCCCGCCACCGAACCCAGTGTTTCTGCCAACACCACGGATGCACCACCGTGCAGCAGGCCAAAAGGCTGGTACGTGCGGTGATCTACCGGCATCGTTGCCTCCAGCGTGTCGCCGGTCAGTCGCTCAAAGCGAATATCCAGCAGACCCACCATATTGCCCTCACCCATCGCGTTAAGCGCATCAAGAGTGGCTTGTCGTTTCCAGATCATCCGATAATCTCCAGTAATGCCTGCAACGGATGGCGAACGCCGCTGCCTTCTATGCGCTTCACCTGACTGCGGCAGGAGTAGCCCGTTGCCAGACAGCGGTTACGCGGCAGACGCTGCATCGCCTGCTGCCATGATAGTTCGTATATTCCCAGCGAATTGGCGTAGTTGGTGACTTCATGGCCGTAGGTGCCCGCCATGCCGCAGCAGCCGACGCTGACGCTTTCCAGTTTTGCCCCAAAACGCGCAAAAATCGACGCCCACTGTTTCGGTGCCATCGGTAAAGCCGTCACTTCAGTGCAGTGCCCGAACAGATACCATGCCTCACCGCCGACGTCGCGGGTTTCAGTGTTTTTCAGCGCCTCCGGTAGCCATTCGTGTACCAGCTGCACCTGGAATTCACCGCGACTTTCTCCCAATACCTGTTTGTATTCATCGCGATAGCAGAGCACCAGCGCTGGATCGACGCCAACCATCGGCATGCCAAGCTGCGCCATACGGTTGAGAAAGTCCGCCGTTTTCTGTGCAGTTTTCGCAAAGCGCATCAGGAAGCCTTTAATATGCTGCGCCTTGCCGTTCGGTGAGAAAGGCAGCACGACGGGCTGATAGCCCACGCGCTCCACCAGCCGAATAAAATCAGCCACCACCTGCGCGTCGTAATAACTGGTAAACGGATCCTGCACCACCAGCACCGTTTTCGCTTTTTGCTCCGGACTCAGTGCCTCCAGCTGCTCAAGCGTCATGTTCGCCGAACGGTGCCCTACCATCTGCTGCTGAAGCGACGGCACGGACAATAACGGCAGATCCACCATGCCGATATGCTTTTTCGACAGATTTTTCACCCACGGCTGGCTGATGAAAAAGTTGAAGGTTTTAGGTGCGCGAGCCATCAGCGGTGCGTAACTTTCAACTGTCGCCACAACATGATCGCGCAGCGGGCGTAAATAACGGGTGTGATAGAGCTGAAGGAAGCGCGAGCGGAAATCCGGAACGTCGATTTTAATCGGGCACTGGGTGGAACAGGCTTTACAGGCCAGGCAGCCGGACATTGCCTCTTTCACTTCATGAGAAAAATCATACTCGCCTTTCTTCGCATGCCAGCTGTTGCGCGTGCGTTCAATCAGCGAGCGCAGGCTCGCGCGTGTTTCCGGTAAGGCTTTCTCAAGCCTGAGCGGATCGACACCGCGATCGGCCAGCAGGCGCAGCCATTCTCGTACCAGCGTCGCCCGACCTTTTGGCGAATGCATACGGTTGCTGGTGATTTTCATCGACGGGCACATTGGACTTTTAGCGTCGAAATTGAAGCACAGGCCGTTGCCGTTACACTCCATAGCGCCGCGCCAGGACGAGCGAACCGCAATCGGGATCTGGCGATCATAGGTGCCGCGCTTCACGGCATCCACTTTCATCATCGGCGCGTCAAGACCTTCAGGGGGGCAAATTTTCCCAGGATTGAGGCGATTGTCAGGGTCAAACGCGGCCTTCACTTTGCGCAGCTCACCGTAGAGTACGTCACCAAAGAACGCCGGACTGTATTCTGCGCGGAAGCCTTTGCCGTGCTCACCCCACAGCAGGCCGCCGTATTTGGCCGTCAGCGCCACAACCTGATCGGAAATCTGCTTCATCAAGATTTCCTGCTGCGGATCGCACATATCCAGCGCAGGGCGAACGTGTAACACCCCGGCATCAACGTGGCCGAACATACCGTAGCTCAGGCCGTGGCCGTCGAGCAGCGCACGAAACTCAACGATGTAATCAGCCAGATGCTCCGGCGGCACGCAGGTGTCTTCGGCAAACGGGATAGGCTTCGCAGCCCCTTTAGCATTGCCAAGCAGCCCCACGGCTTTTTTACGCATCGCGTAGATGCGTTCAATGCCGTCCAGATCGTCACAAAGCTGCCAGCCGATTACGCCGCCCTCGCCCGCGGTTATCAACGCATCCAGCCGCTGGCACAGCGAACTCACCTGACCCGCAATCAGCGCCTCATCATCGCCCGCAAATTCCACGATGTTCAGGCCAAGCATCTCTTTGTCCGGCACGTCCGTAATCAGTTCACTCACCGAGTGCCAGACGATATCTTCCCGCGCCAGATTCAGCACTTTGGAATCGACGGTTTCCACCGACAGCGCACGAGCCTCCACCATGAACGGCGCGTTGCGCAGCGCGGAATCGAAAGAGTCATACTTCACGTTCACCAGTCGACGCACTTTCGGCAGTCGTGTGATGTCCAGCCGCGCTTCGGTAATGAACGCCAGCGTGCCTTCAGAACCGGTGAGCACGCGCGTGAGGTCAAACTCGGTCATCTCATCGTTGAACACATGACGCAGATCGTAACCGGTCAGAAAGCGGTTCAGTTTGGGGAAGTTATCGATAATCAGCTGGCGGTTTTCTTTGCAGCGCTCATAGACGGTGCGGTAAATCCGACCGCTCGCCGACTGCTCTTTTGCCAGCGTTTCTGCCAGCATCGCCGGCACTGGCTGAGTATCAAGAATATCGCCACCCAGCAGGACGGCTCGGACGCCAAGCACGTGGTCAGACGTTTTGCCATACACCAGCGAGCCCTGCCCGGAAGCATCAGTGTTGATCATCCCGCCAAGCGTGGCGCGGTTGCTGGTTGACAGCTCCGGCGCAAAGAAATAGCCGTAAGGTTTGAGGAATTGATTAAGCTGATCTTTGATGACCCCGGCTTCAACGCGCACCCATCCCTCTTCAGGGTTGATCTCAATGATGCGGTTCATATAGCGGGATAAATCGATAATAATGCCCTGATTCAGGGCCTGGCCGTTGGTGCCTGTGCCGCCACCGCGCGGGGTGAACACCAGCGTTCGAAAGCGCTCTTCGTCAGCAATGCGCGACAGAAGCGCCACATCGGCGGTGGAACGAGGGAAAACGACCGCATCGGGGAGAAGCTGATAAATGCTGTTATCCGTCGCCATCGTCAGCCTGTCGGCATAACGCGTGGCGGTGTCGCCGGTAAATCCTTGCTGCTCCAGTGCCTGCAAAAAATTCAGCACCAGCGGGACTTCGCCGGGTGCCTGAGAAATTTGTGGGATCATGACGCTCGACCCTGCCTGACTATGTTGTGTTGAAGATGATGGTGTGTTGAACAACGCTTTAGTTTCTGTTTTATCGTTTGCGTGTCGCCTCATCGTTGTATCACATTTTTTACTTATACGCTTATCGGATTTCATGGCGATCATGTTCGCGAAATTGTTGATATTATTATCAGTAAACGGATTTATCCTCTGCGCCCAATCGGGTGCATTTTTAAAGGTACAAAACGTATGACAACCCTTCATCGGCCCCGTGATATACCGCAGATCCTGCTGTCGGTGCTGTTTTTAACGCTTATGATTGTGGCGTGTTTGTGGATAGTGCGGCCCTTTGTGCTTGGATTTGCCTGGGCGGCAACCATTGTGATTGCCACCTGGCCGGTGCTGATTAAGCTTCAGCGCATCCTGTTCGGCCGCCGTTCACTGGCGGTGCTGGTCATGACTCTGCTGCTGTTTTTACTGTTCGTCATTCCGATTGCGTTGCTGATTAACAGCCTGGTTGACGGTAGCACGCCGCTGGTTCATGCCATCTCCTCCGGCAATCTGACGCTGCCGGATCTTACCTGGCTTAACAGTATTCCGCTGGTAGGCGCGAAGCTTTACTCCGGCTGGCACAGCCTGCTGGACATGGGCGGCACCGCCATTATGGCAAAAGTACGTCCGTATATTGGCACCACCACCACCTGGTTCGTGGGCCAGGCCGCACACATTGGTCGCTTTATGATGCACTGCGGTCTGATGCTGCTGTTCAGCGCGTTGTTGTACTGGCAGGGTGAAAAAGTCGCCTGGGGCGTTCGCTATTTCGCCACGCGTCTGGCAGCCAAACGCGGCGATGCCGCGGTGTTGCTGGCAGGCCAGGCCATCCGGGCCGTCGCGCTGGGCGTGGTCGTCACGGCGCTGGTGCAGGCGGTGCTGGGCGGTATTGGCCTCGCCATTTCCGGCGTACCTTACGCGACGCTGCTGACCGTGGTGATGATTTTCTCTTGCCTGGTACAGCTTGGTCCGCTGATCGTGCTCATCCCCTGCATCATCTGGCTCTACTGGACCGGTGATACTACCTGGGGCACCGTGCTGCTGGTGTGGAGCTGCGTTGTCGGCACGATGGATAACTTTATCCGACCGCTGCTGATTCGTATGGGCGCCGATTTGCCCATGGTGCTGATCCTCACCGGCGTTATCGGTGGGTTGATTGCCTTCGGCATGATTGGCCTGTTTATCGGCCCGGTGCTGCTCGCCGTCTCCTGGCGACTGTTTGACGCCTGGGTGCGCGAAGTATCGCCGCCGTCAAACGATCCTGAAGAAGTACTTGAGGAACTCGAGGTTCTCGAATCCAGCCACGAAAAGCTGGATAGCTGATTACTCTGGCCCGGCAGAAACGCTATGCCGGGCCCAATACTTAAGCATTACTTATTGTTGATCCCCTGCAGCGGCGCTATTCAGCTTTAATCCGCGCACATTGGCCGTATCCTGCTCGCAAATTCTTTACCTTTTTTTAACGATTAAGAGCAATCCGATCGACGCAAAAATTGTCCATGCCTACTATTAGGTCACGGTTATAAATCAACACCTTGATTTATAAGCATGGAAATCCCCTGAGTGAAACAACGAATTGCTGTGTGTAGTCTTTGCCCATCTCCCACGATGGGCTTTTTTTTATCCAAATTTCAGCGTTCATTGCCCAGCGGTGATTTGCGTACCGGGCCCACGGAGAGCTACGTGCGTTGCAGGCTGGCGTAAGGAACAATCGCTGAGCAGCAGGCAAAAAAATCCCCGGCAAGCCGGGGATTGGGGATAGATTGGGGATATTACTTCTTCAGTTCAGCGAGGCTGAGCCAGGTCTGCACGACCGTGTCAGGGTTCAGGGACAGACTGTCGATGCCCTCCTCCATCAGCCAGGCGGCAAAATCTTCGTGGTCCGACGGACCCTGACCGCAGATGCCCACGTACTTGCCCTGCTTCTTCGCTGCGCGAATCGACATCGACAATAGCGCTTTCACCGCCTCGTTGCGTTCATCGAACAGCTCAGAAACCACGCCGGAGTCGCGATCCAGACCAAGCGTCAGCTGAGTCATGTCGTTCGAGCCGATAGAGAAACCGTCGAAGTGCTCAAGGAACTGCTCCGCCAGCAGCGCATTGGATGGGATCTCGCACATCATGATCACCTTCAGGCCGTTCTCGCCGCGCTTGAGTCCCTGACGCGCAAGCTCGTCAATGACCGCTTTCGCCTGGTCAACGGTACGCACAAACGGGATCATAATCTCCACGTTAGTGAGGCCCATTTCGTTACGCACGCGCTTAACGGCGTCACACTCCAGCGCGAAGCAGTCGCGGAAGCTGTCAGCCACGTAGCGTCCCGCACCGCGGAAGCCGAGCATCGGGTTCTCTTCTTCCGGTTCGTAGCGCTCACCGCCGACGAGGTTGGCGTATTCATTGGACTTGAAGTCCGAGAGGCGCACAATCACGCGTTTTGGATAAAATGCCGCGCCCAGGGTAGCGATCCCTTCGGTCAGACGACCAACGTAGAACTCTTTCGGCGAATCGTAGCCTTTCATCATTTCGCGGATTTCGTTTTGCAGCTTCGCGTCCTGGTCGTCGAACTCCAGCAGCGCGCGCGGGTGAACGCCAATCATGCGGTTGATGATAAATTCCAGACGCGCCAGCCCCACGCCTTCGTTCGGCAGGCAGGCGAAGTCAAAGGCGCGATCCGGGTTGCCGACGTTCATCATGATTTTCAGCGGCAGATCCGGCATGGTGTCAACGCTTGAGCTTTTCACGCTGAAGTCGAGCATTTCGGCGTAGACGTAGCCGGTATCACCTTCAGCGCAAGAGACCGTCACTTTCTCATCGTCCTTCATGCGCTCAGTGGCATCGCCACAGCCAACCACCGCCGGAATGCCGAGCTCGCGGGCGATAATCGCCGCATGGCAGGTACGGCCGCCACGGTTCGTGACGATGGCCGCGGCTTTCTTCATGATCGGTTCCCAGTCCGGATCGGTCATGTCGGTCACCAGCACATCGCCCGGCTCAATGCGGTTCATTTCGCTGATATCGTGGATCACTTTCACCGGGCCCGCACCAATGCGATGGCCGATAGCGCGGCCTTCAGCAATGATTTTGCCCTGGGAATGCAGCGTATAGCGCTCCATTACCTGGCCACGGGAGCGTACGGTTTCGGGGCGAGCCTGCACGATAAACAGCTTGCCGGTATGCCCGTCTTTCGCCCATTCGATATCCATCGGACGGCCGTAGTGTTTTTCGATCTGTACCGCCTGCTTCGCCAGTTCCTGCACTTCCGCGTCGGTCAAAGAGAAACGATCGCGGTCGGCCTGCGGCACATCTTCAATGCGAACCTGCTTGCCGTGCTCCTGGGTTGGCGCATAGACCATGCGAATTTTTTTCGAGCCCATCGTGCGACGCACAATCGCCGGGCGATTTGCCGCAAGAGTCGGTTTGTGAACGTAGAATTCATCCGGGTTCACCGCGCCCTGCACCACCATTTCGCCAAGGCCAAAAGCGGAGGTGATAAACACCACCTGATCGAATCCGGATTCAGTGTCGATGGAGAACATCACACCGGAGGAGGCAAGGTCAGAACGTACCATACGCTGCACGCCAGCCGAGAGCGCTACGCCACGATGATCATAGCCCTGATGCACGCGGTAGGAGATGGCGCGATCGTTAAACAGAGAGGCAAATACGTGCTTGATGGCAACCAGTACAGCATCGTAACCCTGAACGTTAAGGAAAGTTTCCTGCTGTCCGGCGAAGGAGGCATCAGGCATATCTTCCGCGGTGGCGGAGGAGCGCACGGCAAATGACGCTTCTGCATCGTCGGATGAAAGCTGGTCATAGGCCTGATGAACGGCTTTTTCCAGTTCCGGGGTAAAAGGAGTGTCGATGATCCACTGACGGATCTGCGCCCCGGCTTTCGCCAGTGCGGTCACGTCGTCAATGTCGGTTTCATCCAGCAGTTGATAAATCCGCTGGTTCACACCGCTCTGGTCAAGAAACTGATTGAAAGCCCAGGCCGTAGTGGCAAAACCGTTAGGCACCGAAACGCCCAAATCGGACAGATTAGTAATCATTTCACCCAGGGAGGCATTTTTACCTCCGACGCTGTCTACATCATTCATGCCGAGTTGGTTGTACCAGAGCACCAGAGCATTGTCAGACATCGAAACAATCCTTTCATTAATTAAGAAAAGTGCCAGAAACATCACTGGCGTCGTTAATTATCCTGCCATAATTAACCGTGTTGAAAAAACGGTGAATCGTTCAAGCAAATTAATTTTTCCTGTTTTTCGGACAGATCCCCCCAGCAATGTAACTCTATGATTCATTTAAAATCCCACATAAAATAGCGGTCTATAACCCGGATTTATAAAAATGAACACCCCATTTCACTAAAAATAAAAACATACTTTCATTATTATTTATGAGACACGCCTGAGGCACTTGTGATTAAAATAAACAGATGCTTCAGCGAATTAACTCACTTTTACCGGATGGTCAAAATGGATAATAATGTCGATCGCCAGGTTTTTTACATTTCTGACGGCACCGCCATCACTGCCGAGGTCCTCGGCCACGCCGTGATGTCGCAGTTTCCGGTGTCGGTGAACAGCATCACCCTGCCGTTTGTCGAAACCGAAAGTCGGGCGAAGGCGGTCAAAGAGCAAATAGACGCTATTTACCAGCAGTCAGGCGTGCGCCCGCTGGTGTTCTACTCCATCGTGCTACCGGAAATCCGCACCATCATTTTGCAAAGTGAAGGCTTCTGCCAGGACATCGTGCAGGCGCTGGTGGCACCGCTGCAGCAGGAGCTCAAGCTGGACCCGACGCCCGTTGCCCATCGTACCCATGGTCTGACATCGGGCAACCTCGCGAAATATGATGCCCGAATCGCCGCCATTGACTACACGTTAGCGCATGATGACGGCATTTCGCTGCGCAATCTCGATCAGGCGCAGGTGATTTTGCTCGGTGTATCGCGCTGTGGCAAAACCCCCACCAGCCTCTATCTGGCGATGCAGTTTGGCATTCGCGCCGCCAACTATCCTTTCATCGCCGACGATATGGATAACCTCGTGCTGCCTGCTGCGCTGAAGCCTTTGCAGCACAAGCTGTTTGGGCTCACCATCAACCCTGAACGCCTTGCCGCCATTCGCGAAGAGCGCCGCGAAAACAGCCGCTACGCCTCGATGCGCCAGTGTCGGATGGAGGTCACCGAGGTTGAAGCGCTGTACCGCAAGAACCAGATTCCGTGGCTCAACAGCACCAACTACTCGGTGGAAGAGATCGCCACCAAAATCCTCGACATTATGGGACTCAGCCGCCGCATGTACTAATACACTAGTACAAAGTAGCAAAATGCGATAATATTAGCCGCGTAATTAGATGTGCGTCACATTCTGCCTTGAATAAAACAGGGATTGGTTTATCGTGATGCGCATCACTTCCGGCACTTCGGCCGCGAAAGTAACCCAATTCTGAGAGTCCCAATGAACAAAACTGATGAACTGCGTTCGGCGCGCATCGACAGCCTGGTCACGCCTGCCGAACTGGCACAGCGCCATCCTGTATCCGCTGAAGTCGCGAACCATGTGACCGCTTCCCGCCGTCGAATCGAAAAAATACTCAACGGCGAAGATAAACGCCTGTTAGTCGTGATCGGCCCCTGCTCGATTCACGACCTGGATGCAGCGATGGACTATGCCCGTCGTTTGCAGGCCCTGCGAGAAAAGCACCAGTCACGCCTCGAAATCGTCATGCGCACCTATTTTGAAAAACCGCGCACCGTGGTGGGCTGGAAAGGCCTGATTTCCGATCCGGACCTCAACGGCAGCTACCGCGTGAATCACGGCATCGAACAGGCACGCAAGCTGCTGCTGCAGGTTAACGAGCTTGGCGTACCAACGGCGACCGAATTTCTTGATATGGTGACCGGTCAGTTTATCGCCGATCTCATCAGTTGGGGTGCGATTGGTGCGCGCACCACCGAAAGCCAAATCCACCGTGAAATGGCCTCGGCGCTCTCCTGTCCGGTTGGATTCAAAAATGGCACCGACGGCAATACGCGTATCGCAGTCGATGCCATCCGTGCCGCACGCGCCAGCCATATGTTCCTCTCGCCGGATAAAAACGGTCAGATGACGATTTACCAGACCAGCGGCAACCCGTACGGGCACATCATCATGCGCGGCGGCAAAAAACCGAACTATCATGCGGCAGATATCGCCACCGCCTGCGATACGCTGCACGAGTTCGATTTGCCGGAGCATCTGGTGGTCGATTTCAGTCACGGCAACTGCCAGAAGCAGCACCGCCGTCAGCTGGAGGTATGTGACGATATCTGCCAGCAGATCTGCAACGGTTCGACGGCCATTGCCGGGATCATGGCAGAAAGCTTCCTGCGCGAAGGCACGCAAAAAATCGTTTCAGGGCAGCCTCTGGTGTACGGTCAGTCGATTACCGATCCTTGCCTGAGCTGGGAAGACAGTGAGCTTTTGCTGGAAAAACTGGCTGCGGCGGTTGATACCCGTTTTTAATTTTTGTCGTCAGGTGGCGCTATGCTTACCTGACCTACAAACGTCAACCCATCCTAAAACGCCTCCAGGCCGGGCAACCGCAGTACAGCCCGGCAATACAAAATCCGTAATCCCTTGCGTAACCTCTCTTTTTTGATCCATTCACCTATTTTTCACAAAAAGGGTTGCTGAGCCTTTTGATTTGTTGATAATGATTATCATTGTTACATTGATAACTATTTTTAACACTATGACATCCCTGGATAAGCTCACCGCAACGGACGGCACACCGCCTAAACCGCACCCGCAGCCCAACGATCGCCGAATCAGCAGCAAAAACCTGCTGGGCCCGGAAGGCCGGGTCATTATCGAGCATGACGGCCAGCACTACCTGCTGCGCCAGACCCATGCCGGAAAGCTGATCCTGACAAAATAATTTCGCCACATAACTTTTCGCCAGCCACCCAGGACACAATGCCGAGGCAGCCAGCGCTTTTCACTTCCTATGGAGAGTTGCATGCTACACCTGCATTCCGCATCACTGCGCCCAACCCTGGTCGCCCTCGCTGTTTTCGGCGCGATCACCCATCCGGCGTTTGCCGCTCCTGAACAAATGACCGTCACCGCCACCGGCAATGAGCGCAGCGCGTTTGAAGCCCCGATGATGGTAACCGTGGTTGATGCCGACACCCCTGAAGGACAGACGGCGAGCAGCGCCGCTGACATGCTGCGCCAGGTTCCTGGCCTCACCGTTGACGGAACGGGCCGCACTAACGGTCAGGACGTTAACCTGCGCGGCTACGATCGCCGCGGCGTGCTGGTGCTGGTCGATGGCATTCGTCAGGGCACTGACACCGGCCACCTCAACAGCACCTTTCTCGATCCTGCCCTGATTAAACGAATCGAAGTCGTGCGCGGCCCGGCGGCCTTGCTGTACGGCAGCGGCGCATTAGGTGGTGTAATTTCTTACGATACGGTTGACGCAGCTGATTTGCTGAATGCGGATCAGAACAGCGGCTATCGCGTATTCGGCACGGGCGGGACCGGCGACAGCAGCCTCGGCATGGGTGCCAGCGCCTTCGGTCGTACCGATACGCTGGACGGGATCGTCTCCTGGTCCAGCCGCGATCGTGGCGATCTGAAACAAAGCGACGGATTCACCGCACCGAACGATGAAAGCATCAGCAACTTCCTTGCCAAAGGCAGCTGGAAAATCGACCCGGCACAGAAACTGAGCGGCTCCCTGCGTTATTACAACAACGCCGCCCAGGAGCCAAAAAACCCTCAGACGCCGGACGCCTCCAGCGGCAGCAACCCGATGACCGACCGCTCGACCATCCAGCGTGACGCCCAGGTGACTTACACCCTCGCGCCAGAAGGCAATGACTGGCTTAACGCCGACGTCAAAGGCTACTGGTCCGAAGTTCGTATCAATGCGCAAAACCTCGATGACACAGGTGAATTCCGCAAGCAAACCACCAAAGGCGGCAAAGTGGAAAACCGCACTCGTCTGTTTACAGACAGCTTTGCCTCTCACCTTCTGACCTATGGTGGCGAGTACTATCGTCAGGAGCAAAATCCTGGCGGTACGACCACCGGCTTCCCGGACGCCCGCATCAATTTCAGCTCCGGCTGGCTGCAGGATGAAATCACCCTTCGCGATCTGCCGGTGACGATCCTTGGCGGCACGCGCTATGACAACTATCGTGGCAGCAGCAAAGGTTATGACGACGTTGATGCCGATAAGTGGTCCTCTCGCGCAGGCCTGACCGTCAGCCCAACCGACTGGCTGATGCTGTTTGGCTCTTACGCGCAGGCCTTCCGCGCGCCGACCATGGGCGAAATGTATAACGATGCCAAACACTTCTCGATTGGCAGCTTCTACACCAACTACTGGGTCCCTAACCCGAACCTGCGTCCGGAAACCAACGAAACGCAGGAATACGGTTTCGGTCTGCGCTTTGACGATCTGCTGATGGCGAACGACGGCCTTGAGTTCAAGGCAAGCTACTTCGATACCAACGCGAAGGATTACATCACCACCTCTGTGGATTTCGCGGCGGCAACCACGACCTCCGTCAACGTCCCCAATGCCAAAATCTGGGGCTGGGACGTGATGAGCAAATACACCACCGACCTGTTCAGCCTCGACGTGGCCTACAACCGCACACGCGGAAAGGATACCGATACCGACGAGTGGCTGACGTCCATTAACCCGGACACCGTTACCTCCCGTCTGGACGTGCCGCTGGCGCAATCCGGCTTCTCCGTGGGCTGGATTGGCACCTTCGCTGACAATACGAAAAGCATCAGCGCTACGCCTCAGGCGGGGTATGGCGTCAATGACTTCTATGTCAGCTATAAAGGCCAGCAGGCCTTCAGCGGCCTGACCACGACGCTGGTGTTCGGCAACGCCTTCGACAAAGAGTACTACTCGCCACAGGGCATTCCGCAGGACGGTCAGAACGGCAAGATTTTCGTAAGCTATCAGTGGTAATCACCCTGCCCCGGTTCAGCGGGGCCTTTATCTGGAAGGAAGAGACAATGAATCACTACACACGCTGGCTGGCGCTAAAAGAAGAAAACCCGGGCAAGTACGCTCGTGATATCGCCGCAATGATGCACATCAGCGAGGCCGAACTGACCTGGGCGCGCGTGGGTCACGACGCCTGGCGCCTGCAGGGGGAAAGCCGTGACGTTCTGGCGGCGCTGGAGTCTGCGGGCGATGTGAAATGCATCTGTCGTAATGAATACGCGGTTCATGAGCAGGTCGGTACCTTTACCAACCAGCATCTGAGCGGCCACGCCGGACTGGTGCTGAACCCACGAGCGCTGGATCTGCGCCTGTTCCTCAATCAGTGGGCGAGCGTGTTTCATATCAACGAAGCCAGCGCTCGCGGCGAACGCCAGAGTATTCAATTTTTCGACCATCAGGGTGATGCGCTACTGAAGGTTTACACCACCGATACCACCGACATGAGCGCATGGGCCGACATTCTGACCCGTTTCATTCACGCGGAAAATCCTGCTCTTGAGCTGAAAGCCGCTGATGCACCCATGGCTGACATAACCGTCGACGGCAAAGCGCTGGATGCCGAATGGCGCGCGATGACTGACGTCCATCAGTTCTTCACCCTGCTGAAGCGCCATAACCTCAGCCGCCAGCAGGCCTTCCGCCTTGTAGGTGACGATCTGGCCTGCCAGGTCGACAACGATGCCGTTGCGCGCCTGCTGGCAAATGCCCACCAGGACGCCAACGAAATCATGATCTTCGTTGGCAACCGCGGCTGCGTGCAGATTTTCACCGGCGCTATCGAGAAAGTGGTGCCGATGAAGGGCTGGCTGAATATCTTCAATCCGGCGTTTACCCTGCATCTGCGCGAAGACACCATTGCGGAAACCTGGGTCACCCGCAAACCGACTGCCGACGGGCACGTAACCAGCCTCGAGCTGTTTGCCGCCGACGGCACGCAGATTGCGCAGCTTTACGGCCAGCGCACCGAAGGTGAGCCGGAGCAGACCCAATGGCGCACTCAAGTGGAAGCGCTGACCGCCAGAGGGCTGGCTGCATGAAAGTCGTCGTCGCGTTAATCGCCGCCCTGCCTCTGTTTACCGGTGCGGCGGCACAAAAAGTGGTGACGCTTGGTGGCGACGTGACGGAGATTGTCTATGCACTGGGGGCGCAAAGCGCTCTCGTTGCCCGTGACAGCACGAGCATGTGGCCTCCGGAAGCGTTAAGGCTTCCGGATGTCGGCTACCTGCGGCAGCTGAACGCGGAGGGCATTCTCGCCACGCACCCTACCACGGTGCTGGCAAGCATTCAGGCACAGCCGTCGCTGGCGCTGAGTCAGGTTGAACAAAACGGCGTTACCGTCATCACCGTTCCTGGCAGCAATGACGTGACGATAATTGACGACAAAATCAGGATCGTCGCCGCCGCGCTGCATAAAGAAACCGAAGGTAAAAACCTCCGCCTCAGCATGAAACAGGCATTAGCGACCTTGCCAAAAACCCCGCTGAACAAGCGCGTGCTGTTTATCCTGAGCCATGGCGGTATGACCGCAATGGCAGCCGGGCAGCAAACCGGGGCCGATGCGGCCATTCGTGCGGCAGGCCTGCAAAATGCGATGCAGGGCTTCAATCGCTATCAGCCTCTTTCACAGGAAGGCGTGATTGCCAGCCAGCCGGATTTGGTGGTGATCTCTGCCGATGGCGTACAGAGCATGGGTGGTGAAGCCGGATTATGGAAGCTACCGGGGCTCGCGCAAACGCCCGCCGGGCGCAATAAACAGGTGCTGTTGGTTGATGATATGGCGCTGCTGGGCTTCAGCATTCGTACGCCGGACGCGCTCCGTCAGCTACGCAACAAAGCGGAGCAGACGCCCTGATGATACCGTGGGTTTCCCGTTCGCTATGGTCGTTGCTCGGGCTGTTAACGCTCCTGACGCTCGCGGCAACCACTTTTGGCGCGATGAAGCTGCCGCTTGACGTGCTCTGGCACGGTGACGGCACGCTGCGACAGATCTGGTTCACCATTCGCCTGCCGCGCGTGCTGCTGGCGTTGACCGTCGGCGGCTCACTGGCGCTGGCAGGCTGCGTGATGCAAGGCCTTTTTCGCAATCCGCTGGCCGATCCTGGCCTGCTTGGGATCAGCAGCGGAGCGGCTCTGGCCGTAGCGCTGTGGGTGGTGTTGCCCTTCTCTCTCCCGATGGTACTGATGCTCTACGCCCCCATGCTGGCGGCCTTCCTCGGCAGCCTGGCAGTAACGATGGTCATTTTTGTGCTTAGCCAGCGCCACGACAACGCGCTTTCGCGCCTGCTGCTGGTCGGCATCGCCATCAATGCGCTCTGCGGAGCCGCCGTGGGCGTCCTGTCGTGGCTCAGCAACGATGCGCAGCTGCGCCAGCTCTCACTCTGGGGGATGGGCAGTCTTGGCCAGGCGCAGTGGTCGACGCTGCTTGCCACGGCGTCCCTGATGCTGCCGACGGTGGCCATCATCTGGCGGCTGGCGAAACAGCTGAATTTGCTGCAGCTTGGTGACGAAGAAGCGCACTACCTCGGCGTGAACGTGAAGCAAGTCCAGCGCCGTCTGCTGATGTGTAGCGCCCTGCTGGTGGCGAGTGCAGTGGCGGTCAGCGGCGTGATTGGCTTTATCGGGCTGGTGGTGCCGCACCTGCTGCGCATGTGGCTCGGGGCAGATCACCGGGCGGTTATTCCCGGCTCCGTGCTGGTGGGCGCAATTCTGTTGCTGGTGGCGGATACGGTTGCCCGCACGCTGGTAGCCCCCGCAGAAATGCCGGTAGGGTTATTGACGAGCCTGCTTGGCGCACCGTGGTTTTTATGGATGATTTTCCGTCGGGGAGGCCAGCATGTCTGACTGTTTACAGGCCGCAAACCTCGGCTATTCCCCTGTCTTACGCAATATCAGCCTGACGCTCGCGCCCGGTGAACTGGTGGCTTTGATCGGCCCCAATGGCGCGGGAAAATCGACGCTGCTGCGCGCGCTGACCGGCTATTTGCCGCCGGACAGCGGGACATGTTCTCTGAAAGGGAAAACGCTGGCTGAGTGGTCGCCGCAGGCTTTGTCCCGCCACCGCGCCGTAATGCGCCAGCAGACCCAGCTCGGCTTCGACTGGCCGGTAGAAGATGTAGTGGCGATGGGCCGCGCGCCGTGGGAACAGACCGGCAGCCACAGGATCGTTCGCGAAGTGATGGCATTGACAGGCTGTTTGCCGCTGTCGGGACGGAAATACAATGCCCTTTCAGGAGGCGAACAGCAGCGCGTACAGCTGGCACGCGTTCTGGCGCAGCTATGGGTTGATGACGCGCCGCAGGGCTGGTTGTTTCTGGACGAACCCACTTCGGCGCTGGATCTGTATCATCAGCAGCATTTGCTGCGTCTGCTGAAAAAGCTGACCCGCGCCGGGCAGCTGCATGTGTGCGCCGTGCTGCACGACCTCAACCTGGCGGCGCTGTGGGCCGACAGGCTGGTGCTATTGCACCAGGGAGAGATCGTCGCCCAGGGGAACGCCCGGCAGGTGCTGCAAGCGCAGACGCTGAGCCGCTGGTATGGCGCCGAGGTGCGCATCGGAGAGCATCCCGACGCATCTGCACCGCAGGTGTTTCTTGCCCCCTAGCCTCAGCTTGAACAGCTGACTTCCAGCCGCTTGCCCCATTCGGGTGGGCGGCTGGCGTAATCATCATGACGATCGGCAAACGGATCGCGCAATACCTCATGCAGACGCGCAAACTCCTCGTACTCACCGCGTTCTGCTTGCTCTATCGCCCGCTGCGCGAGCCAGTTACGCAGGACAATTGCCGGGTTCATCTGCTTCATGCTTTGCTGGCGCGTAACGTCATCCACCTGTTCATCCTGAAGCCGGGCGCGATAGCCGCTGAACCAGGCATCAAATCCGGCCCGGTCGATAAACTCATCCCTCAGAGGCGATGCCGCACTGTGCTGTTCGGTTTCACTCAGCATACGGAAGGTGCGCGTGTAATCGCTGCCCTCGCGCGCCATCTGGCTGAACAACGAATTTAACAGCTCATTGTCCCCTTTCTGCTCGGTGAAAAATCCCAGCTTGCGGCGCATCAGCTTGCCGTACTCCACCAGCAGCGCTTCCTGATAGCCGTCAAGCGCATCGTTGAGCGTGTCCACTGCGATGAACGGAGAAAGCGACTGAGCCAGCCGCTGGAGATTCCACAGCGCCGCAGCAGGCTGATTATCATAGCTGTAGCGGCCCTGAGGATCCGAGTGATTGCAGATAAAATTGGGCTGATAATCGTCGAGGAAGCCGAACGGGCCGTAGTCCATCGTCAGCCCGAGAAGTGACATGTTGTCGGTGTTCATGACCCCATGGCAGAAGCCGACGGCCTGCCAGCGGGCAATCATCTGCGCCGTTTTGGTGACAACGTCACGGAACCAGAGGCTGTACACGTCAGCTTCGCCCTCAAGATTTGCCCAGTGATGGCGAATGGCGTAATCCGCCAGTTCACGAACTTTTTCCGGCTGCCGGCGATAATAGAAGTGTTCAAAATGCCCGAACCGCAGATGGCTTTCCGCCAGACGCATCAGCATGGCACCCTGCTCAACTGTTTCGCGGTAAACGGGCGTATCGCTGGTGACCACCGACAGCGCACGCGTAGTGGGAATGCCCAGCGCGAACATTGCCTCTGAAGCCAGGCTTTCACGCAGCGTGGAACGCAGTACGGCACGCCCATCGCCCATTCGGGAATACGGCGTCAGGCCTGCGCCTTTCAGATGCCAGTCATAGCGACGCCCGTCGGCCAGCTGCTGCTCGCCGAGTAAGATGCCGCGCCCGTCGCCGAGCTGCCCGGCCCAGACGCCAAACTGATGGCCGCTGTAAACCTGTGCCAGTGGAAGCATGCCAGGCAGCAGCGCTTCACCGCCCCAGACGCCAGAACCGTTTTCCGGGCTGAATAATGAGCCGGGTAGCGCAAGGCTTTCAGCCAGCGGTGCGTTATGCCAGATAAGACGGGCATTGGTGAGCGGCGTCGGTGACAGTTCGGTATAAAAACCTGGCAGCTCATCGCGCCAGTGATGGGTAAAAGACAGGGTCATAGATCCTCCTGTCTGTAGTGTAGTGCCTGTGGGAAGAGATAAATACGGGCGGGATGCAGGGTTATTCCTGCATCAGGCGCGTGAGCGAGGCCATTTCCACCGCAGGCCATATAGCCCCAACGAAAGCACTGAAACCCCAGGGTAACAGACGTTCCAGGATCTGCGGGTTATCAACGCCAGCGGCCATCATTGACTGGCATGAGGATGCCAGCTGGGCCGTTATCGCCCGCATAAAGGGATCGAAGGATAATAATAGCGCCTGCTGCTGAATAAAGTTTTTATCGAGCACTACGCGTTTAAACAATCCGGAAAATACGGCATGCGATGAGGCATCGCCGGCACCAAAATTGGCCAGCACCAGGGGAAAAAGATTCGCCAGCTGAACGAGAGGGTGAACTTTATCCAGCGTGTTCAACCCAGGAAAGTTTTCCTCGACGGTCAGTTCAAGAAAAGAAAATCGTCCGGCTTCTTCGGCCAGCGTTTTTTGTGTTAACAATGCATCAGAAATAGCAGGGGTAATATTAATCCAGGCGATTAACTGCTGCTGAATAAAAAAGATCTGACAGTTTTCGAGCAATGCCAGTTTTTCACGAAACAGTGCGACTTCCTGTTCGCCATTCAGGCGTGAGGTTACCAGAGACGTGGGCGTGCGAACATTATCGTCTGAACCAACAAAGTTAGCGATTATTTCAAGCCCGATCAGTTTCCCTTCCCCATTTTTCGCAGGGAGGAATAACAACTCTGTCTTCCATGCTTTGTCCAGTGTCACTATCATTGCGTCCCCCTCGTCTCAAGGGACATCCCTGGTCGTTGCTGTGTGTTCCCAGTAGAAAACAAAATCTTTGATTTTAAAAAGATTAATTTCATTCGTTCCTTTGTAACTCAGGCATTCCTTTGCGTTATCATTCGAATGATTGTAATCCATATTCGGGCAGCCGCACAATCCGGCGCTCCATTACGCAGGGAAAATGAGAAACGGTAATTATTTCGAAAAAGGCATACTTTTTAATTTACCCAGAAAAAAAGGGCCATAGCCCTTTTTGATTTTCCGGTTAAATTCGTCTGGCTTGCCAGAAGTGCTTTCGCCAGTAGACATTATCCAGCGATGAGCGGGTGACGCCCTGGCTGGTGGACGCGTGGATGAATTGATTGTCGGTGTCATAGATGCCGACATGCAGCCCGCTGCCGCCGGAGCCGGTATTGAAGAACACCAAATCGCCCGGTAATAAGTCGTCTTTATCTATTTCGGTGCCGATTTGCGACTGCCGCTCGGTATCACGCGGAAGCTGTAAATCGAATTTATCGCGGAATGTCATCATCACGAAGGCGGAACAGTCAACGCCACCGCGGCCGGAACCACCATAGCGATAAGGCGTGCCGCGCCAGTTTGCAAGCTGGTCGTTAAGGTTAGCGATAACGGTAATGGAATCAGAAAGCCTTGGATTTGGTGGCGGCGCACGATGGCTACTGCACCCTGCTAAAATTAATGCGGCCACGAAAATAAATAAGAGACGCATAACCTGGCGTTCCTCTGCTATTTTTTTATAGAAATAATTTAGCCCGCGAATTTGCAAAGTTGCAAGCAACCTTCCTGTTACAGCGCAGAAACCAGCATCTGAACGCCATCCGCATGCAGCATTTTAAACGGCATATCATACGCAGCCGCCAGATTTTCGATCGTCAAAACGTGCGCCGTATCACCGCTGGCGATCAATGCCCCACGCCGCATCAGCCACGTATTGCTCGCAAAGCGCAAAGTGTGGTTAAGGTCATGGCTACTCATGACAATCGTGACGCCAGCCGCTCTCAGCTCTGCCAGCAGCCTGTCCAGAGCCGCCTGCTGCGCCACATCCAGGCTATTCATTGGCTCATCCAGCAACAAAAGCTGCCCCTGCGGGTTCCCCTTTGGATGGATTTGCAGCACTACCGCCGCCAGGCGAACACGCTGCCACTCGCCGCCAGAGAGATGATTTACCGGCCGTTCGAGTTTGTCTTCCAGCCCCAGCTGCTCAGCAATCTCCTGTTGCAAAGCGTGCCGCGTTTTATCAGGCTGATGCAGCGTCAGGTAGTGCCATACAGGCATGGCAAAAGGTGGTGTCTGATGCTGTGTGAGATACGCACGATGTCGGGCCAGCTCCGCCGCGGGCCAGTCTGACAGACATTGCCCATTCAGGGCAATCTGCCCTTTCCCACTCGTCAGACCCGCCATTCTCGCCAGCAGCGTGCTCTTCCCGGCTCCGTTCGGCCCGACAAGGTGAACTAACTCTCCTTGTCGGACTTCCGCGTTAAGCAGGCGCAGCCGACCAGCCTCCTCCACTTCCTGCAGCTGCATCAGCGGCATGTTATTTCGCCAGCGCCAGCTTGATAGCTTCCATCACAATCGGATCTTCCGGCGTCATGTCCGGGGAGAAGCGCTGAATCACTTCGCCGTCACGACCAATCAGAAACTTTTCGAAGTTCCACAGGATATCGCCCTGCACTTTAGGCGCACGCCCTTTGCTTGCCATGCGCTCGTAGAAGCCGCTGCTTTCCGGGGCAACGGCAACAGGCGCAGCAGCCGTGAGCTTCTGGTACAGCGGATGACGGTGCTCGCCGTTAACATCAATTTTGCTGAACATCGGGAACGTCACACCGTAGGTCGTGCTGCAGAAGGTTTTGATCTCCTCCTCGCTGCCCGGCTCCTGACCCAGGAACTGGTTACACGGGAAGCCGAGCACGTCGAAGCCCTGTTTGCCCCACGCTTCCTGGATATTTTCCAGTTGCTCATACTGCGGCGTGAGTCCGCACTGGGAGGCGACGTTAACCACCAGCAGCACGTTACCTTTGTATTTTTCCAGACTGATGTTTTCACCGTCGATAGTGGTGACCGTTGTGTTGAGAATAGTGTCTTGCATAGCGTCCTCTTTGGTTATCGGCCGGCGCTCAGCGGCCAGCCCTTAATAATAGCCAGATAAAAACAGGTGCGCCGAGGGTTGCGGTAACGACGCCAATCGGCAGCTCTGCCGAGGCCAGCGCCAGGCGCGCCACAATATCGGCGAACAACAGCGCCGAACCGCCTGCCAGCACGCAGGCAGGCAGCAGGACGCGGTGATCGCTCAGGCCGCATAAGCGCAGAATATGCGGAACCACAAGCCCGATAAAGCCGATGGCCCCGGACAGCGCCACGCTAACGCCCACCAGCCACCCCGTGGCCAGCACCAACAGACGACGCCAGAGCCAGAGCGGTAGGCCAAGCTGGCGGGCTGACGTTTCGCCCAGCGACAGCAAATTTAGCGGTCGTGACTGCAGGCAAATCCAGGTCAGCACCGGCAGCAGCGCCACCATCAGCCAGCCCTGATGCCAGTCAACGCCACCAAAGCCGCCCATCATCCAGTACACCAATTGGCGCAGGTCAAAGGAGGTTGAGAAATAGACCGCCCAGGTCATTGCGGCACTGCAAATAATGCCAAGCGCGACACCCGCCAGCAGCAGGCGGCTGGTAGACAAATGTCGACGAGCAAAACGTAGCAGGATAACCGTGATAATCAGCGCCCCGGCAATCGCACACAGCCCCAGCGCCCAGCCCGGCAACAGACCTTTACCCAGCAAGACGGCCGCGATCAGCCCGATGCCAGCCCCATTGGAGACGCCAAGCAGCCCAGGTTCTGCCAGCGGATTGTCAAACAACGCCTGCATGATTGCCCCGGAGACCGCCAGAGATGCGCCGACAAGCACCACAGCAACCGTACGCGGCAGGCGAATCTGCCAGACAAACAGCTCACCACGCGCCGTAAACCATTCGCCCGGCGCTATCCACTGTTCGCCCGCGCACAGGCTGACGAAAATCGCCGTCAGCAACAGCAACAGAAATCCTCCCAGCCATCGCTGGTTTCGTTGGTGCTGGCGTTGGGCAAGTGGTTGCATGGTGTCCTGAAATCGTGAGGTGAAGTGGCTGATTTTATTGTCTCTTCAAATAACAGGAAAGAAAAAAGGCCGCAAAAGCGGCCTTTTTGGTTAATCAGAAATTATTCTGCTTTGGGCGAAGCGTTTTCGACACGGCTTTTCAACTTCTGTCCGGGTCTGAAGGTCACCACGCGCCGGGCTGTAATGGGAATATCTTCGCCCGTCTTCGGGTTGCGCCCGGGGCGTTGATTTTTATCGCGCAAATCGAAATTACCAAAACCGGAGAGTTTTACCTGCTCACCGTTTTCAAGAGCGCGACGGATCTCTTCGAAAAACAGCTCTACCAGTTCCTTGGCATCCCGTTTGCTAAGCCCAAGCTTATCAAACAGATATTCTGACATTTCAGCTTTTGTAAGCGCCATAGGTTCAATCCCTCAATGATGCCTGGAATCGCTCTTTTAATGCCTCTACGCATTTGGCAACGGTAGCGGCAATATCCTCTTCTTCGAGTGTACGGCTGGTATCCTGAAGGATCAGGCTGATGGCGAGGCTCTTGTGCCCCTCCGCCACACCCTTACCGCGGTACACGTCAAACAAGTTTACGCCAACTACATGATTTACGCCAACTTTCTTACACTCTGCGAGAATATCGGCTGCCGGGACGTTTTCTACCACCACCACCGCGATATCACGACGGTTTGCCGGGAAGCGAGAAATCTCCTTCGCCTGAGGCACCACGCGGTCTGCGAGCTTGTTCCACTCCAGCTCGAACACCATCGTGCGACCGTTCAGATCCAGCTTACGTTCCAGCTCCGGATGAACAACCCCAATGAAACCAATGCGTTCGCCTTTCAGATAAATCGCCGCAGACTGGCCCGGATGCAGTGCCGGATTCGCTTCGACCCTGAACTGGATATCACCCAATTTACCGGTCAGATCCAGTACGGATTCGAGATCGCCTTTTAAATCATAGAAATCAACTGTCTCTTTCGCCAGGTTCCAGTGCTCTTCGTAGCGGTTACCGCAAATAACGCCGCTCAGCATAACGTCCTGACGAATGCCCAGCGGAGCTTGCGTATCAGGCACAAAGCGCAGTCCGCTTTCGAAAATGCGCACGCGGCTCTGCTGACGGTTCTGGTTGTAGACCACGGTGCCAAGAAGACCTGTCCACAGCGACAAACGCATGGCGGACATTTCGCTTGAGATTGGGCTTGGCAAAATCAGCGCCTCTTCACCAGGGTGAATCAGCTGCTGAACTTTCGGGTCGACGAAGCTGTAGGTGATCACTTCCTGGTAGCCTTTGTCATTAAGCATGGTTTTCACACGCTTGAGTGACAGGTTCGCTTCCTTGTGAGATCCCATGATCAGACCCGCCTGCACTGGCGCATCCGGGATATTGTTGTAGCCGTAGATGCGCGCGACTTCTTCAACCAGATCTTCTTCGATTTCCATATCGAAACGCCAGCTTGGCGCAACGGCCTGCCATTCGTCCTGACCTTCGATCACTTCACAGCCCAGACGGCGCAGAATGTCGCTCACCTGTTCGTCGGCAATGTGGTGACCAATCAGACGATCCAGCTTACTGCGGCGCAGAGTGATGGTGGCACGCTTCGGCAGAGTGGCTTCGTTGGTAACGTCGATAACCGGACCCGCTTCGCCGCCGCAGATATCAATCAGCAGACGCGTGGCACGTTCCATCGCTTTGTATTGCAGTGCCGGATCCACGCCGCGCTCATAGCGGTGAGAAGCATCCGTGTGCAGTCCGTGACGACGTGCGCGACCGGTGATGGACAGCGGATTGAAAAAGGCGCATTCCAGCAAGACATTCTGCGTTTCGCCATTCACGCCGGAATGCTCACCACCAAAGATGCCGCCCATAGCCAGCGCTTTGTTATGGTCTGCAATCACCAGGGTATCGGCATTCAGTTTGGCTTCGCTACCGTCCAGCAGAACCAGGGTTTCCCCCTCTTCCGCCATGCGCACAACAATGCCGCCCTCGATACGATCGAGGTCAAACGCATGCATCGGCTGACCCAGCTCCAGCAGAACGTAGTTGGTCACGTCCACGACGGCGTCGATGGAACGAATGCCACAGCGGCGCAGCTTCTCTTTCATCCACAGCGGCGTGGCGGCTTTCACATCGATGCCTTTGACCACTCGGCCAAGGTAGCGCGGACAAGCTTCGGTGGCTTCAACCTTGATTGGGAAAGTATCGCTGATGGTGGCAGCAACAGGCGCCATTTCCGGCACGTTCAGCGGCTGCTTGTTCAGTACCGCAACGTCACGAGCCACGCCGATGATGCCCAGACAATCAGCGCGGTTTGGGGTCACGCTGATTTCGATGGTGTTGTCGTCAAGCTTCAGGTATTCGCGGATGTCGGTTCCCAGCGGGGCATCAGCAGGCAGCTCAATAATACCGCTGTGATCGTCGGAAATACCCAGCTCAGAGAAGGAGCACAGCATCCCTTCAGAAGGTTCACCGCGCAGCTTCGCCGCTTTGATTTTGAAATCGCCCGGCAGCACCGCACCGATAGTCGCCACGGCTACTTTCAGGCCCTGACGGCAGTTTGGCGCGCCGCAAACGATGTCCAGCAGGCGATCGCCACCGACGTTAATTTTGGTGACGCGCAGTTTGTCCGCATTCGGGTGCTGGCCGCACTCGACCACTTCCCCGACAACAACGCCGTTGAACACGCCAGCGACCGGCTCAACGCCGTCAACTTCCAGGCCTGCCATGGTGATTTGGCCCGACAGTGCTTCGCTGTCAATCGCCGGGTTAACCCATTCGCGTAACCACAGTTCACTGAATTTCATTGTTCTGTCCTGCCCTTATTTAAACTGTTTGAGGAAACGCAGATCGTTTTCGAAGAACGCACGCAGATCGGTCACGCCATAGCGCAGCATCGTCAGACGTTCCATGCCCATACCGAAGGCAAAACCGGAGTAGACTTCCGGATCGATGCCAACGTTGCGCAGCACGTTCGGATGCACCATGCCGCAGCCCAGCACTTCCAGCCATTTGCCGTTTTTACCCATCACGTCCACTTCCGCAGAAGGTTCGGTGAACGGGAAGTAGGAAGGGCGAAAGCGAATCTGCAAATCTTCCTCAAAGAAGTTACGCAGGAAATCGTGCAGCGTGCCTTTCAGGTTGGTGAAGCTGATGTTGGTATCAACGATCAGACCTTCCATCTGATGGAACATTGGGGTATGCGTCTGATCGTAATCGTTACGATAGACGCGGCCCGGCGCGATAATACGGATAGGCGGCTGCTGGTTTTTCATGGTACGGATTTGCACGCCGGAAGTCTGGGTACGCAGCAGACGGGTAGCATCAAACCAGAAAGTGTCGTGGTCAGCACGTGCCGGGTGGTGGCCAGGAATATTCAGCGCATCGAAGTTATGGTAGTCATCTTCGATTTCCGGGCCAGTCGCCACGGTAAAGCCGAGCTCACCGAAGAAACTTTCAATACGATCGATGGTGCGGGTGACCGGGTGCAGACCGCCGGTTTCAATGCGACGACCCGGCAGTGAAACATCGATGGTTTCAGCGGCAAGGCGGGCGTTCAGTGCTGCGCCTTCCAGGGCAGCTTTACGCTCGTTTAACGCCTGCTGGACCTGCTCCTTCGCTTCATTGATAACGGCACCCGCGGCCGGGCGCTCTTCCGCCGGCAGTTCACGCAGGGTTGTCATCTGAAGGGTCAGGTGCCCTTTCTTGCCCAGATATTCGACGCGCACATTATCCAGTGCGGCGACATCGTGCGAGTCGTTAATGGCTGCCTTTGCACTGGCAACCAGCTCTGCGAGATGTGACATGGTTTTCCTCAATAATGTCTATGCAAACACCCGTTTGCGGACGTAATAACTTGAAATCTATATACGAAAAAAGCCTCCCTGGGGAGGCTTTCTGGCGCTGTTTTCCGTTTCGTCTTTCACGCGCTAGCCTCCTGAAGTCAGGTGCTAAAGTAAAAAAAGAAGCGGAAAATAGCAGCATTCATGCTTGCGTTACCTTGTCTGAAAAGGTCTGTGAAGTGCTTATTGAAAAGTCTTCACCCTGAAAAGTCAACGTATTGCTGGTGTTACAGGTCAATCTAAAACGAAAAGAGGGAGGCAAGCCTCCCTCTTCAACTGGCTTATGCCAGTGCTGATTTCGCTTTTTCGACCAGAGCGGTGAACGCTACTTTGTCGAATACGGCGATGTCAGCCAGGATCTTACGGTCGATTTCAACAGAGGCTTTTTTCAGGCCGTTGATGAATTTGCTGTAAGAAATACCGTTCTGACGTGCTGCTGCGTTGATACGCGCAATCCACAGTTGACGGAACTGACGCTTACGCTGACGACGGTCACGGTAAGCGTACTGACCTGCTTTGATAACAGCCTGGAAGGCAACGCGGTAAACGCGTGAACGCGCACCGTAGTAGCCTTTAGCTTGTTTCAAAATTTTCTTGTGACGTGCACGTGCAATTACACCACGTTTTACGCGAGCCATATGTGCTCTCCTGTATCTATATTCTTAATGAAAAAATTAAACGTTAACGGCTTATGCGTACGGCAGGCACGCGATTACCAGACCCAGATCGCCTTTAGAAACAAGGCCTTTTGGACGCAGGTGACGTTTACGCTTAGTCGATTTTTTGGTCAGAATATGACGCAGGTTTGCGTGCTTACGCTTAAATCCACCACCACCGGTTTTTTTGAAGCGCTTAGCAGCACCGCGTACGGTCTTAATTTTTGGCATTTTAATAACTTCCACTTCGCATTGTTAATAAACGAAACGTAGGCGAACAAAATCTGTGAGGCCCGAAAGCCCCACAGCGATTGTTACTTGAAGGCCTTACTGTTTCTTCTTAGGAGCGAGCACCATGATCATCTGGCGGCCTTCGATCTTCGTTGGGAAGGATTCGACTACTGCCAGTTCACTCAGATCGTCACGGACGCGCGTCAGCACTTCCATACCAATCTGTTGGTGGGCCATCTCACGACCGCGGAAACGCAGCGTGATTTTGGCCTTATCGCCATCTTCAAGAAAGCGAATCAGGCTGCGGAGTTTTACCTGATAATCGCCATCATCGGTACCAGGACGGAACTTAATTTCCTTAACCTGGATAACTTTTTGTTTCTTCTTCTGTTCCTTCGTAGACTTACTCTTCTCATAAAGGAACTTGCCGTAGTCCATGATACGACAAACTGGCGGCTCGGCGTTAGGGCTGATTTCAACTAAATCGACGCCAGCTTCTTCAGCTTTCTCGATAGCTTCTCTCAGACTCACAATACCCAGCTGTTCGCCTTCGAGACCCGTTAAGCGAACTTCCTGGGCGCGAATCTCGCCATTGATACGATTCGGACGTGCCGTTTGAACTCGTTTTCCGCCTTTAATACCTTATTCCTCCAGTTGTTGAAGACTGCGGCTACGAATTTCCAGTAGCAGCTTCTCAATCACTTCCTCTACGCCCATGCTCCCAAGGTCTTTGCCACGACGGGTGCGCACGGCAACTTTGCCTGCTTCAACCTCTTTGTCGCCACAAACCAGCATATAAGGGACACGACGTAAAGTGTGCTCGCGGATTTTAAAGCCAATCTTCTCATTTCTCAAGTCTGCTTTTACTCGAATGCCCGCATTTTGTAGTTTACGCGTCAATTCGTTAACGTATTCAGACTGTGAATCAGTGATATTCATTACCACCACCTGCACCGGTGCAAGCCATGTTGGGAAGAATCCGGCGAACTCTTCGGTCAGAATACCGATGAAGCGTTCGATAGAACCCAGAATGGCGCGGTGAATCATCACCGGCACCTGACGCTCGTTGCTTTCGCCTACGTAAGAGGCGTTCAGACGCTGCGGCAGGGAGAAGTCCAGCTGTACCGTTCCGCACTGCCATGCACGATCGAGGCAGTCATACAGGGTAAATTCAATTTTCGGGCCGTAGAAGGCACCTTCACCCAGTTGATACTCAAACGGGATATTGTTCTCTTCCAGAGCCACGGCCAGATCGGCTTCCGCACGATCCCACATCTCATCGCTGCCAATACGTTTTTCAGGACGTGTAGACAGCTTGACGACGATTTTCTCGAAGCCAAAGGTGCTGTACATATCGTAGACCATACGAATACAGGCGTTAACTTCATCACGCACCTGCTCTTCGGTACAGAAGATATGCGCATCATCCTGAGTGAAGCCACGGACGCGCATCAGGCCATGCAGCGCGCCTGACGGCTCGTTACGGTGGCAGCTACCGAACTCCGCCATACGCAGCGGTAGATCGCGGTAAGATTTCAGACCCTGGTTGAAGATCTGTACGTGACCCGGACAGTTCATCGGCTTGATGCAGTACTCACGGTTCTCGGATGAAGTAGTGAACATCGCATCTTTGTAGTTGTCCCAGTGGCCGGTTCTTTCCCACAGCACACGGTCCATCATGAACGGGCCTTTTACTTCCTGATACTGGTACTCTTTCAGCTTAGAGCGCACAAAAGTTTCCAGTTCACGGAAGATAGTCCAGCCGTCGTTATGCCAGAACACCATGCCCGGCGCTTCTTCCTGCATATGATACAGGTCGAGCTGTTTGCCGATTTTACGGTGGTCACGCTTAGACGCTTCTTCCAGGCGCTGCAGGTAAGCATTCAGCGCTTTTTTATCGGCCCATGCGGTGCCGTAGATGCGCTGCAGCATCTTATTGTTGCTGTCGCCACGCCAGTAGGCGCCTGCAGTTTTCATCAACTTAAAGTGATGACAGAAACGCATGTTCGGCACGTGCGGACCGCGGCACATGTCGACGTATTCTTCGTGATGATACAAGCCAGGCTTGTCATCATGAGCGATATTTTCATCAAGGATGGAAACTTTATAGCTCTCGCCGCGCTTCACAAAGGTGTCGCGGGCTTCGTGCCAGCTCACTTTCTTCTTGATGACATCGTAGTTTTTCTCCGCCAGCTCGTGCATCCGCTTTTCGAGGGCGTCGATATCTTCCTGGGTCAGGGTGTGGTCAAGATCAACGTCATAGTAGAAGCCGTTATCAATGACCGGACCAATAGCCATTTTGGTGTTCGGCCACAGCTGCTTGATAGCGTGCCCCAACAGGTGCGCACAGGAGTGGCGAATGATCTCCAGGCCCTCTTCGTCCTTCGCGGTGATGAGCGAAAGCTTAGCGTCCTGTTCAATGAGGTCGGATGCGTCAACCAGCTCACCGTCTACGCGACCAGCAATAGTAGCTTTCGCCAGACCCGGACCGATATCCAGGGCAACATCCATTGGAGTCACAGCATGATCGAAATGGCGTTGGCTGCCATCAGGAAGAGTAATTACAGGCATTTTATATCCTTATTTGCAGTGGTGCCCCACACGAAAGAGCACATACAAAATTGATTAGTTTATTCATATCAACAAGTTAGAAGGTTTTATTTGCTTCACTCTGCAAACCGCGAGCGCATGGATGGACAAAACCAGTAACGCCTGCCTTCGCCTGCTAATAACGAACGTACATGGTACACGTCATTGTGTGGTTATTAAAGGATGGCGTAAATTGATGTCGCCATAACGTTGCATTCATCTTTCAGAGCAGAAAAGCGTTCCCGGGCCACCTACCTGACAATTGGCTTTCGGCGGTGAGGAAAATCGCGATATTCAACGGCCTTAACCTCTCCGCCTGGCAGCTTGAGGATATAAATCTGTCGCCCTATGCGAACCGCTTTGCTGATCGCCGTCTGATGAACGCCAATGGCTGCTGCTGCTTTTGCCTGACCGACTTCGCTGACGTATTGAGCAAGGGAAATTTTCATGTTCTGTGCCTCCGTGGCATGGCCCGAAGCAACAATACTATGTGTATTGAAATAAACAATACCGGCGGTATTTTTATTTTAATAACCTGGGTATTACTATTTGAATATGGAAAAGAAAAAAGTGCTTACCCCTGCCCAGGCAGATGCCGCCAGGCGCCTTAAAACGCTTTATGAGGCAAAGAAAAAGCTGCTCGGAATCACCCAGCAGTCGATTGCTGATGAACTGGATATTACCCAGGGCGCCGTAGGTCATTATCTGAATGGACGTAATCCGTTGAATCCGGCTGTAGCCTCGGTTTTTGCGCGACTGCTGAAAGTGGATGTAGAAGCGTTCAGTCCAGTCCTGGCAAAAGAGCTGGCTGGCATGGGCGTGGTGAGCGTCAACGATCCCACTGCGCCATATCGAGTTAACTCTGCCCCCGGTAAAAAATATCCTGTTCTTCGTACTCTTCCGGTGACAGCCTGGCATGAGATTTCAGAAATCTATGATGCGCGGGACGTTGAGCTCTGGCTGGACGCCGATATTGAGATTCTCGGTGAAGCCTTCTGGCTAAAAATGGAGGGAAATTCGATGACGGCCCCGACGGGGCTGAGCGTTCCGGAGGGTTATTTTGTACTGTTTGATACCGGTCGCGAGCCGGTTAATAACAGCCTGGTACTTGCCACGCTTCCTGGAGCCAGCGAAGTCACATTTAAAAAGCTGATCGTCGACGGCGGTCAAATGTACCTGGCCGGACTCAATCCTCAATGGCCCCTGGTGCCGATTGATGACGATTGTCGGCTGATTGGTGTGGCTCTGGAAACCCGGCTCAGACTACTCCAGACATAACGCTGCTGGTGCACGCAGAAACCCTCAAACGATCTTCAGGTTGGCAGACATACCCAATTTTGAGTGGAGCATCACCCGCTGGCGCTTGCCTGATGGTCGGTTCACGGCATGCTATACAGCCTGGATAAAAGCCCGGACTGAGATACCTTCAGCCTCCAGCCGCTGACGGATACAGCGCGTCATTTCAACCGAATCCGGGCTGTCGCCATGTACACATACAGACTGTGCTTCGATTGTAACGAACTCACCTTCCACAGAGGTCACACCGCCTTCTAAAATCATCTGAACCACTCGCTGCGCGACCACCTCAGGGTCATGAATCACTGCCCCCGTCTCACGCCGCGAGACCAGAGAGCCGTCCTGATGGTAGGCACGATCCGCAAATGCCTCCGCCACTGTACAAATGCCCGCTTCCCTCGCCCACGCAATCAGCGCCGAGCCAGCCAACGCGACTAATGGTAAAGACGCATCAACGGACTGAATCGCGGCCAATACCGCCATCGCCTGGCGTTTATCATGCGCAATCGTGTTATACAGAGCGCCATGGGGTTTCACGTAACTCACCCGTGTGCCTGCCGCCGTTGCCAGCCCCTGTAACGCGCCAATCTGGTAAATGACATCCGCCGTCAGTTCGTCACTGGCCACATCCATGTTGCGGCGCCCAAACCCAACCAGATCCGGATACGACACATGTGCCCCAACGGCGACACCCAACCGTTGCGCCGCGCGTAGCGTCGTGAAAATACCCGCGGGTGAACCCGCATGAAATCCGCAGGCCACGTTGGCGCTGCTGATGAGCGGAAGAATCGCGGCGTCATCGCCCATCGTCCACTGCCCGAAGCTTTCGCCTGAATCACTATTTAAATCAATGCATGGCGCAACCGACATGATGCAAATCTCCTGGCCGTTAGCCTTTCGTTAATCTCTTTCGGTGTATCACTGTTTTACCCGTTTTACCATGAAGGAGACAAAATGGACTTTACGGCACTGATTCAGACCGTGACGGATTTTATCAGCTCTCACCCAAAGCTTGCGCTGGGCGTGATAGCGCTACTCGCGTTTGGCGAATCCCTGGCGTTTATTTCTCTGCTTCTGCCCGCCACGGTGATTTTGCTGGCAACCGGGGCGTTGATTGGTGAAAGCGAACTGCGGTTCATGCCGGTCTGGCTGGCTGCTGCCGCGGGTGCATTCGCTGGCGACTGGCTATCCTGGTGGTTGGGGTATCACTACAGCTATCGAATCACAATGCTCTGGCCGCTATCGCGGAAGCCACAGCTGCTACAGCGTGGACACCTTTTCTTCGAGCGCTGGGGATCATGGGGAGTATTTATCGGACGATTTTTTGGCCCATTAAGAGCCGTTGTGCCGCTCGTCGCCGGGATTTGCAGAATGCCTTCCGGAAAATTCCAGTTAGCGAATGCCGCATCAGCGGCAGTGTGGGCCTTTGGTATTCTGGCGCCTGGCGCATTGGGGATACCGAAGCTGGCCGCGCTGTTTTCGTGAGCCTGAAAACAACCAGGCCGGATTACTCCGGCCTGCATCATTACATCTTGTAGCCCAGCGTTACCGTTGTGCGGCGATCGGTGTGCTCCGGTGCCGATGACGGCGGTTCGGAGTTCCAGGTCACATTGTAAGCCACTTTCAGGCCGAAGCTGTCGTTGATAGCAACGTCCAGCGCGGTTTCTGAGTTGATTGTGGTGTCATCTGCGCCGAACACAGACAGACCCTGGGTGAATTTGGTGGTGTCCGTCATCTGCCAGGCGTAGGTGCCAGAAGCGTAACCCAGCGGCTGAGTTTTGGTATCACCGTTGGTGTACTCGTCGTAACGCACACCTGGACCGAATTCAAAACGCAGGCTGTGCACCGGTCCATTGAGGATCTGGCGACCGTAACCGGCGGTGAACACATCGCGCTGGCGGTAGCCGTTAAAGCGGTCGGTGAGCCAGCTTGCCTGACCAAACAGATAATCATAGTCAGTCATGTTGTAACGAGAGCGCCCGCCGACCTGATAGGTTTCAGAAGAGCGCTCGTCGTTTGAAGAGGTATTACTGGCGTTGCCCCACAGCGACCAGGCAGTGGTGTCGCCATACCAGGTCAGCGTGGAATCGGCGGTCAGGGAAGAACTTTTTGTATTGCCAGACTGCGCCAGATAACCCCCGTTAATTTTACCTTCAAACGGTTTCTTCGCAGTGGATGGGTCATCCATGACAGTAAAAACGGTATTATCAGCCATCGCGTGCAGCGACGCAAAAAGGCCCCCCGCCAGCACAACTACTGCGGGTACTGTCTTGAAAAGCTTCATTTATTAAGAGTCCGTACAACAAAAAAAGAGACCATTACGGTCCCGGAAACTTTCGCGAGGAGCAACGATTGCGGTCCAAAGAAAGGTAACAAATTATAAAAAGGCGTGAATAACATAGCAATGAATTCTTATTTCATTTTTTGAATAAGAAGGATCTCAAAAGGCGTTTTATTTCATATAGCTGAGGCGTCATTTGCGATTGTAAATATGCGAAAAATCAGATCGTTGAACTTTATTCTACACACCCGAAGTGCCAGGCTTAGCCTTGGCCATCCTGGAAACGGCCCAACAGGCTCATGAATGGAGGTAATCGAATGGTTAATATCTGTACGCTTACTCTGGCGCCATCCCTTGATAGCGCCACGGTCACCCCGCAAATCTATCCTGAAGGCAAGCTGCGCTGCAGCGCACCCGTCTTTGAACCCGGCGGAGGGGGCATCAACGTCGCCCGCGCAATTACCTTTCTGGGCGGGAAAGCCACCGCCCTCTTTCCGGCAGGAGGCGCAACCGGCGAGCATCTGATTTCCCTGCTTGCGGAGGAAAACATCCCCGTGCAAACCGTTCAGGCCAGTGACTGGACGCGGCAGAATCTTCACGTTCATGTAGAAAGTAGCGGCGAGCAGTACCGCTTTGTAATGCCCGGTGCCGCGCTTTCCGCTCCGGAATTCCACCTGCTTGAACAGCAAGTTTTACGCCTTACTGCGGGAACGCTTCTGGTCATCAGCGGCAGCCTGCCACCGGGTGTCAGCGTCACAACATTGGTCGGCCTGATTCGCGCCGCACAGCAGCAGGGGATTCGCTGCGTAATAGACAGCTCCGGTGAAGCGCTCAGCGCCGCGCTCGATGTCGGAAACATCGAACTGGTTAAACCTAATCAGAAAGAGCTGAGCGCCCTGGTGCAACGGGAACTGACGCTGCCAGACGACGTACGAAAAGCCGCTGAAGAGATTGTTCAGAGTGGAAAAGCAAAACGCGTCGTGGTTTCACTTGGCCCGCAAGGGGCGTTGGGTGTTGATGCCACCGGTTGCGTGCAGGTGGTTCCCCCACCGGTCAAAAGCCAGAGCACCGTTGGCGCAGGCGACAGCATGGTGGGCGCGATGGTGATAAAGCTGGCGGAACAAGCTTCACTTGGAGAAATGGTCCGCTTTGGGGTCGCTGCAGGTAGTGCCGCCACGCTTAACCAGGGTACCCGCTTATGCTCCCTGGAAAATACCCGCACTATTTACGACTATTTGTGCCGGGCTTAGCCGTTTTCCCGCCACCCACGTGGCAGGAGTCGAAAAATAGCAGTAATCGGCTATGCTATCAAAACTCCATGCTTAACAAAGAGGTTCCCGATGAGCGGTGATATCACGCGTTACGTGGTAGCGGTAAAGTTTCATGAACAAGCGCTGACCGAAATCAACGAGCTCAATAATCACCTGACCCGCGCCGGATTTACCCTGACGCTGGCAGACGATGAGGGCAAAGTGCATGACCTTGGCACCAACACGTTTGGTCTGGTCAGCCCGCAAAGTGAAGATGACGTTCAGGCCCTGACCCTCGCCCTTGCAGAGGCGGCTATCAAGCAAAAGCCCGACGTCAGCGTGACGACGTTTGAGCAATGGCTTCAGTCCAGTACTACCGATACGGCGAGTTAAAACGCGCAGTTGTGCGTCAGTTCGAGTTTTCCACCGCATTTTTGCACTAACCTTATGATCTGGCAGAAAACATGGGGAGAGAGAGCATGTGGCAAGCGATCTGTAGCCTGTTGGAAGAGCACGGAGACGGCGAAATTGAGCTGCGTAACGAACTGCCCGGCGGTGAGATCCACGCCGCATGGCATTTGCGTATCAGCGGCCAGGATTATTTCGTCAAATGCGATGAGCG
The DNA here is from genome assembly GCF_032012665.1 of Scandinavium sp. Lineage (NCBI taxonomy): Bacteria > Pseudomonadati > Pseudomonadota > Gammaproteobacteria > Enterobacterales > Enterobacteriaceae > Scandinavium > Scandinavium sp. Next base: position 55,201 of record NZ_DALZVG010000004.1, read on the forward strand.
GGAAATGCTGCCCATCTTCACCGCGGAGGCCGATCAGCTTGAGCTGCTTTCCCGAAGTGAGACCGTTGCCGTACCCGAGGTGTACGCCGTCGGCAGCGACCGTGATTACAGCTTTGTGGTGATGGAGTTTCTGCCGCCCCGCCCGCTTGATGCACACAACGCCTTTTTACTCGGCCAGCAGCTTGCACATCTTCATCAGTGGAGCGACCAGCCGCAGTTTGGCCTCGACTTTGATAACGATCTCTCCACTACGCCGCAGCCCAACGCCTGGCAGCGTCGCTGGTCAACGTTCTTCGCCGAGCAGCGCATCGGCTGGCAGCTGGAGCTGGCGGCAGAAAAAGGGCTGGCGTTCGGTAATATAGACGGCATTGTCGAACACATTCACCAGCGCCTGAGCTCACATCAGCCACAGCCCTCTTTGCTTCACGGCGACCTGTGGTCAGGTAACTGCGCGCTGGGGCCCTCTGGGCCCTATATCTTTGACCCTGCCTGCTACTGGGGTGACCGGGAGTGCGACCTGGCGATGCTCCCGCTGCATCCGGAACAGCCGCCGCAAATCTACGATGGCTATCAGTCCGTTTCCCCGCTGCCAGCGGGTTTCCTTGAGCGCCAGCCGATTTACCAGCTCTATACGCTCCTGAACCGCGCGATTCTGTTTGGAGGTCAGCATCTGGTCACCGCGCAGAAAGCGCTGGATCGCGTGCTCGCCGCATAAAAAAAGCCCCGTTAATTCGGGGCTTCTTCCTTATCCGTCATCAAGTTAGTTGATGGACACGCCCTTCAGGCGGAACTCAATGTTCATGATGATGCCGTTGCCCGGTTTACCCGGCTCGTAGCGCCATTTGCGCAATGCCGTTTTCACTTCGCGCTCAAACATGTTTGAGGGATGCGCAGAGAGTATTTCGACATTGTCCACGCGACCGTCCGGCGTGACGTCAAATTTCACCCGCACCTTACCTTCGATGCGTAACGCCTGCGCACGTGCCGGATATTGCGGCTCACCGCGGCTCAGCGCGCGCGGACCGGTTGGTGCCGTCACCGCCGGTTTGCTGGGGGCAGGTGCAGTATTGGTGGCCGGGCGGCTCTGCGACGTTAAATTCTCAAACGGCAACGCCGGGCGCGGTTCAACAGGTTTCGGTTCGCGCTTAGGCTCTTCCACCTTTTTCACCGGCTTTGGTTTTGGCTTCGGTTTGGGTTTCGGTTCGGGCTTATGGATAACCACCGGGGCTTCTTTCGGGGGGTCAGGAACCACTTCCGGCTCCGGTTCGGGCTCAACGACCGGCTGCGGCGGTGGCTGTACGGCCTGAGGTGGCTCCAGATCCGCAGGTGAGACCATTGTTACCGTGATCGGCTGTGCGGGTGCCGGCAGTTCAATAACCTGATGTACCGAGGTATAAAGCAGACCTGCCACTACGGCACCGTGAATAGCCACAGAGAGCAATGTGGGCCACGGAAAACGGCGAGGTAAATCGAGGGTCATTGAAGTCATAATCGTTGCAGTTGAAAAATGATGGTCCGATTTTAAATGCAAATAGCAATCATATTCAATAAGCCATCTTATCTTCGGTCAACTTTCTGTGGCTGTTGGGCAAAATAAGTACAGCTGTGCGACAGGTTACGCAGTGGGTAAATCTTTGCATTGCAGTCGCCGACGCTTTGAAATACCGTGTTTCGACAATTGATGAATAAGGAGCTGTGCCCGTGCTTTACGTGATTTATGCTGAAGATGTCGCCGACTCTCTTGAAAAACGGTTATCGGTTCGCCCTGCCCACCTCGCTCGCCTTCAGTTGCTGCAGGATGAAGGTCGTCTGCTGACGGCCGGTCCAATGCCTGCCGTGGACAGTAACGATCCAGGCGCGGCCGGGTTTAGCGGTTCAACGGTCATTGCGGAATTTGCTTCGCTGGAAAAGGCGCAGGCCTGGGCAGAAGCAGACCCGTACGTCGCGGCGGGTGTATATGGTGAAGTTAAAGTACGCCCCTACAAAAAAGTCTTCTGAAGACTGAAAAAACATGAGGCACCGCGAACGGTGCCTTTTTTGCTTTCAGAATTCGTAGATGGCAAAAAGCAGTGAATTTCGCTGCCGGGCCACCAGACATTTTCTGATCGCGTGGATGCGCATGTTGCGTCGCGACTGGGCTTCCAGCCACCGCGCTTTTCGACGGCTCGCTTGTCGCTGCATCCGCCAACGCCCCACTTCGTTTCTGCTACGCTTCATTTCCACATCTCTGAGATGAAAGAGCGCACATTATAAACCCTTGCGTCCGGGTGACCAGCGGTTTTGCCCCTGTTTTTGTTTGCCAGATGAGGCCTTCCGCGTACACTCTTAACAACAGGCTTTCAAAAGGATTTTTTATGACAACCTTCTACACCGTGGTGAGTTGGCTGGTCATTCTGGGGTACTGGTTGTTAATCGCGGGGGTGACGTTACGCATCCTGATGAAACGACGCGCGGTACCTTCAGCGATGGCATGGTTACTGATCATTTATATTCTGCCTTTGGTCGGGATCATCGCTTATCTCTCCGTGGGGGAACTGCATTTAGGGAAACGCCGTGCCGAACGCGCTCGAGCTATGTGGCCGTCAACGGCAAAATGGCTCAACGATCTTAAAGCCTGCAATCATATTTTTGCTGAATCAAACAGCCCCGTCGCCAGTTCTCTGTTCAGACTTTGTGAACGTCGTCAGGGTATCGCCGGGGTAAAAGGCAATCAGCTGCAGTTGCTGACCGAATCTGACGACGTCATGCAGGCGCTGATCCGCGACATTCAGCTCGCCCGGCACAATATTGAGATGGTCTTCTACATCTGGCAGCCCGGTGGCATGGCCGACCAGGTAGCCGAATCATTGATGGCCGCCGCGCGCCGCGGGGTGCACTGCCGCCTGATGCTCGACTCCGCCGGTAGCGTCGCCTTTTTCCGCAGTCCCTGGGCTACGATGATGCGCAATGCAGGGATCGAAGTCGTCGAAGCCCTTAAAGTGAATCTGATGCGTGTCTTCCTTCGCCGTATGGATCTCCGTCAGCATCGCAAAATGATCATGATCGACAACTATATTGCCTATACCGGCAGCATGAATATGGTCGATCCGCGCTTCTTCAAGCAGGATGCGGGCGTGGGACAATGGGTGGATTTGATGGCCCGAATGGAAGGCCCGATTGCCACTTCAATGGGCATTGTCTATTCCTGCGACTGGGAAATCGAAACGGGCAAGCGCATTTTACCCCCGGCTCCGGACGTCAACATTATGCCGTTCGAGGAAGCCAGCGGGCACACGATTCACACCATTGCGTCTGGCCCGGGCTTCCCGGAAGATCTGATTCATCAGGCGTTGCTGACCGCCGCCTACTCCGCGCGTGAATATCTTATTATGACCACGCCCTACTTCGTGCCGAGTGACGATCTGCTGCACGCTATCTGCACCGCCGCACAGCGTGGCGTGGACGTCAGCATTATCATGCCGCGCAAGAACGACTCGGTTCTGGTGGGCTGGGCCAGCCGGGCTTTCTTCACCGAACTGCTGGCTGCGGGCGTCAAAATTTACCAGTTTGAAGGCGGCCTGCTGCACACTAAAAGCGTACTGGTTGACGGTGAGCTGAGCCTGGTGGGCACCGTTAATCTCGATATGCGCAGCCTGTGGCTGAACTTTGAGATAACGCTTGCCATTGACGACGTTGGCTTCGGCGGTGACCTGGCTGCCGTTCAGGACGACTACATTTCACGCTCTCGGCTGCTGGATCCAGAGCGCTGGTTAAAACGTCCACTGTGGCAGCGTGGCGCTGAGCGACTGTTTTACTTCTTCAGCCCGTTGCTGTAAAACGTGCCCATTAGCTGAGAATCAGGGTGTCATCATGGATATGGATTTAAATAATCGTCTGACCGAAGACGAAACGCTTGAACAGGCCTACGATATTTTTCTCGAACTGGCAGGCGATAACCTCGACCCGGCAGATATCATACTGTTTAACCTGCAGTTTGAAGAGCGCGGCGGTGCAGAGCTTTTCGATCCGGCGGAGGACTGGCAGGAGCACGTCGATTTCGATTTAAACCCGGACTTCTTCGCCGAAGTGGTGATTGGCCTTGCGGACACCGACGGCGGAGAGATTAACGATATCTTCGCCCGCGTCCTGCTGTGTCGCGAAAAGGACCACAAAATCTGCCACATTCTGTGGAAAGAGTAAGCCACACGCTGAAATCACAAAAAGGCTGCCATTGGCAGCCTTTTTCATTTCCCGTCCGGTAACGTAATTCCACAGGTGCAGCAATAGTTCGCATAGCGGGTACGCCGATCAAACAGAAGCGGTATAAATGCGGGCGCACGGACCGCAGGGCATCAGCCCAAATAACCTGCCAATAAAAAGGGCTGACAGTTGTCAGCCCGGGAAATTATAGCGGGTCCACCTTCAGGCAGGATACGGCGTGTCGGAAACTGCCCTCCAGCACCGGCCGGGTTTTCGCGCATTCCGGCCCGGCAATCGGGCAGCGGGTGCGGAATACACAACCTGATGGCGGGTTGATTGGCGACGGCAGTTCACCTTCGAGCAGCTGTATCGTTTTGTTTTTTTCCAGATCCGGGTCTGGAATAGGCACTGCGGACATCAGCGCTTTCGTGTAGGGATGCAGCGGGTTGTGATAGACCTGATCGTAGGTTCCCAGCTCCACCGCGTGGCCGAGATACATCACCAGCACGCGATCGGAGATGTGCTTCACTACTGCCAGATCGTGTGCAATGAAGATCAGCGACAGCCCCATTTCGCGCTGCAGCTGCTGAAGCAGATTCACCACCTGTGCCTGAATCGACACGTCCAGCGCCGACACCGGCTCATCACAGATAATCAGCTTCGGCTCAAGGATCAGCGCACGGGCAATCCCGATACGCTGGCACTGGCCGCCTGAGAATTCGTGCGGATAGCGGTTAATCAGGTTTGGCAACAGCCCCACTTTCATCATCATCGCCTTCACGCGGTCGCGGACTTCCTGACGTGGCATTTTAGGATGATAGGTGCGCAGTGGTTCAGCAATGATATCGCCAATGTTCATACGCGGGTTCAGAGAAGCCAGCGGATCCTGGAAAATCATCTGAATGTCGCTGCGCACGGCGCGCCATTCGTCCGGCTTCATGCCCAGCAGATCTTTGCCCAGCCATGCCACTTTACCGTCGGTTGCTTTGACCAGACCAATAATTGCACGCGCGAACGTGGATTTGCCGCAGCCGGACTCACCCACCACGCCCAGTGTCTCACCTTCATACAGGCGCAGCGTCACGCCATCAACGGCTTTCAGGGTTTTTGACGGCTGCCAGAACCACTGTTTGCCGTCTTTGATGTCGAAATGCACTTTCAGATCGGCAATTTCGAGCAGAACTTTTCTTTCTTCGGTCACGGCGTTCATACCAGATCCCCCACCGGTTTAAAGCAGGCGCGTAAACGGCCAGGCGCAAACTCCTCCAGAGGCGGAGCGGAATGACAAATGTCCATCGCGTGCGGACAGCGCGGCTTGAACGGACAGCCTTTCGGCAGGCGCATCAGGTTCGGCGGGTTGCCCGGAATGGTCAGCAGCGCTTCACCTTCCGCATCCAGACGCGGCACCGCGTTGAGCAAGCCCATCGAATAGGGGTGCGCAGGATGATAGAACACATCACGCGCGTTGCCGTATTCCATGGTGCGCCCGGCATACATCACCAGCACTTTGTCACAAATACCGGCAACGACGCCAAGGTCGTGGGTGATCATGATAATGGCCGTGTTGAACTCACGCTTAAGCTCATTCAGCAGAGTCATGATCTGCGCCTGAACGGTCACATCCAGCGCGGTGGTCGGCTCATCGGCAATCAGCAGCTTTGGCCGGCACAGCAGCGCCATGGCGATCATCACGCGCTGGCGCATACCGCCGGAAAACTCGTGCGGGAACATGCGCATGCGCTTGCGCGCTTCCGGCATTTTCACCGCATCCAACATTTTGACCGACTCTTCAAACGCTTCCGCTTTGCCCATGCCTTTATGCAGCATCAGCACTTCCATCAGCTGTTCGCCGACGCGCATGTACGGGTTCAGCGAGGTCATCGGATCCTGGAAAATCATTGAGATCTGCTCAGCGCGCAGTTTGTTCAGCTCTTTTTCCGGCAGGTTCAGGATCTGGCGACCGTTAAAGTTCGCGACGCCGCCAATGCGGCCATTCTGCGCCAGCAGGCCCATCAGGGCGAATGCCGTCTGGGATTTTCCGGAACCGGACTCGCCGACGATCCCAAGCGTCTCCCCCGCCTTCAGGCTGAAGTTGAGGTCATTTACCGCCGTCACATCGCCGTCTGGCGTGGCAAAAGTCACCCGTAAATCTTTCACATCCAGCAGCAGACCTGATTTTTGCTGCTGCGGGGCGTTAACCATTTCAATCGTGCTCATGGCATCACTCCTTAGCGGTCTTTCGGATCGAGGGCATCACGCAGGCCATCGCCGATAAAGTTGAAACAGAACAGGGTTACCACCAAGAAACCTGCCGGGAACAGCAGCAGCCATGGCGAAACTTCCATGGAGTTGGCGCCATCACTCAGCAATGCGCCCCAGCTGCTGAGCGGCTCCTGGGTACCCAGACCGAGGAAGCTCAGGAATGATTCAAACAGGATCATGCTTGGCACCAGCAGTGAGGCATAAACCACCACCACGCCCAGCACGTTGGGCACGATATGACGCACGACGATGCTGGCGGTCGATACGCCACCCACCTGCGCGGCTTCAATAAACTCTTTGCGCTTGAGGCTTAACGTCTGACCACGCACGATACGCGCCATATCCAGCCAGGAGACCATCCCAATAGCCACGAAGATCAGCAGGATGTTTTGCCCGAAGAAGGTCACCAGCAGGATAACGAAGAACATGAACGGGAAGGAGTTCAGGATTTCCAGCAGACGCATCATCACCGAGTCCACTTTGCCGCCCAGATAGCCGGAAAGTGAGCCGTAAAGCGTGCCCAGCACAACGGCAACCAGCGCGGCAGCAATGCCGACCATCAGTGAGATTCGTCCACCAATTGCCACGCGCACCAGCAGATCACGACCAGAAGAATCCGTGCCAAAGTAATGACCGGAAGTCATATCCGGCGCGCTGGACATCATGCCCCAGTCAGTATCGAAATAGCTGAACTGCGACAGCATCGGCGCCAGGGTTACGAACAGCGCAATCACCACCAGCACACAGAGGCTGGCGACTGCCGCGCGGTTATGCATAAAACGACGGCGGGCATCCTGCCAAAGGCTGCGGCCCTCAACTTCCAGTTTTTCACTGAAGTGTTCCAGCGCCTCGCTGTTTTTCTTACTCAACATCATGGCGAACTCCAGCGTCAGTAACGGATTTTCGGATCGATAACGGCATAGAGCACGTCAACAATCGCGTTAAACAGGATGGTCAGCGCACCGACCAGAATGGTCAGGCTCAGCACCAGAGAGTAGTCACGGTTCAACGCGCCGTTCACGAACAGCTGACCGATGCCCGGCAGACCATAAATGGTTTCGATAACCATTGAACCCGTGATAATCCCGACAAACGCTGGCCCCATGTAAGAAAGCACGGGCAGCAGAGCTGGCTTCAGAGCATGACGGAAGATGATGCGACGCATCGGAAGCCCTTTTGCACGCGCGGTACGAATGAAGTTAGAGTGAAGCACTTCAATCATCGAACCACGGGTAATACGCGCGATGCTCGCGATGTAGGCCAGCGACAGCGCCACCATCGGCAGGATCATGAACTTCAGCGCCCCGCCGTTCCAGCCGCCGCCGGGCAACCAGTGCAGCGTGATGGCAAATATCATCACCAGCAACGGCGCGACCACGAAGCTCGGGATAACCACCCCGGTCATCGCCACCCCCATGACGGCGTAATCCCATTTCGTATTTTGATTCAGCGCGGCAATCACCCCGGCGCTAACACCCAGGATAACCGCGAGGAAAAAGGCCGCAAAGCCTAATTTGGCCGACACAGGGAAGCTCGCCGCCACCAGGTCGTTCACCGAATAATCTTTATATTTGAATGACGGTCCAAAATCACCGTGCGCCAGTTGCTTCAGATAATTGAAATACTGGACGCCGATGGGATCGTTCAGGTGATATTTCGCTTCAATGTTCGCCATCACTTCCGGCGGCAGCGTGCGTTCCCCGGTAAATGGACTGCCCGGCGCAAGACGCATCATAAAGAAGGAAATCGTAATAAGAATAAAGAGTGTCGGAATCGCTTCCAGACAGCGACGTAATATAAATTTCAACATTGCCCGTACCTTCTGGCGTGTGCCTTTTACATGTCCCGGCAGTCAGGCTGCGCGGTCATGCGATAGTGCGTGAAATAAGACACGGTGGGGCAACGTTACGCTGCCCCACGGATTGCCATTAATGCTTAATGATGTACAGATCTTTGGTGTAGATATTGTCCATCGGATCTTTACCGGTATAACCGCCAACCCATGGTTTCACCAGACGGGCGTTCACATAGTAATAGACCGGAACGATCGCTGAGTCTTTGCCCAGCTGCTGTTCAGCTTTGTCATACAGCGCAGAACGCTGTGCTTCGTCAGTCACCTGAAGAGTCTGCTTCATGATCGCATCAAACGCCGGGCTCTTATAGTGCGCGGTGTTCATGGAGCTGTCAGAGAGCATGGTGTTCAGGAAGGATGTGGGTTCGTTATAGTCCGCACACCAGCCCGCACGTGCAACGTCATAGGTCCCCTGATGACGGGTATCCAGGAAGGTTTTCCACTCCTGGTTCACAAGCTTCACGTCCACGCCAAGATTTTTCTTCCAGATAGAAGCCGCAGCGATAGCCAGTTTTTTGTGCAGATCGGAGGTGTTGTACAGCAGGTTGAAGGTCAGCGGCTTATCAGCCGTGTAGCCTGCTTCCGCCAGCAGCTTTTTCGCTTCCGCGTTACGCTGTTCCTGGGTCAGTTTGAACCAGTCTGGTTCGGTCAGCTTCGCGCCATCGGTATACGGAGGGGTGTAACCGTAGGCTGGCAGGTCGCCCTGCGCTTTTACTTTGTTAGTGATGATGTCGCGATCCAGGCCCAACTTCAGCGCGGTACGGACGCGCACATCGGTGAACGGTGCTTTCTGGTTGTTGATTTCGTAGTAGTAAGTACACAGATACGGGTCAACGTGAACTTCGGTCGGGATCTCTTTTTTCAGCTTCTGGAACAGCTCAATCGGCAGGTTGTTATAGGTCATGTCGATTTCGCCGCTGCGATAGCGGTTGACGTCCGTGACTTCAGAAGAGATTGGCAGATAGGTGATCTGATCGATAACGGTTTTTTTGTTATCCCAGTAGTTCGGGTTGCGCTCCATTACGATGCGCTCGTTCACCACCCAGTCTTTCAGCTTGTAAGCACCGTTGGTGACGATGTTGGCAGGCTGGGTCCACTTCTCACCGAATTTCTCGATGGCGGTTTTGTTGACCGGAGACATTGCCGGGTTAACCAGCAGCTTATAGAAGTAAGGCACCGGCTCGCTCAGGGTGACTTCCAGCGTGTGATCGTCAATGGCTTTCACGCCAAGATCGGAAGTGGGCTTTTTACCGTCGATGATTTCATCAACGTTGAGAATGTGGCCGTACTGCGGATAGCTCGCATAAGGGGACGCGGTTTTCGGATCCACCAGACGCTGCCAGCTATAAACGAAATCTTGTGCCGTTACCGGCTCGCCGTTGGACCACTTTGCATCTTTACGCAGATGGAAGGTCCAGACTTTAAAATCTTTGTTATCCCAGCTTTCTGCAACGCCCGGGATCGGGTGACCGTCTGTGGTCGAAGTAATCAGCAGGCCTTCGAAAAGATCGCGGCTGACGTTTGCTTCCGGCACGCCTTCAATTTTATTGGGATCCAGCGACTGCGGCTCTGCACCGTTGTTACGGATCATCGTCTGCTTGTCTGCCAGCTTAACGCCCGCAGGAACGTCTGCAGCCATTGCATTTCCTGCGATAAGTGCAGCTAAAACACCCGCTGCGATGAGGCTTTTTTTTGTGATGATGGACATTGTGTTGATACTCCGCTCATTATAATTACTGACTTGTGCCAGCCTGTTTAATCCCCGAAGGGTTTCCCGTACCGCGCAGGAGTGAAAGCGCGTGTCGGGTGGTTTACTGCGTGCTATCACCGACTTCTTTATTACGGTCACTCTTTTTCGGCAACCTTACGTCGATTCTTTACGTTATCCCCCCTGTCGGGATAAACGGTGTTCTTTTCGCGCCAGGAGATTTATTTGGAAATTATTCTCATCTCCGTGTTTTGTGCCGCGAAGCGCCTGCGCGGAAAGTATCAAATGCCTTTCCCGCCCGCCAATACATTTTGCAAATTTGTTAACCAATTCTCTTTTGTGACGCAAACTTCGAATGAAGCCAACGAGAAGTTAAACATTTATTCTTTTATAATCAATTAGTTAAAATCATCACTACGGCATACTGTTGATAAGGATGACGCCGAAGAGTTTTTGCACAATAATTTAACAATTGGTTACTATTTAGCACATTACTCTGCCTGAACATTGAAATTACTAATAACATTTCAATTATCCCACGGCAAGCGTAAGAGTATCATGTAATAAAAATAACATTATTGCGTGGGGCAGCATTGAAAAAACGGTAGGTTAATGCATTGATAAGACTGAACTTATGGAAGTATAAGCGGCAATGATTACCGACGGATATTTCAGTTTTTTTGATATGATTTGCTAATAGATGAAAGAGGAAACGAAGCGGCTGCCCCGTTTCCTCTTTACGACTATGCCAGCAGACCCGGGAAAATGGATTTGATGCCGGCCACAATAAACTCAATCCCCAGCGCCATTAGCAGCAAACCCATTATACGGGTGATAACGTTGATACCGGTTTGACCAAGCAGGCGTACCAGCCACGGTGCAATGCGAAACAGCCCCCAACAGCAGAGCGCGAACAACGCAATTGCTACGGAGAAACCAATCAAGTGAGCCCAATTGTGATAACGCGTTCCCCAGACGATCGTTGAACTGATTGCCCCCGGCCCCGCCATGAGCGGAAGAGCCAGCGGGACAACGCCCACGCTCTCGCGAATAGCCGTCTCTGATTTTTCCTGCTTGTTTTGTTTATCCTCGCCGAGTTTCCCACTGATCATCGACATCGCAATGGTCACCACCAGGATCCCACCGGCAATACGGAAGGAATCTATCGATATGCCGAAAAGCTGGAGAATGCCGTCACCGAGGAACAGCGAGGTCCATAAAATGATGGCGACTGAAAGGTTAGCCGTCAGGTTGGTTTTATTGCGCGCGGGTGCGGTCTGATAACTGGTCATGCTGATGAACACCGGGATGATGCCCACCGGGTTTACCAGTGCGAATAAGCCAATGAAAAACTTAATATAGGTTGGAAAATCGAACAGCGATTGAATCACGGTAACTCCGCGCCCTCATCAAATGTGGTAGTTGACGTTCAGCCATCATGGAAAACGCGCTGAAGATACGCTGTTTGCCGGCATTCTTCACCACAATTCTACTCGAAAACGCGACTGACAGACGTTGTTATGTATCTGTTTAAATTATGCTAATGTTATTTCGATCCGAAACCACGATCTTTTAACACTTGATACAAACCGCTAAAAGCGGCCTGCTGAAAGGAGTCAGCTTGGTGTAATCTTGATTTAGATCACGCAATTTGTACTCAGAAGTGGGTAATCTTGATATCGCACCAGGGAGTAGTCCGGTTCCTTAACCGGGTGTAATGGAAGGCTCTTTTAGTAAATCAGTGGAGAGAAGATCGTAAGTAACCTGTTGATTTCATGGCTCTTACGCAAGCTGTTGGCGATCTGACTATACTGACGTATCGCACAGCTGATTTACTAAAAAAGTTTAACATTATCCAGGAGAGCATTATGGCTGTTACTAACGTCGCTGAACTGAACGCACTCGTCGAGCGCGTAAAAAAAGCCCAGCGTGAATATGCCAACTTCACCCAAGAACAGGTTGATAAAATCTTCCGCGCGGCCGCTCTGGCTGCTGCAGATGCTCGAATCCCTCTCGCGAAACTGGCCGTTGCCGAATCTGGCATGGGTATCATCGAAGATAAAGTAATCAAAAACCACTTTGCTTCTGAGTATATCTACAACGCCTATAAAGATGAGAAAACCTGCGGTGTTCTGTCTGAAGACGACACCTTCGGGACTATCACCATCGCTGAGCCAATCGGCATCATTTGCGGTATCGTACCGACCACCAACCCAACTTCTACTGCAATCTTCAAATCGCTGATCAGCCTGAAGACCCGCAACGCCATCATCTTCTCTCCGCATCCACGTGCGAAAGATGCAACCAACAAAGCCGCTGATATTGTGCTGCAGGCTGCCATCGCGGCGGGTGCACCGAAAGATCTGATTGGCTGGATTGACCAGCCTTCCGTTGAGCTGTCTAACGCCCTGATGCACCACCCGGACATCAACATGATTCTGGCGACCGGCGGCCCGGGCATGGTTAAAGCTGCATACAGCTCCGGTAAACCCGCTATCGGCGTAGGCGCAGGTAACACTCCGGTTGTTGTTGATGAAACCGCTGATGTGAAACGTGCTGTTGCCTCCATCCTGATGTCCAAAACCTTCGACAACGGCGTAATCTGTGCTTCTGAACAGTCCGTCATCGTGGTTGACTCTGCTTATGCAGCCGTTCGCGAGCGTTTCGCCTCCCACGGCGGCTATATGTTGCAGGGCAAAGAGCTGAAAGCCGTTCAGGACATCATCCTGAAAAATGGCGCGCTGAATGCCGCAATCGTTGGTCAGCCGGCAACCAAAATTGCTGAACTGGCAGGTTTCACCGTACCAGCAGACACCAAAATCCTGATCGGTGAAGTGACCGTTGTTGACGAGTCCGAACCGTTCGCTCACGAAAAACTGTCTCCGACTCTGGCAATGTACCGCGCCAGGAACTTCGAAGATGCCGTTGTGAAAGCAGAGAAACTGGTTGAGATGGGCGGTATCGGCCACACCTCTTGCCTGTACACCGACCAGGACAACCAGCCTGAGCGCGTTAAATTCTTCGGCGACAAAATGAAGACCGCGCGTATCCTGATTAACACCCCTGCTTCTCAGGGTGGTATCGGTGACCTGTACAACTTCAAACTCGCACCTTCCCTGACTCTGGGTTGTGGTTCCTGGGGTGGTAACTCCATCTCTGAAAACGTTGGTCCAAAACACCTGATCAACAAGAAAACCGTTGCTAAGCGAGCTGAAAACATGTTGTGGCACAAACTTCCGAAATCTATCTACTTCCGCCGTGGCTCCCTGCCAATCGCGCTGGATGAAGTGATTACCGATGGCCACAAACGTGCGCTGATCGTGACCGACCGCTTCCTGTTCAACAACGGCTACGCAGACCAGATCACCTCTGTTCTGAAGGCCGCTGGCGTTGAAACTGAAGTATTCTTCGAAGTTGAAGCTGACCCTACTCTGACCGTTGTACGTAAAGGTGCAGAGCTGGCGAATTCCTTCAAACCAGATGTGATCATCGCACTGGGTGGCGGTTCCCCAATGGACGCCGCGAAAATCATGTGGGTCATGTACGAACATCCTGAAACCCACTTCGAAGAGCTGGCGCTGCGCTTTATGGATATCCGTAAACGTATCTACAAGTTCCCGAAAATGGGCGTGAAAGCGAAGATGGTTGCGGTCACCACTACTTCCGGCACCGGTTCAGAAGTGACTCCATTCGCGGTTGTAACCGACGATGCAACCGGCCAGAAATATCCGCTGGCTGACTATGCGCTGACCCCAGACATGGCTATCGTTGATGCTAACCTCGTCATGGACATGCCTAAGTCTCTGTGTGCGTTCGGTGGTCTTGATGCGGTGACTCACGCCCTGGAAGCTTACGTTTCTGTACTGGCGTCCGAGTTCTCCGACGGTCAGGCTCTGCAGGCACTGAAATTGCTGAAAGAAAACCTGCCAGCGTCTTACCACGAAGGTTCTAAAAACCCGGTTGCTCGTGAACGTGTTCACAGTGCAGCGACCATCGCCGGTATCGCGTTTGCGAACGCCTTCCTCGGTGTATGTCATTCCATGGCACACAAACTGGGCTCTCAGTTCCACATTCCACACGGTCTGGCGAACGCCCTGCTGATCAGCAACGTTATTCGCTATAACGCGAACGACAACCCGACTAAGCAGACCGCTTTCAGCCAGTACGACCGTCCGCAGGCTCGTCGTCGCTATGCAGAGATCGCTGACCACCTCGGTCTGACCTCTTCCAGCGACCGCACCGCGGCGAAAATCGAGAAACTGCTGGCATGGCTGGAAAGCATCAAGGCTGAACTGGGTATTCCTAAGTCCATCCGCGAAGCGGGCGTTCAGGAAGCTGACTTCCTGGCACACGTCGACAAACTGTCTGAAGACGCGTTTGATGACCAGTGTACCGGTGCTAACCCACGCTACCCGCTGATTGCTGAGCTGAAACAGATCCTGCTGGATACTTACTATGGTCGTGAGTACACAGAAGGTGATGCAACCGAGAAAAAAGCGGCTGCACCAGCTAAAGCTGACAAGAAAGCGAAGAAAACCGCTTAACTTAAAGCCTGAAAATAAAAACCCGCCAATTGGCGGGTTTTTTTATGGCTCAGAAATAGATAAAAAACGTTAAGCTTCTGCCTTTCCTCTCACCCGCTGCTGAATCGTGCTAAGCGACCCTTCCTGCAGCGCTTCTTTATAGTGCTTGCGGCAAACAGAGACATAGCGCTCGTTTCCACCGATGACCACCTGCTCGCCTTCATTATATGGGCGACCTTCCTGATCAAGACGAAGAACCATGCTGGCTTTACGGCCACAAAAACAGATAGTTTTTAACTCCACCAGTTTGTCTGACCAAGAGAGTAAGTACTGGCTACCAATAAACAGTTCACCGCGGAAATCCGTACGCAGACCGTAACACAACACAGGAATATCCAGCTCGTCTACCACCTCTGACAACGCGTAGACCTGATCTCGGGTCAGGAACTGGCTCTCATCAACCAGAACGCAGTGTATGGGCGTCTGAGCGTGCTCAGCGGCGATATCATCAAACAGGGAGGTCTGTGGGTTATAAAGCTTTGCCGGGGACGACAGTCCGATACGGGAGCTAACCTTGCCTGTTCCAAACCTGTCATCAATTTCAGCGGTATAAACCAGGGTGCGCATGCCGCGCTCCTGGTAATTGTAAGAGGACTGTAACAATGCAGTGGACTTCCCCGCGTTCATCGCAGAGTAGTAGAAATAAAGTTGTGCCATTAGAAGCATCACCTCAATCGTCGTGATTTAATGGCACGAATTGTACCATATTCACGATCAATTTCAGCGCATCTGCTCGCGGCATTCAGGCGTTCAACCAGGCAAAATATTAAGTTCTTCTTATCTATAATAACAAATGGATAGGTGTTTACACTGCCACTTTTGCTTAAGAGGATCCTGAGAAAACGGTTCCAGCAAGTCGCACATTCCGCAAAAGAGTTTAGTCAGGTGATGATTCAGGTTCTATCGAATAGTAAGAAATTTCCTTTATGCTGCCAGTCTAATACGAATGACCGATATTTGGCTTAACAAGATATATACACGAAGGGTAACCAGCAAAAAGGACATACTTTGTAAGGATGTTCTTGAGACGCCCCCCTGGCAATAAGCCCCCAGGATGTGAATTGGCGCGTAAAATTTAACTTTGCCTTATTATTCGTTGCGCTAAATAAGGGATATTTTTAGTTCCTTACAATCCCCCCTATTGCACATCTGAAATTAACGCTCTATTATTACCTCAACAAACCACCCCACAATATAAGTTTGAGAATACTACAATGAGCGAAGCACTTAAAATTTTGAACAACATCCGTACTCTTCGTGCGCAGGCAAGAGAATGCACCCTGGAAACGCTCGAAGAAATGCTGGAGAAATTAGAAGTTGTTGTTAACGAGCGTCGTGAAGAAGAAAGCGCGGCGGCGGCTGAAGTTGAAGAGCGTACTCGTAAACTGCAACAATACCGTGAAATGCTGATTGCCGATGGCATTGACCCAAATGAACTGCTGAACAGCATTGCTGCAGCAAGCAAATCTGGTGCAAAAGCTAAACGTGCTGCACGTCCGGCAAAATATAGCTACGTTGATGAAAACGGCGAAACCAAAACCTGGACCGGCCAGGGTCGTACCCCGGCAATCATCAAAAAAGCAATGGACGAGCAAGGTAAATCTCTCGACGATTTCCTGATCTAATCTTTGTTTCTGGCTTCTGCCATTGTTGAAAATCCCGCTTCGCGGGATTTTTTTTATCCTGCCATTGCTGTATTCCGCGCCTTTTGCTTAGTTTTAAAGCAAACTCAACGCCAGGCAATAAAAAACCGGGACCTTTTCAGCGCCCCGGTTGATACGGCTCAGTAGTGAATTACTTACCTGTGCCGACAGTTTCTTCCAGCCAGGCTTTAAAATCAGCACCCAGTGAATTATGGCGGATACCATATTCAACGAACGCACGCATATAGCCGAGCTTATTCCCACAGTCGTGGCTCTTACCTTTCATGTGGTAAGCTTCAACGGTTTCTTTTTCGATAAGCATATCGATAGCGTCGGTCAGCTGGATCTCATCCCCGGCTCCCGGAGGCGTTTTCGCCAGCAGTGGCCAGATTTCTGCGCTCAGAACGTAACGACCTACGACAGCGAGATTAGACGGCGCCACGTCAGCTTTTGGCTTCTCAACCACACCCACCATCGGTACGCTGTCGCCCGGATTCAGCGTTTCGCCTTTGCAGTCAACCACGCCGTACGCGGTCACGTCTTCAACAGGTTCAACCATGATCTGGCTTGCACCGGTTTCATCAAAACGTTTAATCATTTCCGCCAGGTTATCGCGGGACAGATCGGACTCATATTCATCCAGAATGACGTCTGGCAGAATAACCGCTACAGGCTCATTACCGACAACAGGGTGAGCACACAGCACCGCGTGACCCAGACCTTTCGCCAGCCCTTGACGGACCTGCATAATAGTAACGTGCGGCGGGCAAATTGACTGTACTTCTTCCAGGAGCTGGCGCTTAACGCGTTTTTCCAGCATCGCTTCAAGTTCAAAACTGGTATCAAAATGGTTTTCGATAGAGTTTTTAGACGAATGGGTTACCAGCACAATTTCAGTAATGCCTGCGGCAATACATTCATTGACAACATACTGAATTAATGGCTTGTCAACCAGCGGCAGCATTTCCTTTGGAATCGCTTTCGTCGCGGGCAACATCCTGGTGCCCAATCCCGCTACCGGGATTACGGCCTTAGTGACTTTTGAATTTAATGCAGCCATTGAAATCTCCTGAACTGTTCAACTTTTGAACGTGCTCGTTAATTAATAACGCGTTGAGTATATCAGTACCGACTGAGCAGCCTGGTCTGAAAAGGACACGTTAACCTTGAATTAGGATTTTACGCATAAAACCTGCTGATAGTACCACCACTGTCTGAAAGCGCAGACTCAATATCCGCGCATTCTGACTAATTGTTCATTCCGCAGACAACATTAAGCGTAAGCGACCACCAGCCCCCCAAATTTGGCACTGCCACGATTCACAGCGCTGGCTAATTTGGTTTAAATAAGCATTACCCAGTGTGCCTAAAGGCACACCGTTGCTGATCTGTATTTGATGCTCACCGGTGTTAAGGGTGCCATTAAGTCCCGCAGAGACGAGAATCAGATTTTTAATTCCGCTGTGGTAATACCCGACCAGCAGAGGGAACTGTCCGGGTAAATTGGCCTGACGCAACAATTGATTGACCTGTTTAAGCAGACTGCCTAATTCAGGCAGACGCTGCCCTTCATGCGCAAGCTGTTCCTGCAGCAGCCCATTAAAGAGCGCGCGCAGAAGAAGTGCGGCTAAAACACCATTATCCCCCGCTCGCGTCACGTCAAGACAATAAAAAGCCAGATCTTTATCTGAGAGTGGTGCAATATCGAGCACCAGGCCGGGATTATCCGCCGCCACAAGTTGACGATAATTAATTCGACAATGCGAAATAACCTGCTGGACAGGTGGCTGAAGCTCCTGAAGTAATTTTGCTGCCGCCGATGAATTATTCACCAGCGCATCCCAGTCCTCGAATAAACGTTCTTCCTCTTCCACGCGGGAATTGAACATGGTGGGATAAAGGCAGGAAAAAACCGTCTCACGCAGCCGGTTCAGGTCTTTAACGGGTTTCAGCAGCACATCCTGAACACCAAGCCGAAGGGCTTTGGCAATATCCGCCATGTTTTCAGTGGCAGAAATAACCAGAATCGGCAGCTGCTTGCCATTGTTACGCAGAAATTCGATCAGTTTGAGACCATTCATCCGCGGCATGGCGATGTCGCAAATCATCAGGTCAGGGCTCAACGTCACCATTTTTTCCAGGGCATCCACGCCATCTTCGGCCAAGGCGGTGTTTGCGCCCAGCGATGAAAGCCACGAATCCAACAGTGAGCGGAAAACAGGTTCGTCTTCGACGATAAGAATCAGTTTTCCCGCCAATGGCTGCGTCATGGTATCTCCCCTGACAAACGATAAGTAAATAGTGGCACGCTATTCGCGCTATCGCCTGTCAGATTTTGCTGAAGTCATCGAAAAATGCCCTAACTCTGGCTCCGGACCAACGGTAAAAGTTCGTCCATTTTTTTCTCAACCGAGAGCTGTCCTGCGGCAATGGCCGCGGGCGCACGGTGGAAGTCGAGCGTCGAAATTTGTGGGCAAAAAGGTTGCAACAGGATATCCGGCGGGTCACCCGCCATACGGTTGCGTTTTAATCGGTTTTCCAGCACCTGAATGGAGGTCGTCATGATCTCCATAGCCGTGGGGGTAATAGCCGTCCGGCGCGATGTCATCCGCCCTAGCCGCGCCCGAAAACGTTCGTGCCAGGTGAGCGATTCATCATTTTCTGAAGACTGTTGATCGGGCTGAAGGTTCACGGACAGCAGATCTTGTTGCATTAAATGCGCGTCATGCTGCAAATCGACAGCAATGACAATATCGGCACCCAGCGCTCGCGTGAGCGAAACCGGTACCGGATTGACCACCGCGCCATCAACCAGCCAGTAGCCATTGTGCATAACCGGAGACATCAGTCCAGGGATACTGCAAGAGGCGCGCACGGCAAGGTGTAGATCGCCCTCGGTGAACCAGAGTTCACGACCCGTGCTGAGATTGGTGGCGATGGTTGCAAAGCGCCGTTCGCAGGACTCAATAGTATCGACAGGAATCAGTTGGCGAAAGTGGCTGAAAACACGCTCACCGCGAAGCAGTCCACCGCGTCGCCAGGAGAGATCCATCAACCTCAATACGTCCCATGAACTGAAGGAGCAGACCCATTTTTCCAGGACAGATAAGCGATCGCAGGCATAAGCTGCACCCACCAGCGAACCGATGGAACATCCGGCAACGACATCAATTTCAATGCCCATTTTCTGCAACGCTTTGATGACACCAATATGTGACCATCCGCGCGCGGCACCCGAACCTAAGGCCAGGCCAATTTTTAGCTTTCTCATTCCTGCCTGTGTTGAACCCCATTACCAACGTAGCCACATCGCCACTGCTCAGTTACCATATTTGCCGCCGGCGCAGTTGCGTCTCTTTTTCAACATCCACGGGAAGGCATTTATGCATTCACTTTGCCCCTGCGGCAGCGCTCTGGAGTATAGCCTATGTTGCCAGCGATATCTTTCAGGAAGCGAACTGCCCCTAACTCCCTCGCAGCTCATGCGTTCACGCTACAGCGCTTTTGTCATGAAAGACGCCGATTACCTGCTCAGCACCTGGCATCCGTCCTGTGAGCCTCAGGCCTTTCGTCACGATCTTGAACAAAGCTTCTCGGGCACCGAATGGCTTGGGCTGACGATTTTCGCCGCCGACGAAGGCAAGACGCCCAATGAAGGCTATGTCAGCTTCGTTGCCCGCTTTCGTGAACATAACAAGAGTGGCGCGCTGATTGAGCGTTCAAGATTCTTAAAAGAAAATGGACAATGGTATTACATTGATGGTACACGTCCTCTGATTGGCCGCAACGACCCATGTCCCTGCGGCTCGGGTAAAAAGTTTAAAAAATGCTGCGGTCAATGAGGCCGCACACAGTACAGCAAACACCGTCTACAGGATTTCCCTCGCAATGCACTCATTACAACGAAAAGTGTTGCGTACAATCTGCCCCGATCAAAAAGGGCTGATCGCACGTATTACCAACATCTGCTACAAGCACGAGCTGAACATCGTGCAAAACAACGAGTTTGTCGATCATCGAACTGGCCGCTTTTTTATGCGTACCGAGCTGG
Organism: Scandinavium sp.; assembly: GCF_032012665.1. Lineage (NCBI taxonomy): Bacteria > Pseudomonadati > Pseudomonadota > Gammaproteobacteria > Enterobacterales > Enterobacteriaceae > Scandinavium > Scandinavium sp. The sequence goes on from NZ_DALZVG010000004.1 coordinate 75,479, forward strand.
AGGGGATCTTCAACGATGCCACGCTGCTGGCAGACCTCGATAGCGCATTGCCTGAAGGCTCAATCCGCGAGCTGACCCCTGCGGGCCGCCGTCGCGTCGTGATTCTGGTGACCAAAGAGGCGCACTGTCTGGGCGATCTGCTGATGAAGGCCAACTACGGCGGTCTTGACGTCGAAATTGCCGCCGTTATTGGCAACCACGACACGCTGTGCTCGCTGGTGGAAAAATTCGACGTGCCTTTCCAGTTGGTCAGCCATGAGGGGCATACCCGTGAAGAGCACGATGCGCTGATGGCCGACGCTATTGATGCTTATCAGCCAGATTACGTGGTACTGGCAAAATACATGCGCGTCCTGACGCCAGCCTTTGTGTCCCGCTTCCCGAACAAAATCATCAATATTCACCACTCGTTCCTGCCAGCTTTCATTGGTGCACGTCCTTATCAACAGGCCTACGATCGCGGTGTGAAAATTATCGGCGCTACTGCGCACTACGTGAACGACAACCTGGATGAAGGCCCGATTATTATGCAGGACGTCATTCATGTCGATCACACCTATACCGCCGAAGATATGATGCGTGCCGGCCGTGACGTGGAAAAAAATGTGCTTAGCCGTGCGCTATACCAGGTGCTGGCTCAGCGCGTGTTTGTCTACGGCAACCGAACGATCATTCTGTAAAGGCAAAATGCGCTGTAGTGCTTTTAAACGTTACGCGTAAAAAGTACGCAAACGGTTCATTTTCCTGAAAGGAAGGCTTTACAGGGGCGCATCATTTGATATGATGCGCCCCGCTTCCAGACAGAAGCAGGCCAGTAAAAGCATTACCCCGTGGTGGGGTTCCCGAGCGGCCAAAGGGAGCAGACTGTAAATCTGCCGTCATCGACTTCGAAGGTTCGAATCCTTCCCCCACCACCATTATTCACCACAGCAATGTGGTAACACCGATGAGAAGATGTGAAGTTTGCACTTATCGGGAAGGATGAGAACCTTCGGTTAAGGTTCGACTCTCGCGACAGCGAGAGAACGTTGCCAAAGGCAACGGCCCGAAGGGTGAGGAGCGAAGCGACGAATAATCCTTCCCCTACCACCATCATCGCTCAAGAAGTTCATACCCCTGGCGGGGTTCCCGAGCGGCCAAAGGGAGCAGACTGTAAATCTGCCGTCATCGACTTCGAAGGTTCGAATCCTTCCCCCGCCACCATTTCGCATTAAGCATCCAGTTCA
>NZ_DALZVG010000004.1:76804-257051 GCF_032012665.1 Scandinavium sp.
ATCTCAAACGCCAAAGCTAATTTTTCTCCGTACGGGGAAGGATGAGAAGCTTCGACCAAGGTTCGATTCGAACGCAGTGAGAAAGCGTTGCCTCAGGCAACGACCCGAAGGGTGAGTCGCTTTCGCGACGAGTTATCCTTCCCCCGCCACCATCCTGCATTAAGCATCCAGTTCAATCTCAAACGCCAAAGCTAATTTTTCTCCGTACGGGGAAGGATGAGAAGCTTCGATTAAGGTTCGATTCGAACGCAGTGAGAAAGCGTTGCCGCAGGCCACGACCCGAAGGGTGAGTCGCTTTCGCGACGAGTCATCCTTCCCCCGCCACCCTCTCCTTATAAAGCCTCTCAGCTAACTCAATGCCTGGAATCACTTAGCATTCCGTAGCGAGAAGGATTTTTCACGCCATACTTTCCCGGTGGCACTCCGTTTTACCGGCTACAAATACGTACTGTCACCGTAGGCACGGTAAGGCGAAGCCGCCACCGGGCGGAAATCAGCCCTTAAACCCCAGGCAACCGCCGCCCAACAGGCGAACTCTTCACAATCGACGTATTGGACTGCGCCAGCTCTGAGAGTCCATCAAGCAGCGTGTCCAACTGAGCGATATCCTTCACGACCAGCCTGGCCACAAAGCAGTCCTCCCCGGTTACCTTGTCGCATTCAATGCATTGCGTCATCGCCTGGAGATATCTCTCCACTTTGAGCAGCGCGCCAGGTAGCGGTTTGACCCGGACCAGCGCCTGCAAGGTATAGCCCAGCGCGGCCAGGTTCACTTTGGCGCTGTATCCCTCAATGACGCCCCGCTCTTCCAGACGCTTGAGCCGCTCAGCGGTACTTGGTGACGTCAGCCCGACGTGGGCACTCAACACTTTCAGCGATACCCGGGCATCTTTCGTCAGACAGGCAATAATTGCCCGGTCGATATCATCGATAAGGAAATCCATCGTATTGGCCTTATTTAAAAAAGAAAAAACTCACTTTTACCTTATATCAAATCTGTAACCGCAGGAGCGGATTTCACACAATAATGCCATCAACTGTGGAGGCGTCTATGTGTGAACGTAATACAGGTATCTGGCAAATGAGCCTGGCAATGCTTATCTCGGGGTCAATTGGCGTTTTTGTGTTGCTCTCAGGCCTGCCCGTGATCGACGTGGTGTTCTGGCGATGTGCCGTTGGTGCCGTCGCCCTTCTGCTCTTTATTATCCTCAGCAGGCAACCCTTCAGCCGTTTAACCCGTAAAACCTTGCTTCTGGCGATCGCTGGCGGCATCGCGCTTGTGATTAACTGGCTGCTGCTGTTTGCCGCCTACGGGCAAATTTCCATCGGCATGTCGACCGTGGTCTACAACACCCAACCGTTTATGCTGGTGCTGATGGGAATGGCTTTCGGTGAACGGGTCGCGCTGGTGAAATGGGGTTGGCTGGTGCTGGCGTTTGTGGGCGTCGTGGTTCTGCTGTCGAGCGAACTCACCCACCACAACGCCCATCTCTTTACCGGCATTATGCTGGCGCTCGGCGCCGCATTCTTCTATGCCCTGACGGCGATGATTGCCCGTCGGCTTCATCCGCTTCCGCCGCAGCATATCGCGTTGATTCAGGTTCTGACGGGAGTTGTCATGCTGCTACCGCTCGCCCACTTTACCCACCTTTCTGTAGCCTCCCCCTGGGGAATCCTGTTGACGCTTGGGATCGTGCATACGGGCATTATGTATCAGCTGTTGTACAGCGCCATTCAGAAGCTGCCCACGCCCATTATTGGCTCGCTCTCTTTTATTTACCCACTGGTGGCGATTGCGGTTGATGCAGCGGTGTTCGGCCACACGCTGAATGCGGTGCAGATGTTCGGGGGAATACTCATTCTGCTGGCGGCGGCGGGCAATAATCTGGGCTGGGGCACAAAGAAAAAGGCCCCGCATTCGCAGGGCCTTGAACAGAAAGCGCGTTGATCAGCGACGGGCGCGAACAATCTGGTATTTGCGTGTCAGGTACTCTACTGGCACGCTCCAGATATGCACCAGGCGCGAGAACGGGAACAGCAGGAACAGCGTCATCCCCAGCACCAGGTGCATACGGAAGATAAACGCTACGCCGTCCAGGTGAGCCGATGCGCCGCCGTGGAAGGTCACCACGGATTGCGCCCAACCTACCAGCTTCATCATTTCGCTGCCGTCCATATGCTGAGCGGAGAAAGGAATCGTCAGCAGACCGAGCAGGCACTGAATCACCAGTACGGACATGACCAGAATGTCTGCCCCGGTGGTGGTTGCCCGCACGCGCGGATTGAACAGACGGCGCTTCAGCAGCAATACGCCGCCGACCAGGCATATAACGCCAGCGGCACCGCCGCCAAACATCGCCATCTTCTGCTTCACTTCCAGCGGCAGCCAGGCCTCATACATCCAGTGCGGAGTCAGCATCCCGAAGGCATGACCGGCAATCACACCGAGGATCCCAAGGTGGAACAGATTTGAGGCCAGATTCATTCCTTTTTTGTCGAGCATCTGGCTCGATCCCGCACGCCAGCTGTACTGCCCGTAATCGTAACGCAACCAGCTTCCGACCAGGAATACGGTCCCGGCGATATACGGATAAATGTCAAAGAAGAACATATTCAGGAAGTGCATTAGCGCTCTCCTCCAGTAGAGATATCCAGATACTGCGGTGCAACCGCGCCCGCAAAGCGACGCTGATGGGCGGTGATGTCTGAATCCGCACATCCCTGGTCGGCGAAGAATTTCACCTGCTCTTCTTCCCAGACCGCATCCAGCGCCTGCGGCGTATCATCACGGGCTTCGTCAGCAATTTGTTCCGCCATCTTCCTGCTGTCCACTTCCGTGCTGGCAAGCTTAAGCAGCACATCAAACAGCACAGCATAATGGCTTTCGCGCTGCTCCAGTCGTGCCTTCAGCAGTGCCAGAATCGGAGCGATATCCTGCAGGCCGCCAATCGCGTCTTCGCGCGGTAACTGAGCCAGATACTCCAGATAGAGCGGCAGGTGATCCGGCAGCTCGCGGCTGTCGAGTTCTAACCCATGCTGAGAATACTGAGCCATCAGGTCGACCATTGCCTGGCCACGATCGCGGGATTCACCGTGCACGTGTTCGAACAGCAGCAGAGAAGTCGCGCGGCCACGATCGAACAGCTCGCTGTAGGCGGCCTGCACGTCGAGCAGATCTTTTTGCATCAGGTCGCGAACGAACACGCACAGCGATTGGGCATCTTCCTTCGCCAGCACGTCAGACTCTGCCAGCGCCTCATTAAGCTCCTGCTGATGCTGCCACAGGGCAGCATCCGGGTATTCCAGCAGGCGGGAGACAATCATCAGTTCTTTCATGACCGACGCTCCGTTTTGCTGGTCACATCGATGGCATCGATACGACGGCTGTTGAAGAGGTTGTACGAGCTATCGGAGCCGTGGCAACCGTCGCCGAAGCTAAAGCCGCAGCCGCTTTTCTCAGGGAATGCATCGCGGGCCAGCTCACGATGGCTGCTCGGTACCACAAAGCGATCTTCGTAGTTAGCGATCGCCAGATAACGGTACATTTCCTGCGCCTGCGCTTCCGTCAGACCGACTTCTTCCAGCGCAGAGGTGTCGTTCACGCCGTCAACGGCTTCAGCACGCTTGTAGTGACGCATCGCCAGCATACGCTTCAGGGCGCGCAGCACCGGCGCGGTGTCGCCCGCAGTCAGCATATTCGCCAGGTACTGCACAGGAATGCGCAGGCTGTCGACGTCCGGCAGAATGCCGTTGCTGCCAATCTCACCCGCGTCTGCCGCGGACTGAATTGGCGACAGAGGCGGCACGTACCAGACCATTGGCAGAGTACGGTATTCCGGGTGCAGCGGCAGAGCGAGCTTCCAGTCCATCGCCATTTTGTACACCGGCGACTGCTGGGCGGCGTCGATAACGCTCTGTGGAATGCCCTGTTTGAGCGCTTCTTCAATCACTTTTGGATCGTTCGGATCGAGGAATACGTCCAACTGACGCTGATAGAGATCTTTCTCGCTCTCGGTGCTCGCTGCCTGCTCAATCGCGTCTGCGTCATACAGCAGCACGCCGAGGTAGCGGATACGCCCCACGCAGGTTTCGGAGCAGACGGTCGGCTGACCGGCTTCGATACGCGGATAGCAGAAGATGCACTTCTCAGATTTACCGCTCTTCCAGTTGAAGTAGATCTTCTTGTACGGGCAGCCGGTGATGCACATACGCCAGCCGCGGCACTTGTCCTGGTCGATCAGCACGATGCCGTCTTCTTCACGCTTGTAAATCGCACCGCTCGGGCAGGTCGCTACACACGCCGGGTTCAGGCAGTGTTCGCACAGGCGCGGCATGTACATCATGAAGGTGTTTTCGAACTGGCCGTACATCTCCTTCTGGATGTTCTCGAAGTTTTTATCACGGGAGAGCTTTTCAAATTCGCCGCCCAGATCGTCTTCCCAGTTCGGGCCCGCGGTGATTTTGTCCATACGCTGGCCGGTAATCAGCGAGCGAGGACGGGCAATCGGCTGATGCTTGCTCTCGCCTGCTTTGTGCAGCGTCTGGTAGTCGAAATCAAACGGCTCGTAGTAGTCATCGATGCCCGGCAGATGCGGGTTGGCGAAAATTTTCCCCAGCAGCAGCGCTTTGTTACCCATGCGCGGCACCAGTTTGCCGTTGATTTTACGGATCCAGCCGCCTTTCCATTTCTCCTGGTTTTCCCAGTCGTTCGGGAAACCGAGGCCCGGCTTGGTTTCGACGTTATTGAACCACGCGTATTCTACGCCTTCGCGGCTGGTCCAGACGTTTTTACAGGTGACTGAACAGGTATGACAGCCGATGCATTTGTCGAGATTCAGCACCATGCCGACTTGTGAACGAATCTTCATTTTACGCTCTCCTGTACCTGGTCATTACCTTCACCGTCTAACCAGTCAATGTTCTTCATCTTACGTACCACTACGAACTCATCACGGTTAGAGCCGACGGTGCCGTAGTAGTTAAAGCCGTACGCCAGCTGCGCATAGCCGCCAATCATATGGGTAGGTTTCGGCGTAATACGCGTGACGGAGTTATGAATACCGCCGCGCTGCTGAGTAATTTCAGAGCCAGGCAGGTTCACGATACGTTCCTGCGCGTGATACATCATGGTCATCCCGGCCGGTACACGCTGGCTCACTACCGCACGTGCGGTCAGCGCGCCGTTGCTGTTAAACACTTCGATCCAGTCGTTATCTTCGATACCCAGGTCTTTAGCATCCGCCTCGCTCATCCAGACGATCGGACCGCCGCGCCCCAGGGTCAGCATCAGCAGGTTATCGCTGTAGGTGGAGTGGATGCCCCATTTCTGGTGCGGCGTCAGGAAGTTCAGCGCCTTTTCAGGGTTGCCGTTGGACTTCTGACCCATGACCTCTTTCACCGAACGCGTATCAATTGGCGGACGATAAACCAGCAGGCTCTCACCAAAATCACGCATCCACTGGTGATCCTGATACAGAGACTGACGACCTGACAGAGTACGCCATGGGATCAGCTCATGAACGTTGGTGTAGCAGGCGTTATAAGAGACATGCTCATCTTCCAGGCCCGACCAGGTTGGGCTGGAGATAATTTTGCGCGGCTGAGCCTGAATATCGCGGAAGCGAATTTTCTCTTCCTCTTTATTCACCGCCAGATGCGTAAGGTCGCGCCCGGTAAACTCGCTCAGCGCCGCCCACGCTTTCACCGCCACCTGACCGTTCGTTTCCGGCGCCAGAGTCAGGATCATCTCGGCGGCATCGATTGCCGTATTCAGCATTGGCTGGCCTTTGGCCGGGCCTTCCGCTTTGGTGTAATTAAGCTTGCGCAGCAGATCCATTTCGCTCTGGGTGTTCCAGGCGATGCCCTTGCCGCCGTTACCGATTTTTTCCATCAGCGGGCCGATGGAGGTAAAACGCTCATACGTCGCCGGATAGTCGCGCTCGACGGTCATAATGTGCGGCGCGGTTTTCCCTGGGATCAGGTCGCATTCGCCTTTCTTCCAGTCTTTCACGTCCAGCGGCTGGGCCAGCTCTGCCGCGGAGTCGTGCTGAATTGGCAGCGTAACGACGTCAGTTTCTTTGCCCAGATGACCTACGCAGACTTCGGAGAATTTCTTCGCGATCGCTTTGTAGATTTCCCAGTCGCTTTTTGATTCCCAGGCTGGATCAACGGCCGCAGACAGTGGATGAATAAACGGATGCATATCCGAGGTATTCATATCGTCTTTTTCATACCAGGTCGCGGTCGGCAGTACGATGTCGGAGAACAGGCAGGTGCTCGACAGACGGAAGTCCAGCGTCACCACCAGATCCAGTTTGCCGTCGAGGCCGTTGTCCACCCATTCCACTTCTTCTGGCTTCATGCCGCCCTGCACGCCCAGGTCTTTGCCCTGAATGCCGTGTTCGGTACCCAGCAGGTACTTCAGCATGTATTCATGACCTTTACCGGAGGAGCCCAGCAGGTTTGAACGCCAGATAAACATGTTGCGCGGGTGGTTTTTACCGTTGTCCGGACGCTCGGAGGCGAAATGCATCGAGCCCTCTTTCAGGGATTTCACGGTGAAATCGACCGGAGACATGCCCGCTTTTTCCGCTTCCGCTTTGATGGTCAGCGGGTTGGTGCCGAGCTGCGGCGCAGACGGCAGCCAGCCCATACGCTCCGCACGCACGTTGAAGTCGAGCAGATGGCCGCTGTAGCGGGATTTATCCGCCATCGGTGACAGCAGCTCCTGCGCGGTTACGGTTTCGTAACGCCACTGGCTTGAGTGGTTATAGAAATAGGAGGTGCTGTTCATGTGACGAGGCGGACGGTTCCAGTCCAGCGCAAACGCCAGCGGAGTCCAGCCGGTCTGCGGACGCAGCTTTTCCTGGCCCACGTAGTGCGCCCAGCCGCCGCCGCTCTGTCCAACGCAGCCGCAGAAGATCAGCATATTGATGATCCCGCGATAGTTCATATCGAGGTGATACCAGTGGTTCAGACCGGCACCAACGATGATCATCGAACGACCGTGCGTTTTATCAGCGTTATCCGCAAATTCGCGCGCGGTACGAATGATCTGCGCACGGGATACACCGGTGATTTTTTCTGCCCAGGCTGGCGTGTAAGCTTTCACATCGTCGTAGCTGGTGGCGCAGTTATCATCACCGAGGCCGCGATCCAGACCGTAGTTCGCCATAGTCAGATCGTAAACGGTGGTCACCAGCTGAGTGGTGCCATCAGCCATCTGAATACGTTTTACCGGCAGCTTATGCAGCAGGATGTTTTCCAGCTCGACGCTGGCAAAGTGCTCGGTGCCATCGCCGCCGAAGTACGGGAAGCCCACTTCGGCAATCTCGTCGTGGCTGCCAAGCATGGAGAGACGCAGCTGAACTTCTTCGCCGCTTTTGCCATCACGCTGCTCGAGGTTCCATTTGCCTTTGTCGCCCCAGCGGAAGCCGATGGAGCCGTTTGGTACGGTCATTTCGCCGTTGTCATTAAAGGCAACGGTTTTCCATTCAGGGTTCTGTTCCTGGCCCAGACCGTCAACGAGGTCAGAGGCTCGGAGCATACGGCCTGCGGCGTAGAAACCCTCACGCTCTTCCAGCGCCACCAGCATCGGCATATCAGTGTAGCGACGCACGTAGTCGGTAAAGTACTGGCTTGGTTTATCGAGGTGGAATTCACGCAGCATGACGTGGCCCATCGCCAGCGCCATCGCGGCATCGGTACCCTGCTTCGGCGCCAGCCACAGATCGCACAGCTTGGCGATTTCGGCATAGTCCGGCGTCACCGCAACGGTTTTAGTACCTTTGTAGCGAACTTCAGTGAAGAAGTGGGCATCCGGCGTACGGGTCTGCGGGACGTTCGAGCCCCAGGCAATGATGTACGAGGAGTTGTACCAGTCAGCAGATTCCGGCACGTCGGTCTGCTCGCCCCACGTCTGCGGAGAAGCAGGCGGCAGGTCACAGTACCAGTCGTAGAAGCTCAGGCAGGTGCCACCAAGCAGGGAAAGGTAACGCGCGCCTGCGGCGTAAGACACCATCGACATCGCCGGAATTGGCGAGAAGCCCGCGACGCGGTCAGGACCGTAGGTTTTGACGGTATAGACGTTAGACGCGGCAATCAGCTCGTTCACTTCCTGCCAGGAGGAGCGAACGAATCCGCCGCGGCCGCGCGCCTGTTTGAAGCTTTTCGCTTTATCGGCATCTTCAATGATGGATGCCCAGGCGTTAACTGGATCCGGGTGTTGTACTTTTGCCTCACGCCACATTTTCATCAGGCGTTTGCGCATCAGCGGATATTTCAGACGGTTGGCGCTGTAGAGATACCAGGAGTAGCTCGCTCCACGCGGACAGCCGCGAGGCTCGTGATTTGGCAGGTCTGGGCGAGTGCGCGGATAGTCGGTCTGCTGGGTTTCCCAGGTTACCAGGCCGTTTTTGACGTAGATTTTCCAGCTGCATGACCCGGTGCAGTTTACACCGTGGGTGGAGCGTACCACCTTGTCATGCTGCCAGCGCTGGCGGTATCCATCTTCCCAGTCCCGGTTAGTTTCCAGAAGCTGACCGTGCCCATCGGCAAAAGTTTCGCCCTTCTGCTTGAAGTAGCGAAACCGGTCCAGAAATTTGCTCATCGGGTTTCTCCTGTTTGGAGCCTGTTGGCTCTCTGATAAATCGACATTGCAACAATTGCGGCGAAGGTAACCCTCTGAAAGAGGTTGAGAATTGATGGCGATCAAGGCGGGCCGGAATGCAAAAGTGCGCAAAGCCAGGAGATACCCATAAAGTATTAGTGAATTTTATTTTTTATCTATCTGTTTTTAAATGGTTTTTATCAATATGCATTCAAAAGCACTGAGCTTCAGCAGGGTGATAGTTATTAAGTGGTATTAGGGAGTGAGACGACGGGAAGGATGGCTGACATGAATCAACAAAAGCAGCGGAGCCCGGTGCGCTCAACGCAAAAAAAAGGGCGCAATCTCTCGCGCCCTGATAATCAAAAAGTCAGACTTATTTTTTTGTTTTACGCCCGTATACCGCCCAGGTGATGACCACACAGGCAATATAGAACACGAGGAAAATTTTCATTGCGCCAGCCGGAGAGCCAGTCATATCCAGCGAGATACCGAAAGATTTCGGGATAAAGAAGCCGCCGACGGCGCCAATAGCGGAGATAAAGCCCAGTGCCGCTGCGGTATCCGTTGCCGCTTCACGCAGCGCATGCTCTTCGCTGCCGCCCTGCGCTTTCACACGATCCATGGTCAACTTACGGAAAATGACGGAGATCATCTGGAAGGTGGATGCGCTTCCCAGACCGGCCGTCACGAACAGGCCCATGAAGACCGTGAAGAACGCCACGAAGTTACCGCCCTGGCCGTTGGTTGGCAGCGTCAGGAACAGCAGTGCCGTGAAGATGGCCATCGCAATAAAGTTAATCAGCGTCACGCGGGTTCCGCCCAGGCGGTCAGAAATGCCGCCGCCAAGAGAACGCGCCAGCGCGCCGACAAACGGTCCGAAGAAGGCAAAGTGCAGAATGTTCACATTCGGGAACTGGGTTTTGGACAGCATCGCAAACCCGGCAGAGAAACCAATGAACGAGCCGAAAGTCGCCAGATAAAGCACCGCCATGATCCACAGATGGCCGCGCTTAAGCACCGGCAGCTGCTCGCTGAGGGACGCTTTAGACGCAGACAGGTCGTTCATACCGAACCAGGCCGCGAGGGTGAAGACGATCAGGAACGGAACCCAAATCCATGCTGCGTTTTCAAGGAAAAGCGTTGAGCCGTTCGGCTGTGCAACGCCGTTACCACCAAAAATAGCGAAGATGGACATGCCGACGACCAGCGGCGCTACGAGCTGCATTACGCTCACGCCCATGTTGCCGAGGCCACCGTTAACACCGAGCGCACCACCCTGCTTCTCTTTCGGGAAGAAGAAGCTGATGTTTGCCATGCTGGAGGCAAAGTTAGCGCCTGCGAAACCGCACAGCAGCGAGATGATCATGAAGACGCTAAACGGGGTGGTCGGATCCTGTACGGCAAAGCCCAGCCACACGCAAGGCACAATCATGATCCCTGTGCTGAATGCCGTCCAACGGCGACCGCCAAAGATAGGCACCATAAACGCGTAAGGTACACGTAGCAGCGCGCCGGAAAGGCCTGGCAGCGCGGTCAGCATAAACAGCTGATCGGTTGAGAAGTTGAAACCGACTTTATTGAGGTTTACCGCAACGGCACTGAACAACATCCAGACGCAGAACGCGAGAAGCAAACAGGGGACGGAAATCCACAGGTTACGGCTGGCTACGCGGTGACCGCGAGTTTGCCAGAAGGCCGGGTCTTCAGGGCGCCAGTCAGTAATGACGGCGCCTTTATCCTTTTCCGAAGCGGAAGTGTGACTCATATAAACCTCTAATGATGGTGTGATATGCAGCCACATTAGGGTTTACGCGCCAGGGTAAGTTGATATAAATCAAAGGAAAATGGAACATATTCCGGCCTGAAAAATCGACCTCATCCTTAATGAGTACGTATAATCAATTAAAAAACTGTGGTTTTTCACGCTGCTTTTGCATGTCTAACCCCTTCCCACTGAGTTCCTGCCACTCCCGGCAATTAAGAGGTAATCCTTTATAGGTATGGGTATACTCCAGGTGATATCCGAGAATAAGCCACACGCCCGGATGGTATCCCCGGTCAGGAGCCCTGCTGCCGATGTTCAAACGTCTTTTTACCCCGCTGACGCTGGTCAATCAACTGGCGCTTATCGTTTTGCTGTCCACCGCGATTGGCGTGACGGGCATGGCGATCTCTGCCCGCCTGGTTCATGGCGTACAGGGCAGCGCCCATGCCATCAATAAGGCAGGCTCCCTGCGTATGCAGAGCTATCGCCTGCTGGCGGCCATTCCGCTGCATGACGCCGACCAGAAGCTGTTCGATGAGATGAACCGGACGGTCACCAGCCCGGAGCTGATTGAATCCGCCCGCCGCGATGGCCAGCAGCATCAGCTCGTGGCCCTGCAGCGCTACTGGCAGGCCGAGCTGGCCCCGAGCATGAAGCGAGCCAGCAGCCAGCAGCAGGTGGCCGGTGAAGTCGCAAGCTTTGTAAACCGCATCGACATGCTGGTCACCGCGTTTGACCATACCACTGAAAAGCGTATTCAGCACGTAGTGTGGGTACACCGGATGATGGCGCTGTGCATGGCGCTGCTATTAATCTTTACCATCGTCTGGCTGCGCGCACGTCTGCTGCACCCGTGGGAACAGCTGTTGCGCATGGCGCGTGCCGTCAGCCAGCGTGATTTTACCCAACGCGCCAGAATCAGCGGCCGTAACGAAATGGCAACGCTCGGCATGGCGCTGAATAACATGTCGAAAGAGCTGGCGGAAAGCTACGCCGTGCTGGAGCAGCGGGTACAGGAAAAAACCGCGAATCTCGAGCATAAAAACGAAATTCTCGCCTTCCTCTGGCAGGCCAACCGCCGCCTTCACTCTCAGGCACCGCTGTGCGAACGCATCTCCCCGGTACTCAATGGCCTTCAGGGCCTGACGCTGCTGCGCGATATCGAAGTGCGGGTCTACGATATGGAAGATGAAGAAAACCATCAGGAGTTTAGCTGTCATTCAGAAATCGACTGCGATGACAAAGGCTGCTATCTCTGCCCGCGCAATCTTCCCTCCCTGCCCGGCGGCGGCATGACGCTGAAATGGCGGCTGACCGATGCGCATAATCAGTACGGTATCCTGCTTGCCACTCTGCCCGCAGGTCGCCACCTGAGCCACGATCAGCAGCAGTTGGTTGACACATTGGTTGAACAGCTGACCGCAACGCTTGCCCTCGACAGGCAGCAAGAACGACAGCACCAGCTTATCGTCATGGAGGAGCGTGCCACTATCGCCCGCGAGCTCCATGACTCGATAGCCCAGTCGCTCTCCTGCATGAAGATGCAGGTCAGTTGCCTGCAAATGCAGGGGGATGAGCTGCCGGATGAAAGCCGCCAGCTGCTGAGCCAAATACGCAATGAGCTGAACACATCGTGGGCTCAGCTGCGGGAGTTGCTGACTACGTTCCGACTACAGTTAACCGAGCCGGGCCTGCGCCCTGCCCTTGAAGCAAGCTGCGAAGAGTACAGCGCCCGTTTCGGCTTCCCGGTGCAGCTCGACTACCAGTTACCGCCCCGCTTTGTGCCTTCGCATCAGGCCATTCATGCCCTACAGATTGCCCGCGAGGCTCTGAGCAATGCGCTCAAGCACGCCGAAGCCACCGCCGTCACCGTATCGGTGGCGCAGCATGACAACCAGGTGCGCCTGGTCGTAGCCGATAATGGCCGCGGCGTGCCGGACCAGGCCGAACGGCAAAATCATTACGGCTTAATCATCATGCGCGACCGCGCGCAGAGTCTACGCGGCGACTGCCAGGTCAGACGTCGGGAATCCGGAGGCACCGAAGTTGTCGTCTCTTTCATTCCTGAAAAGCCGCGTCCACAACCCCAAGGAGACACCCATGAGTAATCAGGAACGCGCCACCATCCTGTTAATTGACGATCACCCCATGCTGCGCACCGGCGTCAAGCAGCTGATCAGCATGGCGCCCGATCTTCTGGTGGTCGGCGAGGCCAGCAACGGCGAACAGGGCATCGAGCTTGCAGAGTCCCTCGACCCGGATCTGGTGCTGCTCGATCTGAATATGCCCGGTATGAACGGTCTTGAAACCCTCGACAAACTGCGTGAGAAATCGCTTTCTGGCCGCGTGGTCGTGTTCAGCGTATCCAACCATGAAGAAGATGTGGTGACCGCTCTTAAGCGCGGCGCGGATGGCTACCTGTTGAAAGATATGGAACCGGAAGATTTGCTGAAGGCGCTGCATCAGGCCGCCGCGGGCGAAATGGTACTGAGCGAAGCGCTGACCCCGGTGCTTGCCGCCAGCCTGCGCGCCAACCGTGCAACGTCAGACAGGGACATCAACCAGTTGACGCCACGCGAGCGCGACATCCTGAAGCTGATTGCTCAGGGTCTGCCGAACAAAATGATCGCCCGTCGCCTTGATATCACCGAGAGTACGGTCAAAGTGCACGTGAAGCATATGCTGAAAAAGATGAAGCTTAAATCCCGCGTTGAAGCGGCGGTGTGGGTACATCAGGAACGCATTTTCTAAGGCACCAGCAGCGAATCTGACGTCGCCGCAGGGAACGTGACCAGCGGCTCCGTCAGCGCCAACGTAATCGTATTCGACGACACGCGTTGCCCCTTTTCATCCTCCACCACCACCGACAAGCGCCAGCGATTCTGCGCGCCATCGCTGTAATCCCAGGCAGGCATAATTACCGTCCAGCCGTCGGTGCTGTTGCTGTTTTCCGGCCGGGTCAGGCTCAGCTTCTGACTGTCACCCTGCCAGCTCACCGACTTAATGCGGTATCGACTCCGCACCTGCAGCTTCAGCGCCACGCTTTCTCCGGGCTGAAGATCCCATGGCGGCGTAGCAAGAAATACGCTCAGGGTTTTACGTTGACGGTATTCCACAACGGGTAAATCACTGCGTTCCGGGCTGTCGTAGCGGCTGCCACGCAGCGAGGTAAAGGCCGCCACTTCGCTGGCCTCAAGCTGCTTCTTCAGCGGTACGCCAAAACGATAGTTGAGCTTCATACCGAGGTTATTCTGGCTGACGCCGCTTTCCCCCTGCTTGTGTTCTGCAGAAAACGTCATCAACGGCACCGGGGTATAAGCCAGCCCGAGCGAGACAGCCAGCGGATTGTGATAGCCGGTGCCTGAATGGAACAGGTCGACGCTGTCGCCGTAGTACTGCTCAAAGCTGACGCTGGTGTTGAGATAACGGTAAAACGGCAGGCGCGCCTGGGCGGTGAGATCGTAGCCGCGCGCCATCCGGCTCTCCATCGTGTCGCTGTCGTCCCGCCAGTTGCTGAACGGCTGATAGTAATTCGCAGACAGGCGCAAGTATTGGCCCCAGGCTTCCGCGCCCAGGCCGCCGCGCTGAAGGTTGTCACCGGGCTGCACGTCATAAAAGGTGTTATAGCCCAGCCGCCAGTCACCGGCAATCCAGCGTTGTCCAAGGCCGAGACTGCTGACAAGTCCATCATCCTGCTGAGTGACGCCCACCTGGCTCCAGGTCAGGTAGCGGCTGTTGTCCTCAAGCGGAACAAACCAGCTGCCGTGACTGCCGGTGAACTTTCCTTCACCATTTACCCGCAGATCGGCGGAAGCATTGCCCCAGGGCGAGAGCCACGCATCGAGCTGTTGATTCACTTCATCATTAAGCTGATGGCTGAGTTTTTCGATGGCAAACAGACGCGCCTGGTCGCTGGCATCCAGCCCGTTATCCTGCATGCTGGCTTCGCCAAAGGCTTTCATCATTTCGGCGAGGTGCTTTTCACCCTCGTCATTATCCGTGACAATGCCGAGAGTCGGCAGCGTCTCCGGGGTTGTGTCAAAAGGATTTTTGGCCTGTTCGACAAAGTTCTGGCGGGCACCTGAAGCACCTCCTGCGACAGGCAAGAGTAAACAGAACAGCAGTTCAGGACGTGACAACAAAGACTTCAAAACGCAGCCGGGTTCCTTAAAAATCAGCAATCTCCTGTAATTTTAACGGTTTTCACCCTGCCTTTCAGCACCAGGGTAATTTTCAGGAAGATCCTTAAGCATCAGCTACAGTTAAACCACCCGCCCTGCATGAGATGCGCTTATGAATCGTACTCCCGGCATTATTGCTTTCACGGCACTGTTCGCCTGCATCGGCGCGCCCAGCGCCAGCGAATTGTTTATTCTGCAATCCCCGGCCTTCGCCGATAATGCCCTGCTCAACCGGACCTATGCCGGAAACGACGCAAAAAATGCCAACTGTCCCGGGAAAAACAGCTCACCGCCGCTGGTCTGGAGTAACGTGCCGCCGCAAACCCAAAGCCTGGCGCTGATCGTCCACGACCCGGAAGGCAATAAGGGCCTCGGCGTGACCCATCTGGTTGCCTATAACATTCCTGCGTCAACAACAGGATTTGCGCCGGACGCCTTAAGGGATGGCAAAGGCTTTACCGGCGGCAATAACACGCCGGGTACTCATGCCTGGTACGGCCCTTGTCCGCCACCGGGTTCCGGAGCGCACCATTACACCTTCACGCTGGTTGCCACCTCTTTACCGCCCACGCTGCCTGCGGGGCTAACGCGTGAAGCGCTGTTTGAGCAACTGAAAGGCCACCAGCTCGCAGCCGCCGGACTGATTGGCCGTTTCGGGCAGTAGCCTGCGGCAGATCATCTCCGTACCGGGAAGCGGTTGGCTCTCTGCCCGACTCGCAGTAGCATTGAACCTCACCATTTTTCAAGGAGTGAGTATGCAAAGCATTGTGATTATCGCCAACGGGGCGGCCTACGGCAGCGAATCGCTGTTCAATAGTCTGCGCCTGGCCATTGCGCTGCGCGAGCAGCAGCCTGTCGAACTGAAAGTTTTCCTGATGTCGGATGCCGTTACCGCCGGGTTACGCGGCCAAAAACCGGCGGAAGGCTATAACATTCAGCAAATGCTGGAAATTCTCACCGCGCAGAATGTGCCAGTAAAACTGTGCAAAACCTGCACCGATGGCCGGGGCATTACCGGGCTTGTGCTGGCGGATGGCGTAGAAATCGGGACGCTGGTGGAGCTCGCACAGTGGACGCTGGAGGCCGACAAAGTATTAACTTTTTGAGTCAAAAAGCGCCGGTTAAATGTTTTTCTTATGGACCCGGTTTCACCATCAAGTTCCTGCCCGGCTTGCCGATATCAAGCCAAACAACACAGCAGGAATATATTATGTTTCGTTCTATTCGCACGCGCATCATTGCAGCAACCGCCGGATGTCTGGCGGTTGCCCTTCTTCTGAACACCATCATCAACTATCAGGTCACCCGCCGCGATAATCTTCAGGCACAGCAGGAGATGTTAATCAGCACCCGTACCAGCCACGGTATGGCGATAGCGGACTGGGTCAGCAGCAAAATGGCCGTGATAGCTTCACTCGATAAAGTTGCGCTGAGCGACGACCCGGTGCCGCAGTTCCTGCAAATGGCCCGCGCGGGCGGTTTCAGCAACGTATATGTCGGCTACGCCAGCAAAACAGCTAAATTCTCCGATCCAACGGGCGTTCCGGCAGATTATGACCCGACCGTTCGCCCGTGGTACCAGCAAGTGCTTCACGACAACGCGCCGGTCGTGACCGCACCTTACGTTGATGCAGGAACAGGTAAACTGGTGGTGACCTTCGCTGCTCCCGTGAAAGAGAACGGCGAGCTGAAAGCCGTTGTCGCCGGGGACGTTACGATGGATAGCGTTGTGGCAAACGTCCGTGAAATCCATCCGACGCCCGCCAGCAGCGGGCTGCTGCTGAACAGCGACGGCAGCGTGATTGCGGCAAGCGATTCGGCACTGACCCTGAAACCGCTGAATGAAGCCATCTCCGGCGTGAGCTTAAAAGCGCTGACTTCCGGAGAAACGGTTTCAGGCAGTCTGGGTAAGAGCGAGAAATTCTTTTCCGCCACGTCGGTACGCGGCACACACTGGCTGCTGGTGGTGGCGCTCGATCGCAGCGATGCCACCTCCGGCATGAACGCCCTGCTGAAAGCCTCTGCGGTTGCCTTCATCGTACTGGTGCTGGTTGGCGGCGGCGTTGTGCACCTGCTGGTCGCAGCGATGCTCAAACGCCTGCTGACCATTCGCGATGCAATGCTGGCTATCGGCAACGGCACCAACGATCTCTCCCAGCGTTTACCGGAAACGGGCAATGATGAAGTGGCGCAGATTGCCCATGCCTTCAACCTGTTCAGCAACAAGCTGGCGCAGGTAATGCTCCAGCTTCGCGATGCAACCTCATCAGTTCAGACTGCCGCACAGGAAATTGCTGCCGGTAACCGCGACCTGTCGGCACGGACAGAACAGGCGGCCTCAAGCCTGCGTGAAACCGCCAGCGCAGTGGAGCAAATTACGGCGTCGGTGTCGCAGTCTACGGAATCCGCTACCGCCGCCAGCGCACAGGCCGAAAAAGCCACCAAAGTCGCCTCGAAAGGCGGTAGCGTGGTCTCCAGCGCCATCGACACCATGCAGGCTATTGAAACCGCCTCGGCAAAAATCGGTGACATCACCAGCGTCATCGACGGGATCGCTTTCCAGACTAATATTCTGGCGCTCAATGCTTCTGTCGAGGCCGCTCGCGCAGGCGAACAGGGTCGGGGATTTGCCGTCGTCGCCGGAGAAGTTCGTAATCTCGCCAGCCGCAGTGCGCAGGCGGCGAAAGAGATTAAAACACTGATCGACTCCACCGCTGAAAGCGTAGCGACCGGCTCGCACTACGTCCGTCTGGCCGGGGAAAGCATGCAGGAGATCGTCTCCAGCGTCGGTAGCGTATCGGGGATCATTCGTGAAATAAGCATTGCCAGCAGCGAGCAGATGCAGGGCATTAAAGAAATTAACCACGCGGTCATCCATCTTGACCGGATGGTACAGCAGAACGCCGAGCTGGTTGTGGAATCCGCCGCCGCGGCAGGTGCTCTGCAGTCGCAGGCGGGTGACCTCGCTACGACAGCGGGTCATTTCCGCATTTAATCTTCTGCTGGCGCCTGTTTGAACCCTGAATATCGCGCTAGCTGAATGGTTTCAGGAACTTTGTCATTATTGTTTAATCGTTACGGCATTTTTTGATCAAGGTCAGCATCCGTCCCCTTCCCCTTTGGTGTGATGCCATGTGTGAATTGTGAACAACATCACGCACAGGAACACGCAGGCAGGGAGTGCAAACGCTTAGGGTTACGGGGTAAAGACAATGGCAATGGTAAAAGCAAGTTTAACGCTGTTTGGCGGGGATACGGTAGTGGTGCGCTGTTCTGAGCGCTGCCACATTCATTTGATGAGCGCCAAAAAACAGGAGAGTCAGCACCAGGCTGATATCCTCAGCGTACAGAATCGGGAGCACGCTTATCTGACCGTGCCCTACAGCGGTACCTGGAATGTGCTTATCGACAGCCACAGCCAGTCGTTAGAGCACTCCATCAGTTACGTTCCTGCATAAACCATAAAGCCCGGCGCTGCCGGGCTTTTTCTTGAACGTATCAGGCCGTTCGCGGAAGATTTTCACCGTTCAGCAAATGCCGCACGCGGTTTACCAGCTCATTCAGGCAATCGTCCTGCATGCCGAGCTTCACCAGTTCCTGTTCGAGCGAGAAAAGGTACTGCGCATTCGTACCGAGCGGACCGCTGGCCGCTGCGATCAGCGGGGCAATGACCTGCACGCTGGTATCCGATTCATACAGCGGATGGCGCGGATCCATGATAAAGACCAGAGCGTTTACCGTACGCCCGTCGTCCAGCGCCAGCTTGCACCAGGTTGGCAGGTAGCAGCCGGTGATCATTTCGCGCTTCCAGAGAAGGGACAACTCGTCTTCAAGCGCACAGTCGCGGAGCCTGTAGGCCACGCCGGTGGTGCGGCCGCCCTCTTTCAGGGCAAGCATTCGCCCGGGCTGACAGGCGCTACCTCGCCCTGCCGTCAGGCGCAGGCAGAAGGCACGGTGCCAGCCGACGAGCGTACCGGTGCAGGATTCACTGTAATCCAGCGCCGGGTTCCACATCAGCGAACCATAACCAAAAATCCATACAGGGCCATCATCCGGGCGACAGGATAACGTTGCGGCAAGCGAGGCTGCACGTTGTTCAGGCGACCAGAGTAGCGATTCCTCGATTGCACCAAAGGCCGTTTTGCAATCGGCTTTCAGCAAGAAATCACGCGTTAACACTTTTAACCTCCACCACTGCGAACTTCCCTGCGACCACTGATTTCCTTTTATATTGCTGAAATAGTATCCAGCTTCCACAGACAATATGCAATGAATGGGCCGATAGCAAGGCAACAAAGTGTCAATAAGAGTCAAATAATTCCTTCAGCGCTAGCGCATTCGCGAAACGCGCTCATTTATTTCTTTTTATGCCATTTATCATCGTCGCCTTTCTCATACTGATGTTTTACCGCCGCCCACGCCACGCGGTGTGCGGTCTCTTCGCGAGTAGCGTCATCTCGCCTTTCTTCTTTATGTTTGTACTCATCCCAGGCGCTGTTAAACGCTTCTTTATAGATATCCTGAGCGTGGGCGGGCAGCACGTGCTGGACGCTGTCGGGTAAGTCAGTGCGGGTTTTATAAGGCATGGTGTTCTCCGGCATGGGGACAAACGTTAAGCCTGGTACACGAAATACCACACGGCAAGCCAGAGGAAATATTGCATTATCCTTTCAATTAACAGGCTGTTATTTAAACTTAATTTAAACGTAACTTAATCTTTATCCCACTTATCCACGTCCACAGGCAAAGGGGTAAACTTCCGTAAACATTCGCGGGAAAATCGAACAAATCTGCTATTTTATCGCGCTATGTTATCTATAATTATAAAACTTGCACAAATGGAGATGGTTCATGACACATGCACATGAGGCGGTCAAAACCCGCCACAAGGAGACGTCGCTTATTTTCCCGATCGTAGCACTGGCCGTACTGGTTTTCTTTGGTCACAACCAGTCCCTGCCAGTGGTTATCGGCATTAATATTCTGGCGTTAATTGGTATTTTAAGCAGCGCATTCAGCGTTGTTCGTCACGCAGACGTACTGGCCCACCGCCTTGGTGAGCCTTATGGTTCCTTGATTTTAAGCCTTTCGGTGGTAATCCTCGAAGTTAGCCTTATTTCTGCCTTAATGGCGACAGGCGATGCCGCGCCGACGCTCATGCGCGATACGCTTTATTCAATCATTATGATTGTCACCGGTGGCCTTGTCGGCTTTTCACTGCTGCTTGGTGGGCGCAAATTCGCTACCCAGTACATGAACCTTTTCGGCATTAAACAGTACATGATTGCCCTCTTCCCGCTGGCGATTATTGTACTGGTATTCCCGATGGCGCTGCCGGGTGCAAACTTCTCCACCGGCCAGGCGCTGCTGGTCGCGCTGATTTCTGCGGCAATGTATGGCGTGTTCCTGCTGATTCAGACCAAAACGCACCAGAGTCTGTTCGTGTACGAGCATGAAGACGAAGCGGACGACGACGATCCGCATCATGGCAAGCCTTCCGCCCACAGCAACCTGTGGCACGCAATATGGCTGATTGTCCATCTGGTTGCGGTTATCGCTGTCACCAAAATGAACGCGAATCCGCTTGAAGCGCTGCTGACCAGCCTCAACGCTCCGGTCGCCTTTACTGGTTTCCTGGTAGCGCTGCTTATCCTCTCGCCGGAAGGCCTTGGCGCATTGAAGGCGGTGCTTAACAATCAGGTACAGCGTGCCATGAACCTGTTCTTTGGTTCCGTGCTGGCCACCATTTCCCTGACCGTTCCGGTGGTGACGCTGATTGCATGGGCGACAGGCAATGACCTGCACTTCGCGTTGGGTTCACTGGAGATGATTGTGATGGTCGCCTCGCTGGTGCTGTGTCACATCTCGTTCTCCACCGGGCGTACTAATGTGCTGAACGGTGCTGCACACCTGGCGCTGTTCGTGGCTTATCTGATGACGATATTTGCCTAGGTAAACAGCAAGGCCGTCTGAGAAGATGGCCTTTAGTGTTTGCTCCCTCTCCCCGTGGGAGAGGGTCGGGGTGAGGGCATCAGGCCGCAGCAGACACATTTTCCCTCACCTTGCTCCTCAAGGGAGAAGGGATAGCCATAAAAAAACCCGCCGCGGCGGGTTTTCTCATTTCTGAGCAACTTACTTACTGGTATCCAGCGGCTCGAAGTTCTTCACCAGATCGTCAATGGCTTTAATCTGTTTCAGGAACGGTTCCAGCTTATCCAGCGGCAGCGCGGACGGGCCGTCGCATTTCGCATGTTCCGGATCCGGGTGGGCTTCAATGAACAGGCCCGCAAGACCGGTTGCCATGCCCGCGCGCGCCAGCTCGGTGACCTGAGCACGACGACCGCTGGAGGCGGCGCCGAACGGGTCGCGGCACTGCAGCGCATGGGTCACGTCAAAAATCACCGGAGAGTTGCCGGAGACGGCTTTCATTACGCTGAAACCCAGCATATCGACAATCAGGTTGTCGTAGCCGAACTGCGTGCCACGGTCGCACAGGATAACTTTGTCGTTGCCGCCTTCGGCGAATTTATCGACGATGTTACCCATCTGGCCTGGGCTGACGAACTGCGGTTTTTTGACGTTGATAACGGCACCGGTTTTTGCCATCGCTTCCACCAGGTCAGTCTGACGCGCGAGGAACGCAGGCAGCTGAATCACGTCCACTACGTCGGCAACGGGCTGTGCCTGATGCGCTTCATGTACGTCAGTGATGATTTTCACGCCGAAGGTCTGCTTCAGTTCCTGGAAGATCTTCATCCCCTCTTCGAGGCCTGGGCCACGATAAGATTTGATGGATGAGCGGTTGGCTTTATCAAAAGAGGCCTTGAACACGTAAGGGATGCCCAGCTTCTGGGTCACGGTCACGTAGTGCTCACAGATACGCATCGCGAGGTCACGGGACTCAAGCACGTTCATGCCGCCAAACAGGACAAACGGCAGGTCGTTTGCGACGTTGATATCGCCAATGCTAACCACTTTTTGTTTCATAGGATCGCCTTATCAGGGGTTAATCGGATTCTTTCCGGTTAATGCAAGGTTATGTGTTTGCTCGCGATGCTGTTGATCTGCGCGCGAATGATTTCGCTGATCGGATCTTCAGGGCACTGCTCCACGAAATAGCTCAGATCGCTGAGCGCAACATGTTCGCACTCCAGCTGAGCGTAGATCAGGCCGCGATCGCGGATTTCATAAGGGTCTTCCGGATTAAACTGCAGCAGCGCTTCGCTGACGCGCAGCGCCAGCTCCATCTGCCGCTCTTCCATCAGGGCAGATTTCAGGGTGTCGAGCAGCTTGCGGATCACTTCTGAGTTATCCGCCTCATCCAGATCTTCGTTAAAGAGTTCGGCCACCGGGCTGATATTACCCTTCAGCCATACTTCCAGCGTGTGCTCATCCAGGGTATCGCCGGTGAAAGGATTAATGAGCCACATTTCGCCGGTTTCAACATCGGCGCGCAGCAGGAGCTGAGTCGGGAAAATCACCGGCATCATCGGAATTGAAAGACGACGGGCCACCCACAGCATGATAGCGCCGAGCGAGACCGCACTGCCTTCACGGTTTTTCAGCACTTTATCGAGCCACAGCGCGTCAGAAAGACGGTAAATACCGTGGGCGGAGCTAAAGCCCCACTCGCCGTAGAACAGCTCAATCAGACGTTCAACCTGCCGGGTTTCCGTCCAGGAAGGGCTGATTTCCTCCTGCGCCAGGCTGACCAGCTGTTCCAGCTCGTCAATCACGTACTGAGCCTGGAAATCGTCACGAATCAGTTCAGAGATGAGGATCATACCGTCGCACAAAGGTGCTTTGTTAAATTCAAAATCCGCTAATGACCTCATGACCTACCCCAACTGCGTGTTGCTGAATGGCAACCTGATGACTTCAAAATGATGCTAATAATAACGCTAAACGGGCTTTCAGTCAGCATTCCGTCTCCCCACCGTTAAGCGCTCGTTTCCGCCATAGTCACGGCAGGTTTCCACCTCATCGTAACCGGCCTGCTGATAAAGCTCGCGAACCGCCTCGCCCTGCTTCCAGCCATGTTCCAGCAGCATCCAGCCGCCGGGCAGCAGAAAGCGCTTTCCTGCACGGATAATATGCGCAAGATCGGCAAGCCCTTCATCAGGCGCCACCAGCGCGCTCAGAGGCTCAAAGCGCACGTCGCCTTCGCCAAGATGCGGATCTTCAGCGTCGATGTAGGGCGGATTGCTGACAATCATGCCAAACGTCTGCCCTTCGAGCGCGCTGAACCAGTTGCTTTGGGTAATCGTCACATTGTCGATATTCAGGCTTAACGCATTGCGTTTTGCCAGCGCCACGGCTTCGGCCACAAAATCCACCGCCGTTACCCGGCAATCCGGCCGTTCACTCGCCAGCGCCAGCGCGATCGCGCCGGTACCGGTGCCCAAATCCAGGATTTCGCAGGATGCATCAGGCAAACGCGCCAGCGCCTGCTCCACCAGACATTCGGTGTCCGGACGCGGGATAAGCGTCGCCGCGGAAACTTCCAGCGGCAGCGACCAGAACTCGCGCATGCCGACCAGATGGGCAACGGGTTCACCGCTCGCCCGGCGCGCCAGCAACGCTTCCAGCCGCTCGCTCTCTTCAGCGGTTAAGTTCGTTTCATCGAACGCCAGAATGAAGGTGCGCGTTTTGCCCGTCACAAAGCCGAGTAAAATCTCCGCATCGCGGCGCGGACTTTCGCTTTTTGCGAGACGCTCAATCGCCTGAATCAGCCACTGCTTAAAATTCATCATTCCTGATCGGACAGCGCCGCCAGCTGATCGGCCTGGTATTCCTGGACGATCGGTTCGATTAGCATGTCGAGTTTGCCTTCCATCACTTCATCAAGACGGTACAGCGTGACGTTGATGCGGTGGTCGGTAACGCGACCCTGCGGGAAGTTGTAGGTGCGGTTACGATCGCTGCGATCGCCGCTGCCGAGCAGGTTGCGGCGCTCAGAGGCTTCCGCCTGCTGGCGCTTGGCGATTTCAGCCGCGCGGATACGTGAACCCAGTACCGAGAGCGCTTTCGCTTTGTTTTTATGCTGCGAACGTTCGTCCTGGCACTCCACCACAATGCCGGTCGGCAGGTGGGTAATACGAATGGCGGAATCGGTGGTGTTTACGTGCTGGCCGCCCGCACCGGAGGAGCGGAAGGTATCAATACGGAGATCGGCCGGGTTGATGTCCGGCATCTCCGCTTCAGGTAGCTCCGGCATAACCGCGACGGTACAGGCAGAAGTGTGAATACGACCCTGCGATTCCGTGGCCGGGACGCGCTGCACGCGATGACCGCCGGACTCAAACTTCAGGCGACCGTAAACACCGTCGCCGCTGATTTTGGCAATCACTTCTTTAAAGCCACCGTGTTCGCCTTCGTTGGCGCTCAGGATCTCCACGCGCCAGCGGCGAGATTCTGCATAGCGGGTGTACATGCGGAACAGATCTCCGGCAAACAGCGCCGCTTCATCTCCGCCTGTTCCTGCGCGCACTTCTACAAACGCATTACGTTCGTCGTCCGGGTCTTTTGGCAGCAGCAGAACCTGAAGATCCTGCTCCAGCTGTTCGCCTTTGGTTTTGGCTTCCTGTAACTCTTCCTGCGCCATTTCGCGCATTTCCGGGTCGTCCAGCATCATTTGCGCGGTTTCAATGTCTTCCTGCACCTGTTGCCAGTCGGTAAAACATTTCGCCACGTCGCTCAGCTGCGCGTACTCTTTTGATAAGGCACGAAAACGCTCCTGGTCGGCGATGGTGCTGGCATCTCCCAGCAGCGCCTGGACTTCTTCATGGCGCTCGTGCAGCGCTTCCAGTTTGGCAACAATAGACGGCTTCATAGGCGTGAATTCACCCTGTAATAAGAATTTGAGAGAGCAGCGCTACTCCAGCCCGAGGCTGTCGCGCAGAATATTCAGGCGTTCATCGTCCCCGTCACGGGCAGCCTGCTGAAGTGATTTCGTTGGCGTGTGGATCAGGCGGTTGGTCAGCTTACGCGCCAGATCCTGCATAATGGCTTCGGCGTCTCCGCCCTGCTGTAACGCGGCCAGCGCCCGGCTGGTGAGCTCATCACGCACCAGATCGGCCTGCGAGCGGTATTCACGAATGGTCTCGCTGACGCTTTGCGCACGCAGCCAGGCCATAAACTCACTGGTTTCCTGCTCGACGATCGTTTCAGCCTGCTGAGCGGCGGCTTTGCGCTGCGCCAGGTTGTGCTGAATGATGTTTTGCAGATCGTCCACGCTGTAGAGATAGGCGTTGGCAAGCTTGCCGACTTCCGGTTCCACGTCGCGCGGCACGGCGATATCCACCAGCAGCATCGGCTGATTGCGGCGCGCTTTCAGGGCGCGCTCGACCATGCCTTTGCCGATAATCGGCAGCGGGCTGGCGGTGGAGCTGATGATAATATCGGCCTCTTTCAGGCGCTCATCGACGTCGCTCAGCGCAATAACCTCCGCGCCCACTTCGTCGGCAAGCACCTGTGCACGTTCGCGGGTTCGGTTAGCGATCAGCATTTTTTTGACCCGATGTTCACGCAGATGACGTGCAACCAGCTCGATAGTTTCCCCGGCGCCCACCAGTAATACGGTCACCGACGACAGGGATTCAAAGATTTGACGCGCCAGAGTACAGGCAGCAAAAGCAACGGACACGGCGCTGGCGCCGATATCGGTTTCCGTGCGCACGCGCTTGGCGACGGAGAAGGATTTCTGGAACATGCGTTCCAGCTCGCTGACGTTAAGATGGCCGCGGCTGGAATCGGCAAAAGCTTTTTTGACCTGTCCGAGGATCTGCGGTTCGCCCAGAATCAAGGAATCCAGGCCGCTCGCCACGCGCATCAGATGGCTGACCGCGTCATTATCCTGGTGCCAGTAGAGGCTCTGGCGCAGGTCCTCTTCATTCAGCTGATGATAATCGCACAGCCAGCGGATGAGCGATTCCTGCAGGTTTTCCTGTTCTTCAACGCTGAGGTAAAGCTCCGTGCGGTTACACGTCGACAGCACCACACCGCCCTGCACCATCGGCTGGGACAGAAGACTTTCCAGCGCCAGATCGAGCGTATCGGGCGAAAACGCAACGCGTTCTCGCAGCGCAACCGGTGCGGTTTTGTGGTTAATGCCTAGTGCCAGGAGCGTCATGAATGCAGGAGTAGTACCAGCGTTGATAAGGTTAGTCTGAGCGCATCATACAGGATGCGCAAGGTCAATAAAAGAGACGGCCCCCTTTCGGAGTAATCGGTAATATTATGATTTGGGACAACTTGAACGTAGACGCTGCCCGCAGGCGGCGCTAGCATTGACGGTGATAACTGCAACGCAACTCAAGGATTTTCAATGAAGCTGACCTCTGTTTTACGCCTGATGCCGCTGGCAGCGCTGGTTCTTTCCGCCTGCTCCATTAATGCGCCGAAAGGCCCGGGTAAAAGCCCGGACTCCCCACAGTGGCAGCAGCATCAGCAGGAAGTGCGTCAGCTCAGCCAGTATCAGACCCGTGGCGCGTTCGCCTTCCTGAACGATGAGCAGAAAGTGTATGCCCGCTTCTTTTGGCAGCAAACCGGCAAAGATAACTACCGTCTTCTGCTCACCAACCCGCTGGGCAGCACCGAGCTTTCGCTTACCGCGAGCCCGGGCAGCGTGACGCTGATTGATAACAAAGGCCAGTCCTACACCTCAACCGATGCCGAAGAGATGATTGGCAAACTCACCGGGATGCCAATTCCGCTCAACAGCCTGCGCCAGTGGATCCTCGGCCTGCCGGGCGATGCCACCGACTATAAGCTCGACGACCAGGCGCGCCTGAGCGAGCTGAACTATACCCAGAACGGTAAAACCTGGAAGGTGGTGTACAGCGGCTACGACAGCAACAGCAAACCCTCCCTGCCGTCAAACATGGAGCTGACCGAAGGCAGCGAGCGCATCAAACTCAAAATGGATAGCTGGATCGTTAAATGAGCACCCGTTGGCCCTCCCCGGCGAAGCTGAACCTTTTTCTCTATATCACCGGCCAGCGTGCCGATGGCTATCACACGTTGCAGACGCTGTTCCAGTTTCTGGATTATGGCGACACAATAACCATTGATGTGCGCAACGATGGTGATATTCGGCTGCTAACGCCCGTTGAGGGCGTACCTGACGAACAAAATCTGATCGTGCGGGCCGCGCGCCTGCTGATGAAAGCGGCGGCAGACAGCGGGCGTCTGGCGGAAGGCGTGGGCGCAGATATCAGCATCGATAAACGTTTGCCGATGGGCGGCGGGCTGGGCGGTGGCTCATCGAATGCCGCAACGGTGTTGGTTGCATTAAATCATCTATGGCGCTGCGGGCTTTCCGCCGATGAACTTGCGGTGCTTGGTCTGACGCTAGGCGCGGACGTGCCGGTGTTTGTGCGGGGCCATGCCGCCTTTGCTGAAGGCGTTGGCGAGCTGCTCACGCCGGTCACGGTGCCGGAAAAATGGTACCTGGTGGCGCATCCGGGCGAGAGCATTCCTACCCCGGTTATCTTTAACGATCCGGAATTGCCCAGAAATTCACCGCGCAGGTCAATTGAAACGTTACTAAAATGTGAATTCAGCAACGATTGCGAGGTTATCGCAAGAAAACGATTTCGTAAGGTTGATGCCGCGCTTTCCTGGCTGTTAGAATACGCCCCGTCGCGCCTGACTGGCACAGGGGCCTGTGTGTTTGCTGAATTTGACACCGAATCCGCTGCCCGCCAGGTGCTTGAGCAAGCCCCGGAATGGCTGCAGGGCTTTATCGCCCGCGGTGTGAACGTTTCACCGTTAATGCACACCATCGAAGGAGCAGACTGAGTTTCGGTGACAACGTCACCCCGTTCCAGACGTTGCATCGTGCTCATTAATACACCGCCTGGATGAAATGCGCCTGGCCCGCACAGTTTTTGGCCCATTCATCCACCACTGGACGCATGCCTGAGGTTCTTCTCGTGCCTGATATGAAGCTTTTTGCTGGTAACGCTACCCCGGAACTAGCACAACGTATTGCCAACCGCCTGTACACTTCTCTTGGCGACGCCGCCGTAGGTCGTTTTAGCGACGGTGAAGTCAGCGTACAAATTAACGAAAACGTACGCGGTGGTGATATTTTCATCATCCAGTCCACTTGTGCCCCAACCAACGACAATCTGATGGAATTGGTTGTCATGGTCGATGCCCTGCGCCGTGCTTCCGCAGGCCGTATCACCGCCGTTATCCCTTACTTTGGTTATGCCCGTCAGGATCGTCGCGTACGTTCCGCTCGTGTGCCAATCACTGCCAAAGTTGTCGCGGACTTCCTGTCCAGCGTCGGCGTTGACCGCGTATTGACCGTAGACCTGCATGCTGAACAGATTCAGGGCTTCTTCGACGTACCGGTAGACAACGTATTCGGCAGCCCAATCCTGCTCGAAGACATGCTGCAGCTGAAGCTGGAAAACCCAATCGTGGTTTCTCCGGACATCGGCGGCGTGGTGCGTGCCCGTGCTATCGCCAAGCTGCTCAACGATACCGACATGGCGATCATCGACAAACGTCGTCCGCGCGCTAACGTCTCTCAGGTGATGCATATCATCGGTGACGTCGCTGGCCGTGACTGCGTGCTGGTTGACGACATGATCGACACCGGCGGCACTCTGTGCAAAGCCGCCGAAGCCCTGAAAGAGCGTGGTGCAAAACGCGTATTTGCTTACGCCACTCACCCAATCTTCTCCGGCAACGCGGCAAGCAACCTGCGTAACTCCGTCATTGATGAAGTGATCGTTTGCGATACCATCCCGCTGTCGGATGAAATCAAAGCGCTGCCAAACGTCCGTACTCTGACCCTGTCAGGCATGCTGGCGGAAGCGATTCGTCGTATCAGCAACGAAGAATCCATCTCTGCCATGTTCGAACACTGATTGAACCCGGTACAAGAAACCCGCTGCGGCGGGTTTTTTTATGTTATTAACCGTTTTGTATGACTAATGCCTCCTTCATTTGCCATCCATTCGACAAATGATGCGCATAGGGATGAAGCTCACTGTGAACAGATCAACACTCGCAGATATCATGCCGTTTCGCGCTCTTATCGACGCCTGTTGGAAAGAAAAATACACCCTTAGCCGCTTTACCCGCGACCTGATCGCCGGCATCACCGTCGGGATCATCGCCATTCCACTGGCGATGGCGCTGGCCATCGGCAGCGGCGTGGCACCGCAATATGGCCTCTATACCTCTGCCGTAGCCGGGATTGTGATTGCGCTGGCGGGGGGATCTCGCTACAGCGTGTCCGGCCCCACCGCCGCCTTTGTCGTCATTCTTTATCCGGTTTCTCAGCAGTTCGGTCTGGCGGGTCTGTTGGTGGCAACGCTGATGTCCGGCGTCTTTCTGGTGTTATTCGGCTTAGCCCGCTTCGGTCGCCTGATTGAGTACATCCCGATCTCCGTCACCCTCGGCTTCACCTCCGGGATCGGCATCACCATCGCCACCATGCAGATCAAAGACTTCTTTGGCCTGCAAATTGCGCATATGCCGGAACATTTCTGGCAGAAAGTCGGCGCGCTGGTGATGGCTTTGCCGGGCCTGAATCCTGGCGATGCCGCCATTGGCATCGTCACGCTGGGCATTCTGATTTTCTGGCCCCGTCTGGGTTTGCGCTTACCGGGTCACCTGCCTGCCCTGCTGGCAGGCTGTGCGGTAATGGGCGTGGTCAATTTGCTCGGTGGAGATGTTGCCACTATTGGTTCGCAATTCCACTATGTACTCAGCGACGGCACTCAGGGCAACGGCATTCCGCAACTTTTGCCTCAGTTGGTCTTGCCATGGAACATGCCGGACTCAGGCTTTACGCTCAGCTGGGATTCCTTGCAGGCGCTGCTGCCTGCGGCATTTTCCATGGCGATGCTTGGCGCGATTGAGTCTTTACTGTGCGCCGTGGTGCTGGACGGCATGACGGGCACGCGCCATAAAGCCAATAACGAGCTGATTGGCCAGGGCCTCGGCAACATGATTGCGCCGTTCTTTGGCGGTATTACCGCCACCGCGGCCATTGCGCGTTCAGCCGCCAACGTGCGTGCCGGAGCCACTTCGCCTGTCTCAGCCGTCCTGCACGCCGTGCTGGTGATCATGGCGCTGCTGGTGCTGGCGCCACTGCTCTCCTGGTTGCCGCTTTCAGCAATGGCCGCTCTGCTGCTGATGGTAGCGTGGAACATGAGCGAGGCGCACAAGGTCATCAATCTGCTGCGCCGTGCGCCAGTAGACGACATCGTGGTGATGCTTATCTGCATGTCGCTGACGGTGCTGTTTGACATGGTCATCGCCATCAGCGTCGGTATTGTGCTGGCGTCACTGCTGTTTATGCGTCGAATCGCCAGAATGACCCATCTCGCACCGGTGAACGTGGCGGTGCCGGACGACGTGCTGGTTATTCGGGTGATCGGTCCTCTGTTTTTCGCCGCAGCCGAAAGCGTGTTCCTCGATTTACAGTCGCGCATTGAAGGGAAACGCATCGTGGTGCTGAAGTGGGATGCGGTTCCGGTGCTGGATGCAGGTGGTTTGGAAGCTTTTCAGCGCTTCGTCAGTCGTCTGCCGGATGGCTGTGAACTGCGCGTATCGAACCTTGAATTCCAGCCACTACGCACTCTTGCCCGCGCGGGAGTACAGCCCATTGCGGGACGTTTGTCGTTTTACCCGAATCGTGATGCGGCGCTTGCCGATATCAGCAATCATCAGCCGTAATAAACAGGATCGCGAAGGATGGATATGCTCACTCAAGCCCCCCGACTGGAAACTGAACGCCTGGTTTTACGGCAGTTTACCGTGGATGATTTTGCTCCACTGGCCGCCTTTTGGGCCGATCCTGGCGTGGTGAAGTTTATCGGTGGCGAGCCTCAAAGTGCAGAAGCGAGCTGGAACCGACTTCTACGCTATATCGGTCACTGGCAGGCGCTCGGGTATGGATACTGGGCCGTGTTTGAGAAACAGTCCGACCGTTACATCGGCTCGTTTGGGCTACAGGACGCGAAGCGAGATCTGACGCCTGCCCTGGCGTTTCCGGAAGCCGGCTGGGCGCTCACGCCAGAAGTACACGGCAAAGGCTATGCCTCCGAAGCGCTGGACGCGATGCTGCAATGGGCTGACAGAAATGTGAACATGCCGCTGTGCTGTATCATTGATGAGGAAAATCAGCGTTCCATTCATCTGGCTGAACGTTTTGGCTTTCGGTTTGAGCACAACGTGACGTATCACAGTAAAGCAGTGGGTATGTATCTACGCCCTTTCCTGGGTTCATCCGGGCAGTAAATGAAAACGGCTCCCACGGGAGCCGTTCTGTGAATCTTAGCTATGGCGGTGACTGTCGCGACGACAGCGCTTGTCGTAATGGCGCACCCACCAGTATCTGTCGCTTACCTGCTCATGACCGCTAACGCGGGCGCCCGCCAGCCAGAGAACGGCACCGAGGAAAATACTCAGCACCGCGCCATGCGCGAAAAACTGCGGCAGGTTAAGTTGTGGAAGCTGGTTTAAAATAGAGTAACCGACTCCCCCGACCATGACGACTAACCCTAAACCCATGAGCACGTTACCGAGTCGCGAAGCGTTTCTGCGTTTCATATGTCACCTCCGGAACTTTGGGTTGACAGGGAATACCCCTGGTCCTTGTGTGTAAAGTATAGACAACACTCCCGCCATTGAGTGCGTCAGCGATCACAATTGCGAACATATAAGCAACATAACTTTACAAATAAACGGCTGAACTCTATGCAATTCTAATGGTTCAGGGTGGTGACTATCCGCTCTGCGCCGTTCGGCCTGCAGAATTTTGTCTGCCGCCGCGATTACAGTACACTACGCGCCAGCTATCGACTCACTCAGGACAAAAACGTGACGATTAAACTGATTGTCGGCCTCGCCAATCCGGGGGCGGAATATGCCGCGACCCGTCATAACGCCGGGGCCTGGTATGTGGATTTACTGGCCGATCGTTTCCGCGCCCCGCTGCGCGAAGAGAGCAAGTTCTTCGGCTATACCTCACGCATTAACGTGGCAGGCGAAGATGTGCGTCTGTTGGTACCGACGACTTTTATGAATCTCAGTGGCAAAGCCGTGGCAGCCATGGCCACATTCTTCCGTATCGCGCCAGATGAGATTCTGGTCGCACACGACGAACTCGATCTGCCACCGGGCGTCGCGAAGTTTAAACTCGGCGGCGGCCACGGCGGCCATAACGGCCTGAAGGACATCATCAGCAAGCTCGGCAATAACCCGAATTTTCACCGCTTACGCGTGGGAATCGGCCATCCGGGCGATAAAAACAAAGTTGTCGGCTTCGTGCTGGGCAAGCCTCCGCTGTCGGAACAGAAGCTGATAGACGAAGCGGTTGACGAAGCGGTACGTTGTACCGAAGTGTGGCTGAAAGACGGCCTGACTAAAGCGACCAACCGCTTACACGCTTTTAAAGCACAATAACGCCCTGCGAGCGGCAATTTTGCCCTGCGCCGTGTATAATAGGCAAAGTTGTTTACTTTTCTGCAATCTGTTCAACGCAACAGGTTGATTATCAAAGATTAAGGTGATTTACATCATGGGATTTAAATGCGGTATCGTCGGTCTGCCTAACGTCGGCAAATCCACCCTGTTCAACGCGCTCACCAAAGCCGGTATTGAAGCGGCTAACTTCCCGTTCTGTACCATCGAGCCGAACACCGGTGTCGTGCCAATGCCCGATCCGCGTCTCGATGCGCTGGCTGAGATCGTTAAGCCGCAGCGTATCCTGCCGACCACCATGGAATTCGTCGACATTGCCGGTCTGGTGAAAGGCGCGTCCAAAGGTGAAGGACTCGGCAACCAGTTCCTGACCAACATCCGTGAAACCGAAGCAATCGGCCACGTGGTGCGATGCTTTGAAAACGACAACATCATCCACGTGAATAACAAAGTCGATCCGGCAGACGATATTGACGTTATCAATACCGAGCTGGCGCTCTCCGACCTCGATACCTGTGAACGCGCTCTGCACCGCGTGCAGAAGAAAGCCAAAGGCGGCGACAAAGACGCCAAAGCCGAACAGGCCGCACTGGAAAAATGCCTGCCGCAGCTGGAAAATGCCGGTATGCTGCGCGCGCTGAAAAACCTGACTGACGAAGACAAAGCCGCGATCAAATACCTGAGCTTCCTGACCCTGAAGCCAACCATGTACATTGCCAACGTCAACGAAGACGGTTTTGAAAACAACCCGTACCTCGACAAAGTGCGCGAAATCGCCGCGGCTGAAGGTTCTGTTGTCGTTGCCGTGTGTGCAGCAGTTGAGTCCGATATCGCCGAGCTGGACGACGCCGACCGTGATGAATTCATGGCTGAAATGGGTCTGGAAGAGCCGGGCCTGAACCGCGTGATCCGCGCCGGTTATGAACTGCTGAATCTGCAAACCTACTTCACCGCAGGCGTGAAAGAAGTGCGCGCGTGGACCATCCCTGTCGGCGCGACCGCCCCACAGGCCGCCGGTAAAATCCACACCGACTTCGAGAAAGGTTTTATCCGCGCACAGACTATCGCTTTCGAAGACTTCATTACCTACAAAGGTGAGCAAGGCGCGAAAGAAGCCGGCAAAATGCGCGCTGAAGGCAAAGACTACATCGTAAAAGACGGCGACGTGATGAACTTCCTGTTCAACGTCTAAGCCTTGTTCCTGCCTTACATAATCCACGCCGCGGCGTGGATTTTTTTTACACCCCGGGCAACACCGACATCCGCCGTCTTTGTCGTCGCTGCAGGCTTTGCCTTCCATATTCCGGGAAAATGATTCCCCATTTCCCCTTCCATGCCTCTAACAGTGAATAAAGCATTACCGTGTTTTTGATTCCCAGTTTGCGTAAACCGTTTCTTTTATGCGTGCTGAAGGTCTTGCTGCTGATGCCATAGCATTTTAATAATGACGTCACGCTGGTCTCCTGACACAGGGAGCGCAGTATGCGCTCTTCTCTTTCGGTCAGAGGCGTGACCGTACCGGCAATGCCGTTGCTCTTTTTCAAATGCTGTAGCGTTATAGCAACAGAGGCATCGCGTGGGACGTTAAGGTTGCGGCAATAAACCAGTGCGCTAAAAGGATCGTTTATTTTATTTTTTCGCATCTGTGTTGCATTAAAAAAATAGACATGTTGATGTCCCGAATCAAAAACAGTTATTTCATCACCGGTCGCAGGTCTGAAATAATGTGTTAGATGATCCATCCCATAGGTAAAAAAAACATCATCCGATATTATTTTCACTTATCTTTCCATTTTATAGAGTCAAATAAAAAAAGCCCGCAAAGCAGGCTTGATTCAATCGTTGCGTAAAGTTATACCGCTGCATTTTTGATAAGCACGTGCATCATTTAGTTCAAGCGCCCCCTTTACCACAACAGCTTCATTACTGCGCTCATCCAGGAGGGCATAATTCGACTGACTAAGGTTTGACTACTGACTGACCAGCGCGCTGGACTATGTCACCAACCGTTAATCTCGAGTTAATTTCTGACTCAGGAATAATGACACCTGCCTCTTCAAGACGCATAAGAAGATCGATTAACTCAACGGAGTCCATAAGAAGATCGTCGATCAGGCGGTCCTGCAGCTTCATATCTCGCGGCAGCACGCCATTAACCTGATAAATAAGATTAACTACCAGTGATTCCACAGGATTTTCAATTATGGTCTCACTCATCACGATCCTCTTTTACGGCCGCAGAATTGAGCACTGTATTCACCGGGGCATCCGTACGTCTTTTAAATATGTCAACCTCGACAGGTTGATTCATTGGCGCAAAATGATTGACCGGTCGATCTTTGTAATCCCAGCGGTTATGCGTCCTGATGGTGGTGAATACCCGATTATCCGGAGAAGTCTTCTCGCCGGAATTGCCCTCGGTCTGATGATGATGATTTACCCCCGCCAGATTCGCCGGTCTGAATTCTGCCGATTTGGCCTTAACATCAACGACGCTTTGCAGCGGCAGGCCCGGCTGACTGTCCCTTGCAGATTGATTCCGCGGTAGCTCTAAAGCCTGCTCTTGCGCCAGGCGCTTTTCGCGCTCCTCGAGCGCAGCTTTCAGCTTTTCTGCCAGGGAGGACGGCTCTACGTTATTGTCCAGCCTGTTGCGTGAATAAGCCGGAACGTTAACGTAGCTGACCTCGCTGTCGACATCACTGTCAACGCCAGACGCTAAGTCATCATAATCACTCACCGAATCACTGAATTCGCTGTCAGCATAACTGCTAACGGTGGACGCTGAATCATCATCGTCACCCAGCGGGTCACTCAATTCGCTATCAGCATGGCTGCTAAATCTGGCCGCCGAATCTACAGAGAGTCTCTGCTGACTATGCCTGAAGGATTGATTCTGCGGCTGCTCTAAAATCTGCGCCTGTGCGATGCGGGTTTGACTCGCCTCGGCGGCTTTTTTAATCATCTCTTCAAATGGGACGTTTTCCTCACCCTTATAGAGCGGATTGTCGTGCCACCTGGGGGGGACTTCGAAAGGCGTAAAATCTGCAAGATCCTCATCGCTCAGTGACTCAACGCTGCCGTGGCGTTCGCCGTTTACCGACGTCGCTGCATCTACGTCGTTATCGTCGGCAAGGGATACTCGCTCCGGGAAACTAACCTCAGGCAACTGCTGTACCTGTTGCTGCACCAGCCTTGCGGTCAGAACCGTTTCGCCTTCCACAATCGCAGCCTTTGTATCGATACTGGCCAACCGGTCAGCATCATTCTGCCGCGTTTTTTTCAGGGCCGTTTCTGCTCCGGTCTGCGAGGATGTCATTGAGGCTCCCGCTACACTCTTCAACGCTTTCGGCGTTTCAGCGGGTAAGTTCAGCGGAGCATAATGCTGCACATGAACCGGCTGGTGTCGGGTAAACCGGTTGACCGTTCGTTCAGTGCTTCTGAGCTGCTCAACGTCATTGATGCTCGTTGTCTGTGAAGTAGTAACAGGCTTCTCAGGATGCTTTTGCGCCTGAGTCTGTGTACCACGATCCCTGCCGTTGTCTGCTCTGTCGGTTTCGGATCGAATGAGGCGCTCATCCCGTATAACCCTATTATTGGCGACACGGTTTTCATTCGCTTGAGTGAGGTGTTTAACCGCCGGCTCAACAGGCTCAAAGCCCGCTTCGTCTTGCTTATTGCCTGGGGGAGCCAGTAGGTCCACGCTCCGGGCTGCTGGCTGGTATGGCTGCACCTTCTCAACAACGTTGATAATGCGATTCCCCCCGAGCGTGTCGATAAAGGCTTTCGCCAGTTCGAACCTCATCTCTTTGCTCAGGTCAGAACCCAGAATTTTACCCATCATGCTGGACGTCGGGTCCTCCGGTGCATGGCGGGCATCGGGTCCTGTGGTGGTATTGGTCACGTCACCGTTTCGGTTTGAATTATCGATGTGAAGCGTGATACCTCCCTTATCCGCGCCACCGAGGAGCAAATATTTTTCGCCCGCATCATCCGGCTTGGGTTCCGCAGGCTCCTGCGGCCCGGCGGGTGCTGCTGGCGGTGGCGCATCCTCTACGTCGTGGAATACCATCGTCTTAGAAAGCGCAGTGCAGTCCGCGGCTAAAAACTCCATCTCTTGCGTCATGCGTTCCCACGGTAAAACAGAACCGCTCAACCTCTGCATGGTATCCTTGCAAACCGAAATAATTCCATCGAACTGCTCGTTGAAGATCGGTTTGTCAGTAACGTCTATTCCTCTGTCATTATGATATTTTACCCATGCGCCAACGCAGTGCGAAACATAAGTATTCACGATATTCTCACTTGCCGCCTTACCGTATTTCTGCGCCAGGTGAGTAAGATCGCCCTGTAATTTACGCTCCTTTTCGGGGCGACCATTGGTAGCGCTTAACTTCATGCACAATTTTTGAAACTTAGCGATATCCTCACTGTTTTTATTCAGCACCACCTCTTCGGAGATAAGCCCCAGAAATTTTTTGATCGCATGCCCTTCTTCACTGAGTGGTGCCGTATTTAACTCAGTAATATACCTCTTAGGAATAGCGGCATGAAAAAGATCCCGGGCGTGAATGGTGATATGAGGTTCATGCAAAAATCTTTCTTCCGCACTCATTTTTGCCGAGGTAACAGAATCTAAAAAAACAGATTTCCCGGTGGCATTAGCGGTCTTATGCACACCTTCATTGTAAATATCACGAATTGCTTGTGATGACGCAGCGGTTACGCCAGGCATAAGAATATCTCCCAGAACTATTTATTCGTTTTAAAGCAGGACGTCAGTAATTGAGTGAACCACGTTAACAGGCGACGAAAACCTGAAGCGGATTTTACGCTATCATCCGAGCGCTCTCTGAATGACGCTGACGGCGTCTCCGGGTTAATCTGAACCACCGCCCGGTTAGCAGGCTTATCCCCCGCGACCTGTTGGATTACAACCCGTTGTCGTGGGAAGACAAAGTATTCATAGCGCTGAGGATTTGCACTTGAGTAGTGGTTATTTGGTCTTACGGACACACCAACGCAGCTGTTGCGAAAGCCACTCTCACCTTCTGCGGATGCACTATAATTCATCCGCACAAGAGGGTGGTCATCCGTAGAAGCATCGAGACGAAACCCCATATAACGACGATTAAATTCACCCGAGGGTTCACATATCCCTTGCGACGGATTGCATAAATATAAACTGTTATATGAGGAATTGACTTTCCACATAATGATGATTCCTGACCGTTATACCAGGTTACGGAACACTTCTTTGGCACTGTCGGCCAGCGAACTGATTGCGCCACTTAACACTTTATTCAGGTTATCAAAGGTGCTGTTTGCCTGAGTGTAGCGCTGGGCAAAAGATTGCATATTACTTTGCAGCCCTGTACCAACGGCATTAAACGTGGCTAACCATGCCTGATAGCTTGCAGTGGATACTTTACCGCTGCCGTCACTCGGGAAATTGGGGCTGTTATGATACTGGTCCAGGTTAAAGCTAATTTTACCGGTGCTTTGGTCAATTTTAAAAGCCGGTTCAAGGGTGGCCGTCATGCTGTCTTTTTCTTCCTGAGACATTGAACTCCAGTTCTCCACGCTACCTGGGTCTATGTCCTTCACTGCATTATTGAAATCAGTGTAACCCTGCTGCATGGTGCTGTTGTTGAAATCCACATTGTTGCCATCTTCACCGGCCTTAACCGCATTGGCACTGGCCTTCTGAACAGTATTATTATAGGCC
Organism: Scandinavium sp.; assembly: GCF_032012665.1. Lineage (NCBI taxonomy): Bacteria > Pseudomonadati > Pseudomonadota > Gammaproteobacteria > Enterobacterales > Enterobacteriaceae > Scandinavium > Scandinavium sp. Next base: position 114,538 of record NZ_DALZVG010000004.1, read on the forward strand.
TCGTATAATTCAGTGTATTTCTGCATCAAATCGGCATAGAAATCGACATAGTCTGATTTGATGCTGCCGATTGCTTTTGCCATCGCAGCCCAAAGTTCACTGTAGCTGGTGTTGACGGTGAATTTCCCTCCCTTTTCATTCTCTTCGTCCGCCTCCGTTACGGCCTGTTTTAGCAGCGCCTTTTGTTGCTCGATTTTAAACTCCATCACGGATAAGTTCGCCTGAGTTCGAGCCTTTTGAATATCCCCTTTAACGGTGGAAATGACGTCTGCGGTCTCCGCCACGCGTTTGTGTTGCTTAGCGACTGAGCTGGCAATATCGTCGTCGGGTGTCAGCTTCTCGTTTACATAGCTGAGCTGCGACATCGATGCCTTGAACTTGCTTCGGTCCCAATCCTCCTTGCAGGTGTCAAATCCATGCTTACTGAGAATTGCCCGGATTTGGTCGAGCTTTTCCGCGCGCGCTGGGGACTCAAGTACCGGTATGATCTGTTCTGCTGCCCGTAGTTTTTTTAACGCCACGCTATTCAATTCAGTGTCGGTTCCTGCGCTGGCTTCAGCCGCTCTGGCGGCATGCGTTTCATGATGGTCTACTGCAACAGGGCGAACAGCGGGAGCCGAAGCGGTAATGGGCCACATAGTTATCTACCTCTCAGAAATAAAGGGTGGTGATACCACCCTTATTAAAATGAAAATTAACGCATGCGTTCAGCAATTGAAGAGGCGGCGCCGTTATTGGTGTTGAGCACGTTTTCGCTGGCCTGATTAAGCGCCGCGCGGGTTTCAGCGGCCTTTTTAGCCCCCTGGGAATGCGTATTCGCCAGTTCGGTGTTAAGCGTACCGTCCGCGCGAGCCAGGTCACTCTCGCCCTGCTTCTCGGCGGCATTCACGTTATAGGCACCTTCAGTAATATTGCGGGTGGTGTTTGCCAGCTGGTTACCCAGTTCGGTGACCACACGAACTTTCTGCGTGTGATTAACAACTTCGCTGTGGTTAATATGTTTATTCCCGGCTTTCAGCATCTCATTAGCATGCGGTTCGGACAGAGTATCTTTCAGCTTGTTGTCCATGGAACGTGCGCCTTTCTGGATCATAGAGTCGCCAGCATTGCCGATGGACGATCCATGTGCCGCCACGCCAAACTCCTGGTTTTTTGCCACGCGGACGTTGTTGTTAAGGGAATTGTTCTCTTTCTGCAAGGCTCTGGTGGAGGCGACGGCCATACCGCCCTGAGCAACCGCCGACGTCACACCGCCAACAATGGCACCATCGCGTCGTTCTTCGGCCGCATCCACCCCTTTTTGGGCGCTGATGGCGGTGGATTTAATAAAGCGCTCAGAGGCTTTTGCCGCCTGGAGATTCTGGCTGTTTTCGCTGTCGCGCAGCGCCACGGTCAGCTTATTGTTCAGAATAAGCTGGTTCATCGGCCCAACCACATTCACAAAGGCACGCTTAGCCGGCGCGGCATTATCAGCCCCCTCGTCCGCCGAATGAGCGCGTTTACGACTGGCGGCCTGGGTGGTCGTGGAGTCTGTTTCCTCCGTTCTGACACGCTTGGCTGCACTTGCACCCGTAACGTCGGTGCCTCCTTCGACGGCTGGCAGCGTGCGTTTTTGACCGGCAGACGGCGCGGAGGTACCGCCTGCGGCGTCCACGGCACTTCGGCTATCAGCGGATTTATTATTCGGCTGAGTGATATTCGTCTGAGACATCATTGCGGCCGGAGCCGCATCGGCCAGCAGTTTTGCTTTATTGGCATCGCCTTCACCCGCGACAGAAAGCGTGACGGTCGGCATCGCGCTTTCCGCATTCACATTCGCCGCGCTGGCCTGCGCCGCATTGGCGCGTACGCTATCCGTTCTCAGGCTGAGCTTATCGTTTAATACGGAAAGCATGCCCTCTTCCGTAACCATCGCGGACATACTTTGCGGATTACGCGTTTCCTGTTGAATATTTGCTGTTTTTTGGCTTTCGTTGAACTCCAGCTGCGCAACGCGTGGGGCCTGAGTATTAACTGCGGTAACCATATGAATAAAACTCCTTGTGCTAATGAAGATATGCAGCATTACGCTACCGGGCGCTTACCCGGCAACGGCGCTCATTTGTTTGGTAATATATTTCCCGGCCTGTAATTGCGTTTCGGCAACCGCAGACATATTTTTCACAATCTGATTGACGCTCTCCATTCGGTGCGTAAAGGAATCAATGGCACGCGTCATCATTTCATTGAGCAGCTCCTGAAGCGCCGCATCCTTCATCATTTGCGCTTTGGCCTTCGATGCCTCAACCATCATGTCCGCGACAAGAATGCTGCCGGTCACCTGAATAGCGGTGTTCGCTACCGACGCGCCGGTGAGTGCCATTTGGGTTCGGTTATAAATGACGTTCATCTTCACCTCGTCCATGCCGGCCGCACGACCAAAGCCCTGGCTAAGACGCTTAAATACCTGACCGACCGCACTGTCCATCAGGCGCTGCATCGTCGATTTGGTTGCCTGCTCCGACACTTCTTCTGCCACATCCTTCGCCACTTCTTTTGCGGCGGTACGCAGGGTTGTCTGCGCAAGATCCTCAACCACCTCTTTTTCAATTTCAGCGGCGACGCTTTTGCCCATGGTTTTACTGGCTTCTTCGCCCACTTCCATGCCCAGCTTTTTCATCACCACGCCAAAGACTTTACTCAACGCGCTACCGGCAACCATTACCCCAGCGATGAGGACCACCGCGGCGGCAATCGCGCCCATGATCTTGCCCGCCATTTCAGCAGTCGCTTTATCGACGCCAAAACTTTCCAGCAGCGCGCTGAACATTTTGCCGAACAGCTCCATCAGCGGTTTGACGATGGCGTCCATGATTGGCTGCATCGCGTCGGCCATAAACGATCGCCCCGAGACGGCCTGGCTGATTTCATCACCAATCGCCAACGCCAGGCCAACGGCGGCGAGAGCCAAAGATGCTCCTCCGGTAAAAGCCGCAGCCACGAAACTGACAGCGGTGATCAGCCAGCCGAGAATTTTGCCCAGGCAGCCCATCGTTTTTTGCATCTCTTCGGCCTTGCGGACCTCTTCCTCATACTCTTTGGCCTTCTTCTCTGCGTCTTTTTGTGACGCTTCTGCGAGCTTTTGCTTCAGCTCCGCCGTGGCCTCAAGATCGTCGCTGGTGCTTTTTTCAATCAGACGAGACATCAGGGCCATCAGGAAATTAAGGCTTTTCGACAGATCGTCATTCTGTTTTCGGTGCGCCTCAACGTTGATGTGCTGCTGCGGCGTCAGGGAGTTGATCAGCGTTTGCGTTTTTGCCTGGGTGCTCTCCAGCGCCATGCGCGAATTGCTCTCAGCAGCTATCGCCGGATTGAGGTTTTTTTCGACAAAGGTGTTATAGGTGTTGTTGGCAAGGGTCAGCGTGTTTTGTGCGCTGGAGACTTGAGCTTTTGCGGCAGCAATCTGCTTTTTAAGATCGTCGGAAACCGGATTCTGCTTCGCCGCCTGCGCTTCCAGTTCGTCGAGTTTTGATTGGGCGTTGTTCAATGCAGATTGCGCATTATCCCTGGCGCTCTCCAGCCCGTCGGCCTGCTGCTGTGCCTCATGCAGCGCATCAAGATCGTTGGCCCATTCGCCCCCCTGCTGCTCAAGCTGCTTTGCCATTTCCGAATAGGCGCTGGACATTCCCTGCATCATTTCGTTGTAGGTGTTAAGCTGAGCGATCATTTTGTCCAGGGAGGTATCCGCCGTCAGCTGCGTGATTTTGCCCAGCAGTTCGGTCATCGTCGCCGAAGTTGACGATCTTGTCCCACTAATGGCCTCTTTCCCTTCGGTGTTGCCGGTAGACGGTGCCTGAAGTTCAGGGAGCTCCTGCCCCTTCAGGTTGGTTGTACCGCCGTTTCCGCCCAGTGCCTGCTGGGTATTCTTGAGTACCGCCATCAGCTGCTGTAGATCTAAAGACTGGACGGCACCACGAACGATGTCGGCCTGAGCATGATTTTTGTAGCTGTCGTTAGCCAGACGTTTCGCCTCATCGGACTGACGCTTAAGCATAACCTTTCTAATTTCGACGTCCGTCTGGTGGTGACTAACGGCATCAAAATTATCAACACGCATGTTCATTGTTATTCCTCATAGATTTGATCCTGCTCTGTTTCGTCGTGTTTTAATTTATCTAATGCAGAAAGATATATTTTCGACTTCTCAACTAATAACGCATCGTTACAACGATTAATGACAATTTCGAAACACTTACGCGACTGCGCAGCCTGACGCAGCATCAGGTTGCACTGTCCCGCATAAAACATTGGGCGATAATCTTCACGGGACAGTGAATACGCCAGGGCATAAAAATCGATGGCTTTGGCATAGTTTTTTCGCAGCTGATAAACTGCCGCCAGGCCCATGGCATACTCTGGATTATAAAAATCATAGATACAGAGAAAACGAAATAATGACTCAGCATCATTTAGCTTACCCTGATGATAAAAATCATATGCCAGTTTATACACGTCCTGCATCGTATCACTGGAAACCCCCTGCACATCCTTCAGGGTCGCGCCATTCTGGATGGCATCGAGAAGCTGTTCAGAATAAATCTCAAGCTCCTCATCTGATTTAAATTCCTCATCCTCACTGAGGAAATCCAACATATTTTTGTTAGCCATTGCTGTCTTTTTCCTTATTTATAGATAACGTATGAGAACCGCCATTCAACGCAAGGCAGACAGTAAAGAAGATGGCGTTATCTTACTGTCGGGCCGAAATCGTTAATACAAAAAAACCGCACAGCCCTGTGCGCAGGTTATGGCCGTTCAGCTAAATCACGACGGGGGGATTCATCATCAACGTCTGCCGGTAGTCCATAACCTGCACCAGCGGCCTCGACCTGACGTAACCAGATAAGAATATCCATTACGTCCATCAGCAAATCGTCGTTTAGCGAAATAAAGCTAAATTGACTGTATGCGTGATAGAGCCGGCGAGTCAGAGCGATATTACGCACCACCGGGACACCTATTTTTTCAGCGTAGGCAATAGCCGCTTTCGCTTTCATATTGGTACAGCGCAGCGCGATGAAAGGTAAAGAGGCCATCTCAGGGTTGAAGTAAATTGCCATGGCAATATGCGTGGGGTTCGCCATGACCACTTCTGAATTACGTACGGCAGCCATCTCCTCGCCGGTAAGGATTTCCTGATGAGCACGACGCCGTGCGCTCTTAATCTGTGGGTTGCCGTCGCTCTCTTTATGCTCCTGTTTCACTTCATGCTTATCCATTTTCATATCTTTGAAGTGCAGGAAATATTCCACGAGAAGATCGGCGAGCAGTACGAAGATTGACCAGGCAATAAACACCAGCACGGCTTTGACTGCCAGAGAAACCCAGACCGCCACCAGCCCCGGAATATCTGCGCGATAGAGCGTTAATGCCTGGCGAAGGTCGTTGTGAATAAGGCTGTGGCAGGTCGCCGCAAACACCACCAGATAGCACAGCGATTTCACCAGCTCTTTTACGGTGCGCATGCTGAATATTTTCTTTACCCCTTCCACCGGGTTCAGCGCTTTAAAATTGAGCTTGATGGCCTCCGTGGCAATGGCGAAACCGGTCTGCAGCAGCGTTGCGGCAAAGCCCACTATCGTGCAAACCGCAATAAAGGGCAGCGACAGCAGGAAGAAAATCTGCGCCAGCGCCAGCAGGAAATCATTTATTCCGATACCGGTGGGCTGGCGCAGCAGTAGAGTATAAAAAGTGATAAAGGGGCCAAAACTCATGGCATGAGCAATAAAGTAAATCCCCACGACTAAAATAAGCGTGGTGATCAGATCTTTGCTTTTAAACGTCTGCCCCTTTTTCGCCGAATCCTTTCTTCTTTTACTGGTGGGCTGTTCTGTTTTTTCCGCCATGGCATCCTCTTAAGAAATAAATCGCTGGAAGCCCGACAGGGAAAACAGGTGCAGCGGCTTTTCGGTGAGCGCCTGAAAGCCATAAAACAGGAATACGGCGAAGGCGATAACGCTTTTAATCGTTAATGACAACGAGAAGGGGTTGAGCTGTGGGCAGTAACGTGCAAACACGCCCAGCAGCATCTCGGCGGTCATCATGACCAGCATCACCGGCGCGGCCAGCAAAATGCTGTTTTGCATCAGCAGCTGAATAAGAACGCCCGCTTGCTCCCAGTGAACACCCTCCAGCATGCTGCCTCGCGGCAGCATCTGGTAGCTTTGACTCATGACCTCAACCAGCCGCAGCATGCCGCCGCTGGCGAAGAAAATAGCGCCAAAGGCAAAATTGAGAAAGCCGGAAAGAATGGAGCTCTGCACACCGTTGACCGGGTCAATGCTGTCACTGATGGTAGCGCCACGCTGGTTATCGAGAATTTCACCCAGTCCAATCACCACCCAGAACGGGACGCACAGCGTCAGGGCCAAAATCAGACCGACAAGACACTCTTTCACCAGAATAATAAGCCAGCCCTGCTCCGGCACTATCTCCTGGGCAAAACAGGGCCATAAGCCAATAATCGTCAGGGAAATAATGGTGTTCTTGATAATCAGATTGGATAAGACCCGTTCACCGAGCACTGGCAACATATAAAAAATTATCGCCAGTCGCGCATACACCATAACAAACGTCAGCACGCTGTGCTGAAAATTGAGATAAAGTGCAACAAACAGCATATTAATTCCGTTTTAATGAAAGGCCATATAAAAAGCCTGGGTGGCAAAGTTCATCATTTCAGCGGAAAACCACTCAATCAGCATAAAAATACTGGCAAACACCGCCAGCATTTTCAGCCCGAAGGGCAATGTCTGTTCCTGAATCTGCATGATGGTCTGGAAAAGACCCACAATCACCCCGACAATTGTCGCAAACGCAATGGGCACCGCCGTCAATTTCAGAACCACCAGCAGCGCTGAATTTCCTATAAATAAAATATTGTTCATGATGTCATCAGATCGGCATATTGAGCGATCAATCCTTTTGTCAATAAAGCCCAGCCATTCATCGAGACAAATAGAATTAATTTAATCGGAATGGATATCGTCACCGGGCTCATCATCATCATCCCCAGGGCCAGCAGGATGCTGGAAACCACCATATCTATCACCACAAAAGGGACATAGAGATAAAATGCAATTTTGAACGCGCTCTGAATCTCACTCAATGCATAGGCTGGCATCAGCGTCATCAGGGATAATGAGCTGAGCTCGTGATCCTCAACGTAGGGTACAGGCTCACCGCTGCGCTGCTGCTGTACTTGATTAAAGAAGCGGATTAAATCATGCTCGGAATAACGCACCAGATAGTCACGATAGCTCCCAAGCCCCTGCTCCGTCAGCTGTGTTACCGACTGGCTGCTATTAAAATCAATATGGTTAGTCTCAATATAATCAGAAATACGCTGACACACCGGCATCATGACAAAAGCGCTGAGAACCAGCGCTACGCCATTCAGGGTCAACGTTGAGGGAACCTGCTGGATCCCTAACGCATTGCGCACCATCACCAGCACGATTGAGAATTTAATAAAGCAGGTCCCCCCGGCAATAATAAAAGGGAGCAGCGTAAAGAATGAGAGTATCGCAATAAGCGAAATATCATTATTCAGCATCGGTGCTATCCATCTCACTCGTTAACCCGGCATTGACCTGCCGGACTTCGACGGCCAGAGCGCCACTTTCAAGCGCCACCAGCTCACCGCGCGCAAACAATTTTTTATTGAGGTAGATTTTCATATTCTGCTCGGCGCCCTGGCTGACGGGTAATGCCATACCCGGCGCGAGCGTTTCCAGCTCCGCCAGCGTCACGTTCTGCCCATCAAGCACGAACTCAACTTCCACCGGTAACGCCCCCCATTCAAACAACGCCTCTTCCTCTTCACGATACGTTTCCTGCTGCTCTGTAAAGGGCTCTCCCACTCTGACCTCCTGATTTTTATAATGAGTAATGTGATAAAGACGTTGTTGCCCGACGGACAAAAAGGCCGAGGGCGTTGTCATCAACAGCAAATCGCCTTCGCTCAACCCGGCGAGCTGCTGCAGGCTAAGCCAGCTATGGCCCAGCGTAACCTGCAGGCGGAAAGGTATCGCCTGAGCCGGAACATTGCTTAGCGGCGGGACACGCTCTTCATTCGGCCATCCGAGACACCAAAGCGGGCACGGCTCGGCAGGCAGGCACAGCGCGTATTCAGGCATCTCTGTCGCAGACACCGTTATAGCCTGTGCAGCCCATACCGCTTCTTCGCAGTAAAAGCTCAGTTGGAGACGATTCAGCCAGCCTGCAAGATAGTCAGAAGGCACCTCTTTCCATGGAATAGCTGGCAGCTGGACGTCCATCGCCTGCAGCCAGCGATCTGCGTCGAACCAGGCCAGTGCCTGTTCCTGCTGTTCATTTTGCAGATGGATCTGCAGATACCGCGCCTCAGGATCGGTTTTGATCACCTCTCCGGTGGGATATCGATGACGAAGCACGGCCAGACGCTGCTGATGCGCATCGCTTAAGCGCAAATGGTCACGCAGGCTCATTCCTGCTCCTCATCCTGCTGAGCGTGCTGCTGCTGGCGCTGTTCATCGCTGTCCTGTCCCGGCTGGAGCAGGTCAGGCGACAGCCCATTGAGCTGGCTCATATGGCGCAATAAAGCATCGGCGGCGCGGGGGTCAGACGGCAATAAGGTGATATTGCCCTCACGCAGGGACTGCGTCGGAACCGTGACCTTTACCGAATGCTCGCCTGCCCAGCTTCTGAAGGGGTAATCCAGCTCCAGATTCTTCGCTCCCTTCACGCCCGGGTCGACCGCTTGTTGAGTCACCCGTAGATTTTTCATCTGCTGCTGTGTTACTGGCGTCTGACTTTGCTGATGGCTTACCTCGTGCTGGCGGACTGGCACAGCATCCTGCGTTTTCCCCGCCTGAAGGGTAAGCTTCACATCGGCCGGCTCCTCTTTACGCTGCAGATCGTGGGAACCCCGGTTAAGCCGCTTCGCCTCTGAATCGTCGCTAAGGATGTCCGTCAGCGTGGGAGCTGTAGTCGACGTCGAAGCCATCGCCACTGAAACGGATTGCGGCAGCTTATTTTTCACCTCATAACGAGGCTGCGCAGCAGGCTGCTGCCCGACATGAACGCTCGCGGCGCTGCTGTCGTTCGTTGCCTGAGGTGCGGTGGCGATAGCTGGCGTTCTCACCGCGGCCTGCTCTTTTGCGATCTGCACTACACTCTGACCAGCCATAGCCGTACGAAGAAGTCGTTGCTCCCCCGCCGGAAAATGATGTGCTGCATCCCTAGCCGGAAGCGCCTTCTCTTGAGTGTCGCCGGCGATTTTTAGCCCGCCGCCGCCAACGGAGCGGTTAAGCAACTGCACGAGCATCTGCGCCGTCACCGTTGCGGGAGGAAGCGTGTTCCCGTCACGCTCATTTTGTTTTTTCTTTTTCTCAATCCATTCCAGTAAAGCGCCATCATCGGGCTTCACCTCAATATCCATTGAGGCGTTTGGTTTTATCTCAGATACTTTTTCGACCATATCCCGCAAGCTCCTGAATTTCATTTTCAGCGGCATTATCGCGGCGACGAATATAGTCACGGCGTAACGGCTGCAAATAATGGTTAAGTTTGTAATGTTTCCTATCAAGCCGGGTCATGGCGCTTCGCTGCTGTAGTTTTAATTGCTCCAGCTTGTGCTGCTCACTTTCCAGCTGACTTATTTTATGGAACACATATTGCTGGTGCGTCAGCAAAGCACCCTGCTGTCGTATCCCTTTATAAATATCTGCACGACTCAGTACCCCTGCGGGCGTCAACATTTTTATTTGCTGGTTGATATCGGTAAATTCTTGCTGATGAAGCTCTATCTGTAATTTCACCTGTGCTAACTGGTTTTCAGTTTTAACGATATTTTGCTGTAGCGTTTGCTGCTTTCGCTCCAGCATCCCGACAAACTCACGACCTTTACGCCACGCTTCCATATAAATTCTCCAGACAAGCCTGCATCACCGTTTTCTCGGTCATACGCTGTTGAAGAAATGCCTCCATATGCGCTTTGCGATCAAAGGCAGCATCATTTTCCGCGTTCTCACCCCGGCGATATTCGCCGAGGTCCAGATACAGCTGCATCTCTTTTTGCCGGACAAGATATTCACGAAAACGCGTTGCCAGCTGCTGGTGATCCTCACTGGTCACCTGCGTAAACACACGGCTGATGCTCTGCATCACATCGATGGCCGGATAATGCCCTTTGGCCGCCAGTTTTTTGCTGAGATAAATGTGCCCGTCCAGGATCGAGCGCACCTCATCTCCGATAACGTCCGCTTCCTCTTCGTTTTCTATCAGCACCGTATAGAAGGCGGTGATAGAACCGGTGAGGAATCGTCCAGGCCGCTCCAGCAGCTTTGGCAAGGCTTCAAACACCGAGGCGGGATAGCCGCGTCGGGCCGGCAACTCCCCCATACTCAGGGCAACGTCGCGTAACGCCCTGGCGTAGCGGGTAATCGAGTCGACAAACAGCAAGACGTTTTTACCCTGCTCGCTAAAAAACTCGGCGATAGTGGTGGCAACCTGGGCGGCGTTGCATCGCTCTACGCAGGAGCGGTCCGAGGTGGCATAGACCAGAATGATTTGCGATCGACGCGAGGAACGTTTTAACTCCTCGACGAATTCTGTCACTTCACGCCCACGCTCACCGATCAATCCGATGACGTAAATATCCGCTTCGGAATGTTCGATAATCATGCTCATAAGCGAGGTTTTGCCGCAGCCCGCCGCGGCAAAAATCCCCATACGCTGTCCGCGTCCACAGGTCAGCAAACCGTCAATCGCCCGCACGCCGGTCGCCAGGCTTTCAGCGATAGGCTTACGCTGGGTAAAATCCCTTGGCGAACCGCTGGCTTCCAGACGAACCGCTCCAGTCATCGGCGGTAGCTCCCCTTCATCCAGCCGCCCCCGAACTGTACCGGTTGCGTCAATGATCGACCCGGCAATGTTTTCATGCACCGCGATACGAAACGGCTTACCGGTCGGCAGGAGAACATTGCTGCGTGAAAATCCCTGATTGTCATTGAGCAGACTGAGTAGCGTGTGCTCCTTATTAAAGCCAATCACCTGGGCAAACCCCATCACCTGTGGTTCAAGTAAGGATTTCTGAATCTCACAAATCTCACCGATACGCGTTCCGGGTAAATGCGCTTCAATCACATTGCCCTGGATCCGTAATGGATGAGCGAGATGAACCAGACATTGCGCAACCATATCAATAGCCTCCGTAATTAAACGAGTACGGAACGGTAGTCCTGCAAAATAACCAGGTAATGATCGAGCATGGATAAAAACGCGTCCGGGTGCTGCAAATGCTTTTCCTTAACCTGCGCACGCAGTTCCAGGTTGCCATCAACAGGATATAAACAAGGCTGGCCGGTATAGAAGAAATCCTCGTCGTAGGTCATCATTAAAGGCAGCAGACTGGCGCTACAGTAGGCTAAAGAATCGGGAGCATTTTCCATCACCTTTGCCCAGACCCAGACTTCATCATCTTCGCTGCGAATATGAATTGTCGGGATCCCTTCTTTCATTGAAAGTGAAATCGTGGAGTGGTTATTCAGATCGCCATCCATAATATCGGCAATACCTGCATTCTTGAGCGTGGCGGAAAGTAATTCAACGACATCGTATTTCATTATTGATCTCCTGTTAATTCTCTAACGAACCAATTACATCAACATCAACGCCAGAAGCGACGTCTCCATAAGAAAGCACTTCCATTTCTGGATAGCTTCCTTCAATAATTTTTTTAACAAAGCGGCGGATATCTAATGACACCATCAAAATAATGTCGCGGGCATTAACCCCATTACGGCGAATACAGGCTTCAAGGCTGTGGATAATACTTTCCGTTTCTGGCGGAGCCAGATTAATAAAGGTTCCTCCGGAGGTTTGGCGAATTCCCCCGCGGACAAGGCTTTCCATGTCGTGAGACATCACCAGGGAACGAATTTGCCCGTTGGCGGCAAAGCGGTTAGAGATATAGCGTGACAGTACGCCACGAACATGCTCCACCAGCATAATCGGGTCTTTTTCTTTAGGTGCCCACTGCACGAGTGCCTCCAGAATAAGGCGCATATTACGAATAGAGATTCGTTCCTGAAGCAATCGCTGGAAGACCTCGGTGATGCGCTGTACGGTATTATTGCGGTAACACTCCTTCAGTAATTCAGGATATTTTTTCTCCAGATCGTCAAGCAGCGTCTTGGCCTCCTGAATACCAAAGAACTCCGTAATATTGTGTACCAGCAGGGTCGAAACACAGGCATAAAATTCATCAATGGCATTTCTGGAGTAATAGCCGAGATCCAGCGCCGTTGCGCTGCGCTCTTCAGGGATCCAGTACGCTATCCCCTGTGAGGTCTCAATGGCCTGTACGCTGTCATCAATGACCTGTAACTCCTCGCCGCGAAGCAGAACTTTGCACATTCCCGGTAAAATATCGTAGGCGGCAACGCGAATCTCATTAATTGCTATCAACAGCTTGCCGCGTTCAGCCTGAGCGTCGTAGTTCATCACCACCTCGGGTAGACGCACGCCGTACTCAATAAAGAAATTGCGCTTGAGGAGTGAACACAGGTTATGCTCCTGAAAATAGTTCTCGTACCCTTTCCAGGCCGTAATAATTAGCGGAATGGTTTCAGGAATATATTCTCCATCAATCATCACCGGCTTGCTCTTCAATACGGGTGTTTCATCCTCTGCTTCTACGGGAGTCGCCGGTTTTTTACCCCGTTTTTCATCAATTTTGTCTTTAATGAAAATACCCAACAAAATGGCAGCAAGTAAGATAAATACCGGTAAAGGGAAGCCTGGCAGCATGCCCAGCGCAATAGCCAGAATCGCCGTAATAACAAGGATAAATTTATTTGAAAACATATCCTGTAAAATACGCGCACCCAGATTGCTGTTTTCGCTGTTATTGACACGCGTGACAATTAACCCCCCGCTTATCGAAATCAGCAGCGCCGGGATTTGCGCGACCAGCGCATCGCCAATGGTCAGGAGGGTAAATACCGACATCGCATGTGATAAATCCATGCCATGCTGCAGTACGCCCACGGAAATGCCCCCCAGCAGATTAACGAAGATAATAATAATCCCCGCGATAGCATCCCCTTTAATAAACTTCATTGCCCCGTCAAGAGCACCGTAAAGCTGGCTTTCTGCCTCCAGGTCACTGCGTCGGCGCTTTACCTCTTTCTCATCGATCACCCCTGCTTTGAGATCGGCATCGATGCTCATCTGCTTACCCGGCATGGCGTCTAATGAGAATCGCGCAGCCACTTCAGCAATTCGTTCAGAACCTTTGGTGATAACAATGAACTGCACAATGGTGACAATGAAGAAGATAACAAAGCCCACCACCAGGTTATCGGCGATAACGAACTCACCAAAGCTGGCAATAATTTCCCCGGCGTCCGCATCCGTCAGTACCAGACGACTGGTACTGATCGAAATGGCCAGTCGAAATATCGTACTGATCAGCAATATCGATGGGAAAGTGGAAAACTCCAGAACCCTCGAAATATAAAATGAGCCGAGAAAGATCAACAGCGCCATCGTCAGATTGAGGCCGATGAGAAAGTCCACCAGATAGGTTGGCAGCGGAATAATCAGCATAACGACCACCATCACCATTATCGTTAAGATAATCAGCTCTGGTCGACTGCGGATTTGCAGAATAAATTTTTCAATCATAGAAAGTTACACATCAATTGTAAAAGCCAGTTATCCAAAGAATAATTATTTATAGTGTTCGTTCCAGATGCCGGTATTTTTCTCTTTTTGCTGCATTTTTTGCAGTAATGAAGCGAGATGATTTAATACGGCATCGCGAAACAGCACATCGGCATAGAGAAACTCTGGCGTTAAATTGTAAACATGACGCAGGGCCTGAATGACCGCTGAGCGCTGTTTCAGCAGCAGCAAGGCCATAAACTCCTGACTGAATCTCTTCAGCTGCTGCTTAAACTCTTCGGTATCCACCAGGCCGGCAATATATAACCCGACAATGTCGGCCTCGCTGACCATCACCTGCTGGTTGCGAATCTGCTCGCGGAACCCAAATTGCGCAAAGGTCTCATTAAGCAGCTGGTCGAGCGTATTCAGCACGCGGGCATCGGACAGCTTTGAACTGAGCGGGCCAAATTCCGAAGAGTGGATACCCGGCTCGTTGGCTTTCATATCGGCAATCAACGCAGATAAGGTAAAAGCTAACAGGCGGGTCCTGTTTGCATATCCATAAATGTCGATCCATTCTTTATAGATAAAACCTGCCGGCACCTCCATTTCAAGGAAGCTCAGGTAGCTGTTACGCAAATCTTTCGCCGAAAGGGGCTTTCCCTCTGCGCCTTCGCTAAAGCGTTTTGCCAGCCGTCCAACGTTCATGCCGGACTGCATCTTCTTGCGATCGCCAAATTTCTCCAGATCGGCAATGGCTTCTTTGATTTTCTTTTTTTGCAGCTCTGATAATTGACGGCTGAGCAGCATTTCCCTTAACGCCAGCATCAGATCGCTATCGTTGGGAAAGAGCTGTCGGGCAAAATTAATCAGGTTGTTCATGTCACGCAGCTTTGCAACCTGACGAATAAGCGTATCGAGCTTCTCATCCCCCTGGTCTTCGAGCATCGAAGAGACAAAGTCGTTGTCGGCATTGTCGTTTTTACGCCCTGCTTTACTGAAACGCCCAAACGCACTCAGGATGTCGGCCATCTCTTCGGCCGCATTGCTCATCTCTTCCTGCAGATTTAGCGGCAGTGCATCATCCCCCGCCTCGACGATCTGCCGTGCGGGGGAGCTTTCCGCCAACGGGGCATCAAGGCGGCCAAAATCAGTCCCGGTTATCGAGCGAATATCCATGGCGTGCTCAGTCCTTAATGATTGTTTATCGTATTACGCAACATAGAGACCGTTGATTTTAAGGTCACCTCATTGCCCACCCACGACCGTCCTAATACCGGATTGGTTTCATTACGCCCCTGCCAGGTTTCGCCCTCAGCCAGCAGGCCCGGCTGGATCAGAAACAGGCGCACCATTTTTTTATGGCTGGTATAGCTGTAATCAAAAAGGCCGCCGACAAAAGGAATGTCGCGAAGCAGCGGAATACCTACGCTGTGGTGCTCATCCTGGTCTCGGCTGTAGCCACCAACCAGCAGACTGAATCCCACCGGAACGCGCGCCTCGGTGCTGATCTGGGTGTTATTCACCATCGGTAAATTATCGACAGTTGCCGTGCTGCCCGTCCCGTTGAGCGGCAACCCGCCGTCCTGGATATTGAGGATCATTTCAATTTCCTGTTGCCGCTGTGCCAGGCGCGGCAGAACGCTTATCATCGTGCCGTAGGTGATTTTCTCCAGCGACGAGTTACGCTCACCGACCAGCTTGGCGTAAAAGCTGCTGTTGTTATCAAACAGCGCCGGAACGTTTTCCTGAGTCAGGATCTCAGGACGCGACACCACCTGCGCGTTGCCCTTCTGGGCAAGAGCCGAAACATCCGCGAGGAAGTGCAGACTGTTCTCTGGAGTCAGGGTACTGGTATTGAAAGTCACACCGGTATTACCTAACTTAGCGGCACCCTGCCAGCGGATCCCCAGCTCATTAATGTCATCCTTCGAAATATCGATAATCCACAGCGAAAGCTGAATTTGCCGCTTGGGAATATCAATGGCGTTAACCAGATCCTCAACGAAGCTGACCTGCCGTTCCGACCCCTGAATCAGCAAACTGTTGGTATCTGAGTAGCCCACGATGTTGATCTTCTGCTGACCAGGATTTTCCTGGACATAGGGGCGCTTTGCCGCAGGGGCCGAGCCAAACGTCGGCAACGGAGGAAAGTTCCCTTTCTGGGTGGCCGATGCGGCCTCCAGTGCGCTGCGGGTATCGTTGTCGATGGTGATCGTCGCCCCAGCAGGTGCCGAAGTCCGGCCATCGTCGCCGGTGGCGTTGTTCAACAGCTGGTTGAGCACGCTTGCCACGCCCGGAATGGTGACGGGCTCATCCCGCTGGGTGAAAGTACGATCGTTAACAAACGTGTTTTTCAGCTTGATCACGCGAATCGTGCTCTCCCCTGTTCCAGGTCGGGCGTAAGTGGCATCAATATACTTTGCGGCCGCGGAAACCAGCTCAACGTAGACGGGCGGCCCGGAAACATAAAACGAACCGGAACGCCCATCGGAGCGCAGAGGGAAACGCGCGTCATAGAGCCCTGAAGATTGCAGATAGGCGACCAACCGGTCAAATGGCGCGTAGGAGAGACGGACCACGCTGCTTTGCAGCTCGCTGGTGTCATAGACGTAAACGGAACTGCCGTCGTCATACCAGATAAGCCCCGTCTGCGCGGCAACCGAATCCAGAAGCTCACGGGGTTTATTGAGGTCAAAATTGCCCGAGACGCGTTTTTTCGCGGCTTCAACGCTAACAATGAACGGTTTGTGCAGTGCCCCGCCAATCACAAAAAACAGTTGCTGGATGCTGTTATTCGACGCGACATAGATATTCTCGGCAGCCGTTTTGGTCACCCTGCTTTCGTCAGAAGAACGCGGGTTGTTGAGCATTTTTGCCGACGCCGGATGACAGGCTAACAGCCCGATTAAAAGCCAGGGCATTTTGTCGATAAACGAACTGCGAACAAACTTAGTCATGAAGCAAACCTTCCAATTTTTTAAACTCCCGCGGCGTAATACCAAAATGCGATTTTATTTCACTTGAGAAATGAGATGACGACGCGTAGCCATTATCACCCGCTATCATAGCGATTGAGTTATCCTTTTCGATAAGCTGCAATGCACTATTGGCTGCACGCCAGATGCGCAATTGTTTTTTCGGCCCACGGGCAAAAGCATGGTGACAAAGCTTTCTGAAATAAGACTCTGAGACACCATATATCTTACTCGCATTATAAATTTTATGCGTATCGCTCTCTTTATCCTCGTTCATCACCTGTGACAGCAGAAAATGTGAAATCCAGTAACTTTCAACATTGCGGACAAATACAAAGAGGCTTTCCAGGCTATATTTCTGGGGGGTCAGCATCGTATTCATCAACATTCCCATAAACGATTTATCGGCTGTCCCTGCCGCCGCCACTAAATGCGTATCGGTATGAAGCAGCGCCGTCTGTGCACGTGGATTTTCCGTCACTTTGATCTCACGATATTTCGACTGAAAATCGAGAAATGAAAACAGCGTTGAGGCCTGAGACATCGGCATTATTTCAATGAACCACTCACCCTCAAGGCAAATTTTCATATTCGTTCGGGTGGCAGATACCGTGGGATGTCGGATATTATTTTTCTCTACTATGCCGTTCCCCTCTGTTTCCTCAACGATAAGTGACAGAGTGGCATGCTCATTCAGCGGTCTCGCGAATGCGATTCCATTATTGAGAGCAATCCATTTTCGTTCTAACTTTCTTTGTCCTGTGCTCTGTTCTACGTCATTGCATTGACGCTCTACAATATTCTCCTGATGGAGTTTAACTTGACCAATAACCATAGTTGCATCCTACTTCAGAAAGTACCGCAAATAATATTGAAGATCGTATAAATCAATCAGGCATTCATCTTAAGTGGCTCAGAAATTTATCAGAAAAATCCTGCTGGTCAACACAGACAGGAAAACTTAAAAATTTAATAATATTTTTCAAAAAAAATTCAAAAAAAGATCAAATCGACCGGGTTGAGGAAAAATCCTATTACCCGTAAAATACACCCCCAACCTGAATGCACCCGTGGATATCTATAAAAATCATCACATGAGATACCTGCTTATTTAAAGCTGGCTGTGCGGTTAATATTTACGTTGATATTTACAGGTTAGTACAGCGATGCAATAGCGGTAATGGATTAAATATAAAATCGCCTGACCAGGTTCACCTCGTTAGTTATTTTTATATTTTGAATGGCCTTTTTCTATGAACAGCGACATGGATATGAATGAAGTAAATGAAATGATGCCGGTGCCAGAGACAAAGCAAAGTTATACATTAAAGGTGCTGTTTGGCCCAATGTTTGGCTGCGAGTTGCACTTGCCTGCGGATGATTATTTTTTAATCATCAACCCAGGCCCGGCTATAACGGATAAACGTAATGCTTCTGTAACGGCCAGTGAGCATGCCGCAGCTTATGCACAAAACACGCTCTATATTCCCTGTGATCTCCCATCACCTAACCTCGTTTTACGCCTGCAGGCCCCGGATGCGGACGCAGACATTCCCGGTGGCTTTCACGTCGACGTGCAGGATGAAAGCAAAAGTTTCCCCACGAAGATTTATGAAAACGAGATATTTACGCATGAACATATCCGTTTTGCCATCAAGCGCAGCGAAGATGAATGGCCGGAGAATATTCAGCACTTTGTGATGCCAGCGCCGCTGGATGCCGAGTTTAGTCAGCAGGAAAAGCGCGCTGAATTCAATACAAAAAAATATCATTCATTGATTATGGGAACCGCAGTTCTGCTGGTATTACTAATGATTGCCGCGTTCATTTGGTACAAAAAACTGGAAAAGGATCGCCAGGTACTCAGCTTAAATGAAGCACTGGCCGGCGCCCCTGTTCCTTTGGAAATTATCCGGGCGCGGGAAGGCAATATGATTTATGTTATCGCGACAAAATATCAGGCGATGGAATGGGCGAAAGAAGCCCTGATTAAACTTCGCGAAGATAACAGCGTGATTCTCGTCTGGTTGAGCGAACAGAAAAAAATCACCGTCGATAAACTGGTGCAGTCAGGTTATCCGGTATTACAAATTGATTATGCGAAACCTCAGCACCCGGTGATTGCATTATGGTCCGGCCTGACGCCCGAGCAGCAAAAAAGCTTTACGGCGCTGGCGCTGCAGACCATTCCCTTTGCGAAAGATATTCAGATCAAAGTTAAACCGAAAAACCAGCTCCTGAGTGATGCCAGACAGGGGCTGGACAGAATGCATATTAACTATCGGGAAATAAAATCACCGGACGGTTATGCACTCGTGATTCGCGATGCCCTGAGCGATCATGCGCTGGCGGCGTTGCAAAATTTCATTAGTGACTTTAATCAGCACTGGGGGAATCGCATTATCAATTTTTCCATCAATCTCAATGAGAATTGGCTGGAGAATAAATCTTATCTTGACTCAACGAATGGTTATCTTTTTTTAAACCCACGTCATTGGTACTTCCCACTCAAAAATGGAGATAAAGATGTCTGACCAATTTAATAATGGCCTTGTGTATAGCAATGGCTATTTTCTTGATGATGTATCCGGCGCATTTGAAGCCGGCGCTGCCGACATGATGACTCAACTTAATGAAGCCGAGGCAAAGCTGGAAGCCGATCCATCAAACCCGGCAGTATTAGCCAACTATCAGGCAAAATTACAGGAATATACGCTTTTCCGTAATGCCCAGACCAGTACGGTGAAAGCCTATAAAGATATCGGCGCCGCCATTATCCAGAACTTCCGTTAATTCCAGTTGGTACAGGGAAACCTGTACCCTTTCCTGTATTGGAGCCATCATGAGCCAGACTATTGAAGCCCTTTCGGCGCTGACCCGACTGACCCCGCATAGCATTAATCCTGAAGATAATATGTCGACAACCGTGCACGACCAGAATTTTAATAATCTGGTTTCCAGCACCTTTAATAAAATTAGCGAAACCGACACTCAGTTTAAAAACGTCATCAATACGTTAAGTCAGTCGCCACAGTTCACCAGCGATCCGCAGAAGCTGCTGATGCTGCAATCCTATATCGGTGAATACAGCAACTATGTCTCCTTGGTCAGCACGCTGGCGCGTAAGGGGGTGAGCACTATCGAAACACTGGAAAAGTCACAATAATGAGTAATAAATATTTTCGCGCCCTCGCCATGGCGCTTTTTGCCCTGATGCTCAGCGCCTGTCATGATGAAAAAGTCCTTTTCAATTTGACCCAGGAGCAGGCCAACCAGGTGATGGCCGTGCTGCAACAGCACAACATAACGGCGAAAAAAGAGGGGACGTTAAAAGCAGGCTATACCGTCACCGTCGACGAATCGGAAAGCACCGCCGCACTGTCGATTATTAATCAATACCAGCTCCCCTGGTCAGCCGATGTGCAGATTGGGCAGGCTTTTCCGGACAGTTCACTGGTCGCCTCCCCCAATGCCGAACAGGCGCGTGTTCTCTCACTCCAGGAGCAAAGGCTCGAGCAGTCTCTGCGGATGATCGCGCAGGTGGTCAATGCGCGCGTCCACGTGAGCTACCCTCCCTTTAACAACGACACCAGCGGGCAAAAACCGGTGGGTCACGTCGGCGTGCTGATTACCTATAAAGGAGACATAGACGATAATTTATTCATTTCGCAGATTAAGTCATTAATTAAAAACAGTTTTGATGATGTGCGTTATGAAAATATCTCCGTCGTGCTATTCCCGGCTCCGCTCATTCAGTATGTCGCGCCCACTAAAGTACCGGACTCCCTTCCCGTAGCCTGGTTTTTCATTCTGGGCGCTTTAGCGCTGTGCGCTGTGGCCACAGCGGGTCATATGGTTTATCGGCTCAGCCGTCGTCCTCCCGCTGACAAAGACGCCAGCGAGCAGGAGCCGGAGAGTGAGGCCAAAGAATCATGAGAGCGGATGACAGCCGCATGATGGCCATTTTGTACGATCCGGCAAGCTATGCTCACGCCAGCCATGTTCCAGACGTGTTTCGGGAAGGGGAAATCGTTGATGCGACCCTACTCAACTTCTGGCTCATCAGGCAGCAAAAACTCGAGCCACTGCGGGTGGACTGGCACAGCGACGACGACACGCTGTCGCTACTACTTTCCCACTGGTACAAGCTCCCGACGGTGGCGCACCTGACCGGCGGCTATCTCCTGCGTCATGAGCTCACCCGGCATGGCGCGCTGCTGCTGTCCGATCCGCGTCTGCTCGCATTTATCTCGCTGCCCATGATCCAGCAACCCAAGCCCCTGGCGTCTCATCAGGTCGATACGGCCTCCTGTGGAATCAGCTTTATCCTCAGCCAGTTTCCGGGCCTGCCGGCAGCATTGCGCCAGCGCCTGCTGCTTCATTTCCCGGCTGGCATGCCGCAGGTCCTCCGATCGGACAAAAAAAACATGAACAACATTAATCTGCTCAGAATGGCCCTCACCTATGCGTACCATTACTATTGATGAATTACCCGGCGATGCACCGCGCCAGACGGTAATAAAATCCAGCGAAAGGACCCGTCACCAGAGAATGACCGTCGCCCTGGAGCGAACGCTGACCCGGTGCAGCGAAATTCATGCTGAATATGAATTGCAAACGGTCCGGCTGCGGGAAAACTGCGAAAGAGAGGGGTTTGAAGCCGGTTTTCGCCTCTTTTTCGACCAGCTCACCGCCTTCATTGATGACTATCAGCGACTGCAGAATCAAAGGCAGGCCGAGTTTCGCCAGCATGTTGCTGACGCCCTGCATAAGTCGCTGCACGACCCGACGATTGTGAACCGGATTATCCACCATTTACAGGAACAGTGCGGTCATCAGAAGGCACTACGCATCATCATTCCGAAGACGGTGACGCTGCCGGAGGGCGCTGACGCCTCGCACTACCAGTTCACCGACGACAACCACATCACTGTCCAAAACGACATGGACGCCATCCGCTTCCCCAGCGAGTCATTGTGCCGCGAATGGATACAGCATGCGGATGACAAGCTGATTCCGATCGAAGCGGTCGTTAACAATTTAACGCCAGACCGGCTACGTAATATTGCAAGCCAGCTGATCGGTCTGAGTAATCCCCCCCCGGCTTCGTTTTCAGTACAGGAGAATAAAGATGAGTCAGATTAATCCCGCGAGTCAGCAGCTGCGGTCACAAACGGCAAGTGGCACCGAGGCAGATGGCACTAGCTTTGACGATCTCGTCCTGCAGTATTTTCAAAACAATAAGCCGGAGGGTTCACTGAACGGCATTCTTGCTGACATCAAAGCGCTGTCCCCGGATAAAAAACTCTCCCTTCAGGAACTGAATACAGCAGTGCTGATTGCCGATGGTGAGATGCGAAATGATGAGGCGTACAAAGACTATACCGACAGTACCCTCGACAAGCTTACCAGCCAGCTGCTGGGCGTAAATATGTTCTACAACACGATGCTCTATAAGGGCTTTACGAAAAATGACGACGACTCGTCACTTTGACTTTTCTTAATACTGTCACCCGGCAATCCGCCGGGTCTTACCCATCATGCAAACAAAAACATTATTCCTGGCGACGGCCCTGCTAACCAGCCTCTTTCCACTCTCTGTTGCCGCGCAAAAACCGGATTGCATTACGGAGGCGGCGCAATGCTTTCAGATTAACCCGTTGCTGATTAAAGCCATTATCTGGCATGAGTCCAAAAATCAGCAGCAGGCGATTAATTACAATAAGAATAAGACCGTTGATGTCGGAGTGATGCAGATTAATACCGTGCATTTTTCGACGTTAAAGTCACGTGGAATTGATGAACAGCTTCTGCGTCAAAATAGCTGCGCCAACGTCTTTTCTGGCGCCTGGATTCTGAAGCAGAGTATCAACCGCTATGGTTACACCTGGGATGGTGTCGGCAGCTATCATTCGCGAACGACGCTGTATCATGACCGTTATGTTGAGAGGATTGTTTCACTCATTGCACATAAGACAGCGATAATAAATCGCATCCACGTGGCCGCTACAGAGGGCATACGTGAAAAATTTACCTGTGACTAAAAGAGACAAATAATATGCAATATATAACGCAGGCATTTTTTGCCTGCGTTATAATAACTCGCTAAGGTAAAATTATTTACTCTACCTGTTAGGCACAACGGTAAAGAGTCACTCAATAAATAATTTTATCTGCAACAAATACGATAAGATGGCGGCTTGATGCAATGAAAATGAAAATTAATTCAGCAGAGTCTGGTTTAGCTGTAGTGAACATGTTCCTGAAAAACGATCGGCTTCCTGCTGGCAAAGCCTGAATGAAGTCACATCACAACAGTACACAACTCTGCTTAGCGCCACGCCTTTATCGGGAATTTGCAGCTGTGATGAAAAAGAGTCACTTCGCTCGTTAATGAGGCTCAGCGGGTCGCTACGTGCACTCATCGCCACGCTGATAAGACTCAGGCAAAATGCAGCAACGGTGCTGAAAAACCATTTCCGCTGTTTCACCCGTTTTACATTTACCCGTTCATCCGCTATATCGCGTGGAATGACAGCCAAGGCCGTTGAGCAAGATGGGGACAATTGAATAAGCTGCTGCGATGCAAAGGAGATATTTTCAAGCTCAACGTTACCCGATGGTGGCTTAACCAGCCCCCTCTTCTCATGCATCTGCACTTCCCAGGTCGGCTCAACGGCAAGCTGATATCCAAGCTTGGGGATGGTCACAATAATGTTTTTGGACTCATCCTTCAGGCACAGGCGCAACGAACGGATCATTTGGGCAATACTTTGTGAGGTGACATATCCACCGCCCCAGACTTCCTTTAAAAAATCCTCCTGGGACACCGGCGCGGGAAATTTTGCGCACAGTAAAGCGAGAACATCTGACTGTTTTTTTCGCAACTGCTGTACGCATTCATTTTGTTGCAGAGTTCTTAAGGCCGGATTAAATGTAAAATCCAGAAAGAAAATTTTCCCTTCGCCTGCGGAGTTTTTTTTCATTTTTAGATCCCTCAGCCATCTTATTTCATGAGTAAAACACCATCAAAAAATGCATAACACATCTCTCAATACATGCCTTAACCGCATTTCATTGATAGCAAATTTTCTGGAAGCACTCATTTTCGGTGATGATATCATAAAGATAATTATAACTGGTAAGATAACCAATAATATATCTCTGGTTTAGACAGGTGTTTAGATACGCTTGCAACCACACTTCCCGGACTTATAAAATAAGTACTTTAGCACAGCAAACACCTTCAATTGAAATTGGTTTTAACGATCGATGTTAATATGCCAATCGTTGAAACAAATCACTCTGTTTATCTCAGGTCACAACCAAATAACGCGGCAGTGAGGGAGCGAAAATCCTTTTCCGCTTAAAAAGCAATGTCTCACGCTACATGAATATTTACTTCTTCCTGGAAATGACTATCAATATGAAGTCGTCATATTGTTTTTTGCCCTTCCCTGGCTCAATCCGCAGACAGAAAGTTAACATACAGCAAAGAAAACACTCTATCAAAAAACGCCTCTTGTGATACCAGTACTGCGTCAGAATCAGCGTCGCGAAAGCATTAACATCGCCGGCAGTCATTTTCTCATAGCCGATTGAGGCGGTTTTTACCGGTGTAAAACGCAGGGGAATGGTCTTACTGCGATTGACCACCTCCAGCTTTTGACTATCACCATTGCGCATTACTTTCCCATCCCGGCGCATCTCCATGCCAGGATTATCGCTGCGGGTTTTAATCGCACTCTTATTCCATGACGTCGGAACAGAATGCATTTTCACCACAAATTCAGCTTAAGCACCTTCGATGATAATCTGTGAGGTGACGTTCCGGCGCGGAACGCTCCGTCCAGGCGGCGCTATCAGCATAAATCTCGTGACTCTGCTGATGCAGGAACGGTAGCGATGACTCCATTACCTTCAGGCACCAGAATCTGATTGATTACCGGTATCACCGACATACGCAATGATTTCAAGAGTCGTCATCTTTCTTTTGGTAAGAAATACAATTCTTTCGGAAACAATTGGGCAGCACGGGAAATTACCCGGTCTCTCCTTGAAAAATACTCTTTGAGAAATGGAATTAATTATGCGTGTAAGCCTGCTTGTCTCCAGGGTTATCCTTTTGTGTTCACTCCCCCTGGACAGGGGGAGTGCCTTTGATTAGAAACTATCAATTCGGTCTACGTACATACCATCGCCATTACCACCCCAGCCATGACTCTCTGATGCCCAGTACTCGTAGTCTTGCCCGGCATAGCTAACGGCGATTCCTACCCTATATCCTCCGATATGATTGCTCCAGCAGCTGCTGGCTATTTTACGCGTACCAAATGCAACCTTTTGGTTTGTTGTTACCTTGCTGTACGAAGTCGGAAAATCTCCTGTCGCAGAAGTTGAGCCATTTTGTGTGGCAGTGATTTTGGCTTTAACCGACATTGGGGAAATTAAGGTCTTACCGCCAAAATTAATACTGTCCCCGGTAATGACGGCATTATTCCAGTGGTCTCGACCGAGATGACTTTCCTGGCATGAGCTATCTTCGCCCTGAGATGTGATGGTTTTAACTTGCGATCTGACGGTTAAAGCTGTCCAGATGCTCTTTGGGTTGAGATTTCTTACACCGATCGTCGAGGACGATTTATTTGTTTCAAGGTTGCCGTAGCCTTTTGCAACCAATGCTACATGTACCGTCTTACCCCACAGCGCAGAGTTCGGGTTAACGGTGGTCGTTTTACTCCCCGATGGCGACTGCTCCTCCTTGCTGGCAAGAACATTGTTATTACTGTCCAGAATAGAGACCGTCACGCTTGCAGGCTTACTGAACTCATCTGAAGCATCTGCACTCCATGTGACCGAAATTGTGTCATCAGTAAATACCGGCGTCCACGTGCCGGAACTGCCCTTACTCCCTTTACTTATATAAGAGACCTCTCCCAGGCTAATGGATGGCTTTGTATATACCATCACATCGTAATATCCGGAGCTGGCATTGTAATAGTCATTAGCAAGCACGCTAAGCGTCAGCCTGGTTTGCCCTTTGCCGACATTTCCCTGAACAGCACCTGAATCCGATACATTTACTACGTTCGCATTGCTTGACGCCCATTTAATACTGGCCTGAGACGTCAGTGTGGTGACCGGTTTTTGCAGAGTGAAGCTTTCTTCATCAGTCGTTTTCACCGTGGATGTTCCAAAGCTGACATCCGCTGTCGCTTTGTTAAGAACATAAGCGACATCCGCTGATGCAGCGACGAACTGATCTGTTTCCGGGGTACTGACAGTCACGGTTGTGGCTCCCGGTTTTACGGCCGTAAGCCTGCCAGTATTGTCCACGGTGACAATCGCTTCATTTTTAGCGGAATACGAAGCCTTCAGCCCGGTCTGAACATCGCTGTTCGTATAGGTGGCGGTAATATTTCGCTCCTTACCATCAGCCCAGACCGCGGTAACAGGGTCTCCCGTTCCGGCCTTCAGTCCGGGATCCGCTCTGGATACGTCCAGGTTGTAAGAAGCCATCGCCTGGTTATATTGCTCATTTCCGGGGGTATAGACAGAAATTCTCGCACTGCCTGATTTCAGCAGTGTCACTTTTCCGCTCCCGTCAACGGTGGCCACGCTGGTGTCTGAACTTGACCACATTTGCCCCACGCCTTCGGGCATACCCCGAACAGCCTGGGAGGAGGTAAACGTTCTTGTCCATGTTACGGGCTGATCGGCATTATCAAATCGTAAATCTGGAGTGATAGCGCCTACCGTAATCACAACGGCATCCCCCACTTTTTTACCGTCCACATGCGCACTGAGTGTTATCTGCCCTTTGGTTGTTGCGGTCCCTGTTGCGACATAGTGTCCATTCTGCTGGTCCTTGACTGCACTGAGCTTAAAGCCCGGCAGGGAATTCCCCCCTTCAATGATTACCGATTTACCCGTGACCGGATTACCGTAGGTATCTTCCAGACTGGCCATCAGCGTAACGGTATCCTTACCATCAGAGCCAATACTGGTTTTATCTGCACCAAAGGTGGCGTTTTTTATGTCCCCTGCAACAACCGTGACGTTGTCTGCCTGAACATAATTATCCGCATCAAGATACGCTGACATCTGAAGCAGCCCTGCGGTATGACTTTTCACCGTCGTGGTGGCCACACCCTGTTCATTGGTACGCGACGTTGGGGCATAGCTTTCCGCCTGACCACGAAGCTGCCAGGAAACCACCACATTATTCAACGGATTTCCCTTAGCGTCCGTGACTGTGGCACTGTAGGTCACCCCTTTTGTATCTCCGGCGGTCAGTCTGGTTTTATCCGCTGTAACCGCCGTCAGTTTCCAGCTGTCAGTATCACCTTTCACCGTCAGTATCCGGCTCTTGTTCAGCGCCTTATCACCCACCTTAACAGTGAGAGTGGCGCTGCCAGCCTTGTCGCTACTCACACTCATTGTGTAGCGTCCGGGCCCATTGCCGTTTTCCTGACTTTCGCCAATGGTCACATCGAGGTTATCGCTGTGGCCGCTGACGCTTCTTCCTGTAAGCAGATTGCCATTGCTGTCACGCAGCGTAAGTACCAGTGCGGAGGTTTCTTTCCCGGCGATAATCACCGAAGGAGCAAGCGTCAGATCTGAGCGATTTTCATCCACATCACCGGCACTGAATACCACGTCCGGCGCGGAGGTGGTGCCTGAAGGAAGAATGAGATCCACTTTAGCTGTACCTGCCAGTTGCCTGCTCAGCGTAACGCGTGCGGTACCGGATTCATCCGTTCGGGTCATCTGTGCGCTAAGCTTACTGCCCTCATTTGCGCTCCAGGTCACTGGAATACCGGCCCCCAGAGCATTTTCGTTAACGTCCATAAGCACGGCAGTATATGTGACAACGTCACCCACGGTAGCAGAAGCCGGTGTCACGTTGATACTACCTTTGACTTTGGCAGTCTCATTGTCAGCTTTGAGCGTGAGTGGGGCGGTACGGCTGATGCGTATATTGCTGACGTCAGCGCTGACCTGTGTTGTGCCGGATTTCTTACCCGATATGCTTGCCTCGTAGATGCCCGGTGATACCTCACTGAAAGCGGAGACGGCCATATTCAGGTCAGGAGTGAAACCGGCAGCGATCTTATCTTTCAGGCCCGGAAGCATATTCCCCTCAGCATCACGGGCGGTGACGCTGAGCGTGGTAGCTTCTTTTGCTGCAATAATGGTGGATGGAGAGAGGCTGATTGAGGACTTGTCCGCACTGATATCGCCAGCTGAGAAGCTGACGGCTTTATTTGCCTGAACCAGCTCACCACCACCCAGCATGGCAGAAACCCTGGCGCTACCGGCTGCGCGACTACTTAACGTAATGTCAGCCACGCCGTTCTCATCCGTTGTGCTCAGACTTGAAGCTAATGTACCCAGCGTAGTACTCCAGCCCACAGCTACGCCTTTAAGTTTGGTATTGCCATTTTTGTCCTTTACCTGTGCACGAATCGTCACGGTTTCCTGCCCGTCAGCCTTAGCCGTGCCAGGGCCGGATACGGATACACTCTCAATTTGCGCAGAGTCCTGATTTGCCAGCAGTGCCAGTGGCGCCTGCAGGTTAACCGTTCCGCTTTGCGCCTTGAGCGACCATACGCCCTCTGCGGCTCCGGTGACCGCAGCCTGGTAAACCCCCTCGCCTTTTTCCACTGGCGCAAAATGAATACCTGATTTCGTATCGGCGCTCCAGTCGATGGTCTTTCCTGGTACAGGGTTATCCCATTTATCACGCAGGATGAGAGACGCCAGGGCTTCGGATGTGCCATCAGCCGTAATGGACTGAGGCGACACAGAAAGCTGGCTGTGTTCACCAACCGGCTCTCCCGGCGCAAAAGTCACCTGAGCTGAGCCTTTCTGACCATTGGTAAGTACGGCTGTAACCGTGGTGAGGGCCGCCTCTGTCCCGGTCAACTGTACCGTCGTTTTACCTTCCGCATTTGTCTGGCTGACAGCATCACTCAGTTGGTTGTGGCTGGCCTGCCAGGCCACGCTGGTACCGGCAACAGGGTTATTGTTCCCGTCAATGACGGTAGCAGTAAAAATAGTGGGCTGTGTCTGCCCCACAGTCGCCGAAGTCGTATTGGCTGTCACCCTGACACCTGCGGTCTGTTCATCAGATACAGCCATGAGTGTCAGTAACTTCTCACCTGACTTATCAAGCGAAGCGGAGATAGTGATCTGACCAGCATTCAGGGTGGTCAGGTTTGCTGAGGCCATGCCATTTGCATCTGTTACCGGGCGGGAAGGTGTCATTCCGGCGTTATTCCCGTTACTGAGCGCCACTGCCACCCCGGAAAGCGGGTTACCGTTGCTGTCGGTAATGCCGACCGTCAGGACCACCGTGTCTTTGCCGTTGGCCGTCAGTGTCTGTTTATTACTGCTGAACGTACTGATTACAGGGTTCTGTTTATCAGCCACAAAGGTAAACGGAGAGGCGGCCTTTGACGACGCATTCGTCGAAGCTGTCACGACCACATCACCGTATGCCCGGGTACTGGTGACCCGGGTTTCAGCTATCCCCTCTTCGGAGGTGGCGGTTTGCGTATGATTAAAGGCAACAATGCTGCTGTCCTTATCAGATTTCCAGTCAACCGGAATACCGGAAAGAGGGTTGCCATTCTGATCCTTGATTAGCGCCCTGAACGTCACAGCAGTTACGCCGTCCGCGACGCCGGACGCAGCTGCCGTATTCACAGCGGTCACAATGGCAGTCGCATTATTGCCGGTAAAAGTGGTCTCTTTTGAGGTTGACTGACTATTCACGCTGGCTGCCACGTGCGAAATACCGGCAACGGTACTGGTCAG
Organism: Scandinavium sp.; assembly: GCF_032012665.1. Taxonomy (NCBI): domain Bacteria; kingdom Pseudomonadati; phylum Pseudomonadota; class Gammaproteobacteria; order Enterobacterales; family Enterobacteriaceae; genus Scandinavium; species Scandinavium sp. Next base: position 144,030 of record NZ_DALZVG010000004.1, read on the forward strand.
AGTGGTGGTGACCCTACCCAGAGCATTCGTTTTGGCTTTTTTCTCAGCGAGTACCGCACTCTTGTCTGCGCTGAACGTAACCATGATGTCCGGGACAGCATTACCCTTCGCATCCGTCACCCGGGCAGTGACGGTTTTTTCTGTCTTTCCGTCAGCCAGAGAAACCTCCGGGAGAATGTTTAAATCCTTTTGCTCAATCCGCGCAGTGCCCTGGTCAGGACGGAAAGAGAGCTTCAGCGTCTTATTTCCCTTATTGTTCACGCTGGCTGTAAGGGTTGTATCACCCGCAAGTGGTGAGGTAACCGGAACGATAACGGTCCCATCCGCTTCCGTGATGGCTGACTTCACAACGGTGGCACTATTATCTGCCTGAAGACTGACTGGCTGGCCGGGTACCGGGTTATTCTGTCCATCGACAACGGTTACCCGGAATCTGTTTTGTGATTTACCATCTGCAATGGCATTGTTTTCAACCACATCCAGGGCATTAACCATTGCCGTGGCATTGTCTGCGGTCAGTTTGACATCCGCTGACGCAAATTTCGTATTCCGGGCTGATGGTGTGATCGTGAATGCTTCAGGCATCGTCCCGGAGGTAACTGTCATCACATATTCTCCGGCCGCACGTCGGGTAAACGAGGACACGGTAGCGTTGCTGCTCCCCCGAAGCCTTGCCGTTTTTTTCACGCTGATTTCATTTTCGGCAATATCAACCGGGCGTCCTTCTTTATCATTCACCTTAAGGACAAATTCCTGCTGTGAGGCTCCGTCTGCAGGCAGTACCGCAGCAGGCGGTGAGAGCGAACTGGTGGTTGTATCAATTGCCGCCTGCGTAACGGTGACCTGGGTCTCAGCCCGGCCGGAAACGTTCCCTTTTTTGTCGACGGCAACCCCGCTGACGGTGTAGCTGTTAACGGCCTCCACGCCAGAGCGGTAATCCGGCAGCACCACGGTCCAGCTCTCTCCGTTCTGCACGATTTTGCCGCCTGCAGCGATAAGCGGCGAAGCCGACCAGTCAATACGTTCCAGCCCGTACTTGCTGTTGACCGATACACCCAGAGACTTCTGCTCTCCGGCATAGCCCGTCACCAGGTCTGCCATCCTGAGGCGGATAACTTCTTTCTTGCGATACTCCAGCACGATATTATTGTTGCGTTCCACCAGATCATACCGACTGCCGACCAGGCTACGCATGGCAGCCACTTCATCCGGATTAATCTGGTGCAGCCATGGCACGCCAGGCTGATAGGACATGTCCATGCCGAAACGGGTATCACTTTTACCTGACTGCCCCTGGCGCTGTTCTGCGCTGAACGTGAGCAACGGAACCGGCGTGTAATTCACGCCAGCTGTAATAGCATACGGATTTCGCTGACGGTTATCCCGGCCAAACAGGGCCACCTCCTCGCCGTAGTACTGCTCATACGTAAGCTTACCGCCCAGGTGCGGCAGAGACGGTAACCAGTATTGCGCCCGGAGATCCCAACCGTTAGCCGGGCGTTCCTCATAGTCCTCAAGGTCCGGTGAGTTTTTCCAGTTTGTAAGGCGAGAGTAGGTGTTGAAGCCTAACTTCAGGTAATCACGCCAGTACTCCCCCCCAAGTCCCAGGCGAGCATGATCGCGGGACAGGTCGTAATCAAGGAAGGTATTCGCACCCAGCATCCAGTCACCGGCAAACCAGCGGTAACCTACCCCCAGATTAGACTGGGTCCGGTCATCGGTACGGTGGATACTGCTTTGGGTAAAGACAAGACTGTCCTTTTGTTCGTACAAAGGGACAAGCAAGTCCAGCTGTGATTTTTTAAGAGAAAAGTTCTTGCTGGTATCCAGCTGTACGCGGGCAGTCCCGAAACGGCTCAACCAACGCTGAATTTCACTGCTGGCCGCGCCGGACGCCATCCCTCGGACCATTGAGGATGCGGCATCGCCGCCAGCATCGCTTGCCAGAAAACTCCCGGCCTGTGAGGCATATCCTGCAACTTTCTGTGTCTGCATATCCGCGTTACTCTGACTGGAAACTGACGCAGCAGATGCATCATCCCAACGCACTTCAGGTAGCGGTACCAGCGGAACGTCAAGGTCGTCTCCCGACTGCAAGTGGTCAAAACCCCGCGCGAAGGTACGGAACTGGTTCAGTCTGCGCAGTGCTTCCATCGACATATTGTGTTTTTTCGCAACAGTGGCAGCGCTCTCCCCTTCTGCGAGCGTGTATACCCGGGTTTGCAGCTCATCCATCGCCTGGCTCTGCAAAAATCGACCCTCGCTTCCGGCACCGGCAATCGCTGGGGTAAAGGCCACTGAGAGGGGAAAGACAACCTGAATACTTATATTCAACCAGGCAAGAAGTCGCATCCGGCGCGACACATGCTCAATATGTGATATCTTCACAAAATGATCCTATTAAATATAACCAGCTAAAAGCTGGATAATTAGCCATGTGAAAAAATGACGCTAAAAATTACAGTAACCAAATACATTTCGGGCTAAACATGCATTAAAAAGCGGTGTTTATCCCTACTACCCACACCCATTTATTTACTTGCATTCACAATATTCCTTTTAAGTTAATCGGAAAATCTCCGTGCCCCTGCGGGGCTTAAAGCCGGAGTAATCTACTGAATAATCCAAAAGGTAACTTTCAAAAAACGCCACGGCAGGGAATAAAATCGTTTTTCTTGCAATGAGCGTTTTTTGAAAGAAATAAAAAGGGTGAGATGGCACCGTTCTCAACGTCAATTCAACGCATCAACGCACGCGCGAAATGACGCAATCGACTCTTATTAAAGACAGGTATGTCTATGAAAGCCAACCGCTTATCCGTTAGAGAGCAAAGCCAATTGATTTCTGCCTTGAGAAACATCGCTGGCACAGATCACATTCCTAAAAAAGATTTGAAAACACTAAAAAAAATCCTCAGCAAACTGGACAATATTAAAATCACGCAGCTTTCACCGGTTTCGATAAGTGAAAAAATTGGTGCTAGCTTTAATCCTTGTCATTCTGAGCAGGTTGAAACCCTCATTACGCATACCCTTGTGAAGCTTGGCGATAAGGGGCCGGAAATGTTCGGCAAGGAAAATGATAGCGGCGAATAATTGATAAAACGAAATACTCCGAAGCCGGAGTCAGCAATTATGCTAAAAGCATGGGCAGCAGAATATCGATACTGATTTTCAGCACGTCAGAATGAATGATGCCTTTACGCATCATATGGCTACCGGGACCTGAGCTAAGAAACATTTCGGTCCCTTCTCATCTCCGCAACTTTACTTACCCTTTCAATTTCGCCGCCTGGCCTGTCACCGCTCCCCACACCCGCTCAAATTAAAGGTATAATCCTCCCATTATCAACAAGCCCAGAAACGAACATGACAAAACTCACCCTACAGGAGCAGATGCTGAAAGCAGGTCTGGTCTCCAGCAAAAAAATGGCCAAGGTGCAGCGCACCGCCAAGAAGTCCCGCGTTCAGGCTCGAGAAGCCCGTGAAGCGGTGGAAGAGAACAAAAAAGCGCAGATCGAGCGTGACAAGCAGCTGAGCGAACAGCAGAAGCAGGCGGCGCTGTCAAAAGAGTACAAAGCGCAGGTGAAGCAGCTTATCGAGATGAACCGCATCGTCGTGGCGAAAGGCAACATTGAGTTCAACTTCACCGACGGCAGCCTGATTAAAAAAATCACCGTCAACAGGATCACTCAGGATCAGCTCATTAACGGCCGCCTTGCCATTGCCCGCCTGGTCACGGATGCGAACGCCGAAGGGGAATACGCCATCATTCCGGCCACCGTAGCGGATAAAATTGCCCAGCGTGATGCCGCCAGTATTATTCTGCACAACGTGCTGAGCCAGGAAGCGCAGGATGAAGACGATCCGTATGCCGACTTCAAAATCCCTGACGATTTGATGTGGTAATCAGGCAAGCTTCCACGCTGCTTTGCCGGATGACGGCATAAATGTCTTATCCGGCCTACGACATCAACAATTCTCGTAGGCCTGATGAGCAAAATGCCATCAGGCAATTTCCACATACTCAGAACGGACTGGCGTTCACGGCGTGGATTGCCTCTCCGCTGACGGGATGGGCGAAATGCAGTTCGCTGGCATGGAGCATCAGGCGCGGCGTCTTCTCCAGGCCCGGCAGATCGAGGCCACCGTATAAGTCACAGCCCGCAATCGGGTGGCCGAGCTGCTGACAGTGAATGCGCAACTGATGCGTCCGTCCGGTTTCCGGCATCAGTTCAACGCGCGTTAAGGCCACTTCCCCCTGATAAAGGCGCTCTGACACCCGATAGCGGGAACGTGCAGGCTTGCCGTTAACCGGGCATATCGCCATTCGCGGGAACAGCGCCGGATCTTTCGCTATCGGCGCGTCGATAATGCCTTCGTCTTTCTCCACGTGCCCGCAAAGCAGCGCGGTATAACCTTTCGTGACTGAACGCGCACTGAACTGCTGGCAAAGTGCTGCATTAATCGCTTTATTGCGGGCCACGACCATCAGCCCGGAAGTGCCGAAATCCAGGCGATGCACCAGCGTGCAGCCGGGATAACGCTGCACCAGCCGATGATGCACCGAATCCAGATTAAGCGGATTTTTCCCCGACAGGCTCAGCAGTCCGCTGGGCTTGCCGATCAGCAGCAGATGATCGTCCTGATACAGGATCTCAATCGTGTCATAGCACGGCGGCGCAATAAAGGTATCGATAATCGGGGACATCGGACGATCCGCAGAAAAAGAGGTGTGGATGATACCGCATTCCCTCCCGACTGACGACCTGCGCCGACCCCGGCATCCGACACTACGACGGCCCTGCCGGTGGCTGGGGTGCGCTGAAGGCCACCACCATTGCGGTACGCATGCAAATAGACACTTTCGGCGCGCCCGCTACGCTGTTGCGCCCAAAAGAGATCCGCACACTTTAACCGTGCCCGGCGGCGCTTCGCTTGCGCGGACATTACCGAGTGGCGGCTTTACCTTACCCGACCTACGTGCAGACCAGGCACAGGCCGCCGCCGGGCATCACCTGTAGCCTCATGAACAGGCAACGGCCACAACTATTCTGCCTGCAGCACACCGTCATCGCTTTTCTACGGTTGACTTATTTCGTAGAAATTGTACTTTTCAGGACATGAAGAAAATCCTGATTATCGTCCCCGATGGCGGCATGCTGTTCGAATCCGCCGGTATTGCCGACATTCTGATGCAGGCCAATCGTCTGCATCCGGAAGGCCCGCTGCGTCCTTGCTACCAGGTGGCACTCGCCACCACCCAGCCGCACCAGGTTATTCACGGCCAGTCTGGTCTGAATCTGCTGGCGGACCATCGTCTGCATGAGCTCGATCCACGCGAGCCTTTCGATACCATCATGATTACCGGCAGAGGTCAGAGCGAGCTGGAAGCCATTGCCGTTATAGACTGGCTGCACCTTGCTGCACCTCACGCCCGGCGCATTGCCTCCGTGTGCGGCGGCGCTTTGCTGCTTGCGCAGGCGGGTTTGCTCAACGGCAAACAGGCCACCACGCACTGGCGGCTGCTGGACGAGCTGAAAAACGACTATCCGCAGGTGAGCGTCGAAGCCGGGCCGCTTTATGTGCAGGATGGCGATGTGTGGACGTCCGGCGGCGTCAGCTCCGGGTTTGATCTGACCCTGGCGCTGGTTGAGGAGGATTATGGCTTTACCCTCGCCAGGGACGTTGCCCAGGATATGGTGATGTACCTCAACCGCCCCGGCGGCCAGCTTCAGTTCAGCCGCTATAAGCTCCCACAAAACAGCGGATCCGGCCCGCTCAGTGAGCTGCTGGCGTGGCTCCCTGACAACCTCAGCGCCGATCTTTGCGTCGAAAACCTCGCTGAAAGAGCAGCAATGAGTCCGCGAAACTTTACGCGCGTGTTCACTCGTGAAACCGGTGTTTCTCCCGCACGGTACGTAGCAGAAGCACGCCTGACCGCCGCCCGCCAGCGGCTGGAACAAACCCGGGAAACGCTGGAGACCATCGCCCAGCAAACCGGGTTCGGCACCAGCGTTAACCTGCGTCGCCTGTTTGAAAAACAGCTGCACCTGACGCCCGGCGAATATCGCCAGCGTTTTCACTGCCGTAAAATGGCGTAATATGATCCATTTTTGTCATTTACGCCAAATCCACACCGACCTACAGTAACGCCATAGACAACAAAGAAGGAGTTGATCATGGTTAAGGTCGGTATTAACGGTTTCGGTCGTATCGGGCGCAACGTGCTGCGGGCAGCGCTGGGCAATCCCAATCTGGAGATTGTCGCTATCAACGATCTGACGGACAGCAAAACGCTGGCACATTTGCTGAAATACGATTCGCTGCTCGGCACGCTGCCGGTGAGCGTGGAAGCCGCCGAAGGCCAGCTTCACGTTGACGGTAAATCCATCACCGTCTTCAGCGAACGCGATCCGGCGAATATTCCATGGCGGGATGCAGGTGTCGATATTGTGATTGAAGCGACAGGCTTCTTCACCGACCGTGAAAAGGCGGCGGTGCACATTGAACACGGCGGCGCGAAACGCGTGATCATTTCGGCACCGGGTAAAAATGACGATCTGACCGTTGTGATGGGCGTGAATGACGGACTTTACGATCCTAAAAAACACTATGTCGTCAGCAACGGCAGCTGCACCACCAACGGTCTGGCCCCGGCTGCACAGGTGCTGCATCAGCAGTTCGGCATTAAGCACGGCCTGATGAATACCACCCATGCCTACACCAACAGCCAGGCGCTGCACGATCAGCCGGAGAAAGACTTGCGTGGTGCCCGGGCCGCGGCGCTCTCCATCGTGCCCTACTCCAGCGGCGCGGCAAAAGCCCTCGGCAAAGTCATCCCGGAGCTCGACGGACGCATGACGGGCTATTCCCTGCGCGTGCCGGTACCGGTCGTGTCGATTGTCGATCTGACGGTCACGCTTGAGCGCGACGTTACCGCCGAAGAGGTCAATAACGCCTTCCGACAGGCGGCCGCTTCCGGCCCGCTGAAAGGGATCCTCGGCTACAGCGACGAGCCGCTGGTTTCCAGCGATTATCAGGGCGACCCGCGCTCTTCAATTATTGATGGCCTTTCGACGCTGGTGATAGGCGGTAATATGGTGAAAATCCTCGCCTGGTACGACAACGAATGGGGCTTCTCAAATCGTCTGGTTGACCTCGCGCGACTGATGGCAAAACGCGAACAATAATTCATTCAATCAATGACTCCCGGATTCATCGGGGGTCATATCTATTATTCCCCTCTCTTTCCCTGCTCAGCACGTTCCGCTCATCGCTTTGCGGCTTCGCTTATAAATCAAACCGATGCGCTTAAATATCCGCTTGAACAGCATTGTATTGTTAATCAGGCTATGTAAAATCATCCCATCCGTGCTAAACACTTGTTAACTCTTTAGTGAAATCCCGGGTCAGATGTTTTTCGCTCGGTGACTGGCTTCCCTGTGCGTGTTCTACGCCTTAAGTCATCCCTCGTGGTAAGCGGCGCTCTGGCCAATGGGCATCATTCGATTTGCAGGGAACATAATGAAATTGCGAAATGTATTGCCTCTTCTGGTCGTGACCGTGCTGGTCGGCTGCAAAGCGCCTGCGCCGAAAATGACGGACGACACGCTGGTCACCAGTCAGGTTAACGGCGTCACGCTTACCCACCGCTATATTGTCTCTACTCCGACGGAGTTCACGCCGGTGAACGCCAGCTATCGGGCTCTGTACGCCGGTTCTCTGATGAGTACTCCAGACTTTGGCGGCAAGGTATTGGGTCAGCTTGAAAACGGCAAAACCTACACCGTGCTTGGCACCGTGGAGCACAGCTGGCTGGCGATTGCCGAAGAGGATAAGCCTGAACTTATCGGCTACGTACCGCCCCGCGCGCTGGTGAAAAGCGAGCTTTATGCGCAAACGCTGAAAAAAGATCGCCCTCGCGTCCGCCGGGCCGGTAGCAAAAAAACCACCTGCGTGAACGTCGACAGCAACAGTAAAGCCTGTCAGAACGCAGACAGCGGCACCTGGATAATCAACTGATCGGTTTGCTCGTTCATCCGTTTTAAGAGGCAGGAAGGAAATCTATGAAACTCTGGCTTTCGGGTGTGGCCTTACTGCTGGCCTCTTCGGCCGTTTGCGCCGGGAACTACCGTTTTGTCCAGTCACCGTCGCAAAAGCTCGATATCTGGATCGATAATATCAAAAGCAATTCGCCGCAGAGCTGGTGTGCAAAAGAGCTGCCGCTGCGCATCGTCGCCAACGGCGATCAAAACCCGGCGATCCTCGACGGGTTTATGCCCCGGCTGGGTGCCCTGCTGGAAAGCCAGTGTTCAGCGCTTTCGCGCGTTCACTGGCGAATGGAAGATCCGCAGGGTGCCACCCTCGCCTTTGGCACCGCCGACCGCGCAAGCGACTGGGATGTGAAAGTCACCCCGGTGAATGCCGATGATGTGGCGTCCCCCCTGCCAGCCAGCGACAAATCAGTGCCTGCCGACCGAACGCCGTGGCAGGAATTCACTCTCCAGGACGGCTGCCGCCTGCGTACTTTCTGGTCTGCCGCCGCGGGCACATCTGCACTCTTTATTCCAGAGGGCAAATGTGAAAAAGGCGGCTGGCTGAGCGGGCGCAGCGAAATTATCCAGCGGGGGCGCAACGGCGAACAGCGCCTGCCAATGACCTTCGTCCATGGCTTCCCGGTGAGCGGCCTGCGTGACGGCGTCAACGCCGACAGCCTGCTTATCACCACCCTCAACAATGAACGTATGGTCGTCAGCAACGAACAGGCGCCGCAAAGCTGGATGATCCTGCCCTATAAGCCCGCCCTGAACGCCTGGGCAGCCAGCGGAACCATAGCCGTGAAGGTACCGCGCGAAATGGCAATGGATGAAGCGAGTCTGCAAACCCAGCTCAATCAGGTGCGCAAAGCCTGGGCCAGCTGGATTACGCCGAATGCGCCAATGAACCTGCTGCTTATCGATTCGTTGCAAACCCAACTGCGCGATCCGGCAGTCGGCGCGTGGCGGACCCAGAATTAATGTTGTCATTTAACAAGCTGAGATCCAAAGCATGACAGACAACGATTTCACCCAGCGGCCCCCTGATGCTCTGCCACTGGGTTACCGTTTTGAAGAGTTTGAGATTCAGGATGTCCTCGACGCCGGCAATGACAACATCGTCTACCGGGCGCAGGATCATCAGCTGGAACGTCAGGTTGCCATTCGCGAATTTCTGCCGCGCACGCTGACGGTTCGCAGCGAAAGCCAGCGCCTGGTGCCGCGCAGCAAGCAGGATCAATCTGCTTTCCTCGCCGGGCTCGACGGTTTTATTCATGAGGCACGACAGCTGGCGCGGCTTAATCACCCGAACGTAGTGCAGATTCTGCGCTTCTGGACGTATAACGAAACCGCCTATGCGGCCACGCCCGTTTACAGTGGCATGACCCTGTCGGACCTGTTGCAGCACTATCCTGAACGCATCAACGAAGCCTGGATCCGCCGGATGCTTCCGATGCTTTGCGGTGCGCTCGCCGCGCTGCATGACAAAGGGTTTATTCACTGTCGCCTGTCGCTGAACAGTATCCAGATTCAGGATAACGGCCTGCCGCTGCTGCTGGAGTTTGGCGCGCTGCGCCAGACGGGTGAAAACGGTGAGGTGAACAAGACGCTGCTCCATCCGGGCTTCACGCCGCTGGAGCAATATTCTGACGATGCCGACAATCCGCCAGGCCCATGGACCGATATCTACTCGCTCGGCGCGATTCTTTACACGCTTATTACCGGCGCACGACCGCCCACCAGCGTCACACGAAGCATTCAGGACAACTGCATACCGCTGACGGAAAGCCAGCCGGAAGGGTATTCGCCTGAGCTGTTGCAGGCCATCGATCGCACGCTGGCGCTTCGGCCTGAAGAAAGACCGCAGAGCATCGAAGCATTCACCCGCCTCGCCGGAATTGTCCTGAACGACACCGGGATGTCGCAGCCTGTCCATCAGACGGGATCGATGCTGATACCGGTCGAACAGAATGAACCCGAAGAGCCCGCCGCCCAGCCGTGGTGGAAAGCGCATCGTATCGCGCTGCAAACCGCAGCTGGCGTACTGGTTGGTCTGATTGCGGGTGCGCTGCTGTTCGGTCGAAGCACCTCGACGCCGGTAGCGCAAAGCGCGTCAACATCAGGCAAAACGGCAACGGTGACGTCCGCAACAAAACCGGCAGCCGCAGCATCTGCTCTTACCCGCGTCTATCTCCGCGTGAACGAAGGGGATGAGCTGGAGGTCAACGGCAAAGCGCAGAAATTGCCGACGCCGGTTAACGGCTACGCTACCGTACAGCTGACGCCGGGTCAGTATGAGATAACGCTTCGCAACGGCGAACAGTCCCGCAGCGCCACGATAACCGTCGATAAGCCGGGAACGTGGCTGCTGGATCCGCAGCCATAAGTTCAGCAGGATTCATGTAGGCCCGGCAAGCGCAACGCCGCCGGGCAATCCATCAAGGGAATACCGTCGCCGTCGGCAGCACCCGACCATCGAAACGGTTAAGCGCGAGATACAGCCCCGCCGTGCCAAACCAGCCAATAATCCACGACACGTCATTTCCCGCAAACAGCCAGGTCAGCGCCCCGTGGAACAATGGGTTTTCGATAAACGGCAACTGAATCAGCACGCCCGTAATGTAAACGCCAATGCCCACTGTGTTCCAGTAACCGTAGCGGCCTTTCGGATCGAACAGCGCCGGAATATCCATCGCCTGGCGGGAAATCAGATAATAATCACACAGGCTGATGGCGCTCCATGGCACGAAGAAGGCCAGCAGGAACAGCAGGAAATGGGTGAAGTTTTTCAGGAATGCCGGTTCGCTCAGCAGCGCAATCACGCAGGAAATCGCGACCATCAGCACCACAAAAATCACGCGGTAAGTCTGACTGAGCGTCACCTGCTGACGGAAGCCCGAGACGATGGTCGTGAGCGACATAAAGCTGCCGTAGGCGTTGAGCGTTGTGAAGGTAATTTTGCCAAAGCAGATGGCGAAATAGATAACCATCGCCATAGTCTCGTTTTTGCCAAGCCCGACGATATAGCTCACTTCGTGCCCCGGGAATGCGCTTCCTGCAATCGCGGCAGCGATCACCCCAAGCGTCATCGACGCCTGAGTACCTAGCACCGTGCCGCTGAACACGGCAAAGAACGTTTTTTTGCCAGAAACGTTGCGCGGCAGATAGCGGGAGTAATCGGACACATAAGGACAGAAAGCGATTTGCCACGATGACGACAGCGACACCGCCAGCAGGAAGTTCGGCAGCGTAAAGTGGTTGTTCTGTGCCAGAGACGTGAAATCTGCCGCCATCAACAGCGACGCAAACAGCCAGGCGAACGCCAGCACGCCGACGATACTTGCCACTTTGCCAAGCTTGTGGATGACCTTATAGCCCAGCACGGCAATGACGATAATGATCGCGCTGAATATAATCATCCCGGATTCGTTGCTGACCGACAGCAGCCTTGCCATCGCCTGCCCCGCCAGCACCGTACCGCTGGCAGAAAAGCCCACGTACATCACGCAGACCAGCGCCAGGGGGATAACCGCACCAAACACGCCAAACTGCGCGCGACTGATGATCATCTGCGGCAGGCCCAGACGCGGCCCCTGCAACGCGTGCAGCGACATCACCGCCGCGCCGAGAATTTGCCCAACCAGCAGGCCAATCAGTGACCACACCACGTCGCCGCCGAGCACCACCGCCAGCGCGCCGGTAACGATGGCCGTTATCTGCAAATTGCCGCCAAACCAGAGCGTGAACTGGCTGAAGACGTGGCCGTGCCGCTCACTGTCCGGGATGTAATCAATAGAACGAGTCTCGGTGATGCGCCCTTTACTGCTGCCTGCCCGTTCGTCCGTCGTTGAGGTCGGTGTGAATGAAGACATAGATGCCTCGCTAAAATCCCGGTTGATGGTGTTTGAGAGTGGAGACGGCCTTGCCGATTTCCGGCGCCAGCCAGCGGTCGTCCTGCCAGGTAGCCACGGTTTCACGCAGCAGCGCCAGGCTCTTACGCGTGCCAGGTGCCAGCTTGTGTTCACCGTGGAAATCCAGCGCCTGGGCCGCCAGCAGGTATTCGATGCCGAGAATGTGATACAGATTCGCCAGCAGGCGTTGCAGCTTCAGCGCGCTGCCGGTGCCGAGGCTCAGGTGATCTTCCTGCAGGCCCGACGTCACGAAGTTGTCCAGCACCGCAGGCTGCGCCAGCTGCTTATTTTCACCGCACAGCGAAGCTGCCACGTACTGGGCAATCATCATTCCTGAGTTCACGCCGGGCTTCGCCACCAGAAACGCCGGCAGGCCGCTCACCAGCGGGTTTACCAGCCGATCCAGACGACGTTCGGCCATACTGCCGATCTCCGCCATCGCAATCGCCAGCAGATCGCAGGCCATCGCCACCGATTCACCATGTGGGTTCGCCTGTGACACCACTCGCCAGTTTTCCGGCGTGCCGAGAACCAGAGGATTATCGGTACAGGCATTAAGCTCGGTTTCAACCTGTACGCGGGCATGGTCAAACTGATCGCGGCAGGCGCCATGCACCTGAGGCATGGAGCGCAGGCTGAGCGCATCCTGAGTACGTACGCCGACGCTTTCCGCCAGCAGTGGGCTGTCGGCGAGCAGATGACGTAACCTTGCGCCGCTGTGCTGAATGCCAGGGCTTGCCTTCAGCGCGAGGATCTCTTCATCGAAGGCCACAAGCTGCCCGCGCAGGGCTTCAAAACTCATCGCACCGGTAACGTCAGCCCAGTCCAGCAGACGCTGCGCGTCATCCAGCGCCAGACAGGCCATGCCGGTCATGCACGGCGTACCGTTGACCAGGCTTAACCCCTCTTTTGCGCCAGGATTAATCGGCTTCAGCCCGGCTTCTGCCAGCGCCCGTTGCGCCGGGATTTTTTCTCCACGCCAAAGCACCTCGCCCACGCCCATCAGCGCGAGGCCGATATGCGCCATGTGCGACAGGTAGCCGACAGAACCCTGCGAGGGCACCTGCGGGGTGATCTGCTGATTGAGGAACGCCAGCAGCTGGTCGACGATAGCCAGCGAAATCCCCGATTTGCCGTGGCTGTAGTTCGCCACCGCGGCGCACATAATGGCGCGGGTCTGCGCCTCATCGAGCAGTTCGCCCACGCCGCAGGCATGGCTCAGCAGCGTATTGCGGGAAAGCTGTCCAAGCTGGTCTTCCGGCAGGCTGATATTGCACAGTGCGCCCAGTCCGGTGTTGACGCCATAGGCCACGTGGCCTGAAGAGACAATCAAATCGACAATTCTGCGGCCCTGCGCAATGCGCTCCCGGGCACGGTTGCTCAGCGTTAAAGTCGCTTTACCCCGCGCCACGCTCGCCACATCCTGCCAGCGTAACGGCCTATCGCCCCACTCTACCGTTGCGTTCACAGCGACTGTTCCTTCTGATAGTGGCTGGAGATAAACTGGCGGAAGCGCGGCGAGCCCTGCTCGCCAAACAGCTCATCCGGCGAACCTTCACAGTCGATATTGCCCTGATGCATGAACACCACGCGGTTAGAAACGTGACGGGCGAAGCCCAGTTCATGGGTTACGACCAGCATCGTGCGGCCCTCTTCTGCCAGGCTGCGCATCACCTTAAGCACTTCGCCCACCAGTTCCGGATCCAACGCCGACGTTGGTTCATCAAACAGCATCACTTCCGGATCCATCGCCAGCGCACGGGCGATCGCTACGCGCTGCTGCTGCCCGCCGGAGAGCTGCGCAGGGTAATAATCTTTGCGGTTCAGCAGGCCAACGCGATCGAGCAGCTGTTCCGCCTGCTCAATGCATTCACGCTTGTTACGTTTAAGGACGTAGTGCGGCCCTTCAATCACGTTCTGCAATACCGTCATGTGTGACCAGAGGTTGAAGCTCTGGAAGACCATGCCGAGGCGCGAACGCAGGTGCTCAATCTGCTTTGGATTTGCCGCCAGCCGGTGCCCGCGCGCATGCTGCTTCATTTCGATGGTTTCGCCGCCCACGCTCACCACGCCCGCGTCCGGCGTTTCGAGCAGGTTAATGCAGCGCAGTAGCGTACTTTTCCCCGAACCGCTGGCCCCGAGAATGGAGATCACATCGCCCTTGCGGGCCTCAATCGAGATGCCTTTCAGCACCTCCAACTGGTCAAAGGACTTCTGAATACCGCTGACCGACAGGGTGACGGGACGCAAATCTTGCATGTTATTCTCCTTTGGTCGCAGGCTTCAGCGCGAGGGTGCGCGAACTCTGGCGGGTATGCGGCGTAAGGCGGCGCTCAAGCCACGTATAGAGCTGAACGATAATAAAGTTGAGGATCAGGTAGATGGCCGCAGCGCAGAGAAACACCTCCATGGTGCGGTAGGTGCGCTGAATAATCTGCTGCGCGACGCCGGTAACGTCCCAGACGGTGACGAGGCTCGCCAGCGCCGTCGACTTCACCAGCAGAATCGCTTCGGTAGAGTACGCCGGAAGCGCATAGCGCAGCATCACCGGAGCGATAATCCGTCGTAGCAGCAGCCAGCGTGACATGCCGCAGGCACGCCCGGCCTCAATTTGCCCGACGGGGATCGCCAGCAGGCCACCGCGCAGAATCTCAGCGGTGTACGCCGCCGTACAGAGCGAAAGCGCCAGCACTGCACAAATAAAGGGTTCGCGCAGCAGCGGCCACATAAAGCTGTGGCGGATCACGCCAAACTGCCCAAGGCCGTAATAAACCAGAAACAGCTGAATCATCAGCGGCGAGCCGCGAAACACCAGAATGTAGCCGCGGGCAAAGCCGCTCAGCGCACGCCATGAGCTCATCCGCATCGCCAGAATGCCCAGCGCCAGCAGGCCGCCCAGCAGAAAGGAGCAGATAAACAGCCCGAGCGTCACCGGCAGCGCGGCGCTCAGTTTCAGGAAGGTGTCGCTGAGAAAAGCCAGATCGATAGCCATATGCGCTCCTTAAGCCTGGGCCACGGTGCGGCGCTGCCAGGCACGGTTCAGCCGGGTTTCCGCTTTCATAAACGCCCGGTTCGACAGCAGGGTCAGCAGCAAATAGCAGCCGCCGCCAATCAGATAGAACAGGAAGTAGTCGCGGGTCGATCCTGCCGCAATCTGGCTCGCGCGCATCAGCTCGACGATACCGGTCACCGATACCAGCGCGGAGTCCTTCAGGCTCATCTGCCAGACGTTCGACAGCCCCGGTAATGCGTAGCGGAAAATCTGCGGCAGCATCACACGCTGGAGAATGCGCCAGCGTGGCATGCCAATGGCCTGCGCCGCCTCCACTTCGCCAGGAGACAACGCAAGGCGCGCTGCACGGTACACTTCTGCCTGGTAAGAGGCCGAAATCAGGCCAATAGCCAGCGCACCAATCAGAAACGGCGGCACTTCGATAAAGCCGTCGGCGCCAAACATCTGGCCAATCAGCGACACCAGCCCGGATCCGCCGAAATAGAACAGATAGATAATCAGCAGCTCAGGAATACCGCGAAATACCACCGAATAGGCCGCGCCAAGCCAGCGGGCCGACGTGTGCGATGACAGTTTGGCGGAGGCAATCACTCCCCCCACTACCGCACCCACCAGCAGCGCGGCAAGGGAGAGCAACAGCGTGGTCAGCGTAGCGCTGAGGATGAGTCTTCCCCAGCCGTCGTCGCCCAGACCTAACAGATTCAGCATGAGAAACCTCGCTTATGGCGTGACGTCGGCTTTAAACCATTTTTCGCTCAGCTTTTTCACCGTGCCGTCGGCAAGCGCAGCCTTGATCGCAGCATCCAGTTTCGCTTTCAGATCAGCGTCCGCCGGGCGCAGGCCCATCGCTTCGCCTTCACCCCAGATGGGCCCCGCCAGCTGCGGGCCGCTGAAGGTCAGATTGCTGTTTTCCGGACGGGCGAGCGTGGAGTTGGCGAAGGTGATGTCGTCAAAGACCGCATCAATGCGTTCGGACTGCAAATCCAGAATCGCATCGGCAGAGCTGTTGTATTCGCGAATGTCCGCCACGTCTTTGAAGTACTTGTCGATAAACGGCGTGTAGACCGTTCCGGAGGCGATACCGATGGTTTTGCCCTTCAGCGCAGCCTTCAGTGGCGCAATAGCTGCCTGAATCTCTTTTTCGTCATCGTGCAGCTTGATGGCTGGCGCAGGCGGCAGCAGGTTGCCCTTCACGGTGATAAACGAAGCAGGCGTACTGGCGTAAGGCACGGTGAAGCTGACTACCTTTTTACGCTCAGGCGTGATCACAATCGCATCCATGATCACGTCATATTTGCCCGCATTCAGCCCGGCAATCATGCCATCCCAGTTCTGTACCACCAGCTTGCACTGGATGCCCATTCGCTTGCAGAGATTTTCCATCAGCTCTGGCTCAAAACCGCTCAGCTTGCCGCCCGGCAGCGTCAGGTTCCACGGCTCATACCCGCCTTCGGTGGCGATGGTTATCGAGCTCCACTCCTTCGCCTGTACGGCTGTGGCGCTCAGCAATAGCCCTGAAAGCAGAGTGGTCAGACAGATCCCGCGAAATGTGGTGCGCTGCTTCATGATGATTCTCCTGATTTCATTAGCGTGTTTGATGCTGTGCGGCACGGCGTGCAACAGATGACAGAACATGTATATACAACCATTGACTTTTCATCACACTCGCCGAATGATGGATTTGTGAGCCATGTTGTAAATAATTTGTAATCAAAATGAATATCAAATGTGGCATTA
The DNA here is from genome assembly GCF_032012665.1 of Scandinavium sp. Taxonomy (NCBI): domain Bacteria; kingdom Pseudomonadati; phylum Pseudomonadota; class Gammaproteobacteria; order Enterobacterales; family Enterobacteriaceae; genus Scandinavium; species Scandinavium sp. The sequence goes on from NZ_DALZVG010000004.1 coordinate 160,729, forward strand.
AAACAGCTTAATGCGCAGAAAACCAGGGAGTTAGCCTCATGATTTTCCCCTTCAGTTTTGACACGCTGCCGGTGAGTCGCTGGAAGAATGGCGGCGGAGAAACCCGCGAAATCATCAAAGTCCCCTCTCCCGATGCGCCGTTTCTCTGGCGGGCAAGCCTGGCAACTTTGAACGCGGACGGTCCTTTTTCGTTGTTCGAGGGTGTGGATCGGGTCATCATGCTGCTGGAAGGCGGGCCGCTGTGGCTACGCGGTAATGAGATCAATCATCAGCTTGAGCGCTGGCAGCCGTGGGCGTTTGCCGGAGAGTGGCCGTTAAGGTCGGAAGGGATCGCGGGCGCGGGGCTGGATTTCAACATCATGACCCGGCGCGGCCGGGCCTCTGCCTCCGTTCAGGTTGTCAGCTCGGCGCATCCCCCCGCTCAGGAAGGTGTGGCGTTTGTGCTTCAGGGAACATGGGAACTCGCCGGAAAACAGTGCCATACACGAAGCGGCATCGCATGGCAGGGCGACTGTCCAGGCATCGTTTTGCCGTGTTCCGACGATGCACTGCTGTTACTGGCTGAGATCAGCATCTTATAACCCTTTGTCTTTCCAGATATTTATAAGGCCGAATGTGATCCCGTTTGCAATATACATCAAGTTGTATAGACAAGCCTATACATCATCGCTTTTATTGTTACATATTCATAACAAACGCTCCGGCGTTTACCGATCACCGACACTGACTCAGGAAGGACTGCCATGACCACGCCTCAGACTACTGCTCTCTCCCGTACGGTTCGCGCCCCTCACGGCGACAAACTGCACTGCGCCAACTGGCTGATTGAAGCCGCTTACCGCATGATTCAGAACAACCTCGATCCGGACGTGGCCGAACGCCCGGAAGATCTGGTGGTGTACGGCGGGATTGGCAAGGCCGCACGCAACTGGGAATGCTTCGAGCAGATCCTGCGTTCGCTCGAAGCTCTGCACCCTGAAGAGACGCTGGTGGTTCAGTCCGGTAAGCCGGTCGCGGTATTCCGCACCCACGCCGACGCCCCGCGCGTGCTGCTGGCGAACGCCAATATCGTGCCGCACTGGGCCAACTGGGATCACTTCCACGAACTCGATAAAGCCGGGCTGATGATGTACGGCCAGATGACCGCGGGCTCCTGGATATACATCGGCGCACAAGGCATCGTACAGGGCACCTACGAAACCTTCGCCGAGGCGGGACGTCAGCACTATAACGGCGATCTGAGCGGTAAATGGATCCTCACCGCCGGACTGGGCGGCATGGGCGGCGCGCAGCCGCTGGCGGGCGTTCTGGCGGGCGCATCGGTGCTGGCAATTGAGTGCCAGGAGTCGCGTATCGACTTCCGCATTCGGACCCGCTACGTCGACTACAAAGCAACGAATCTCGATCAGGCCCTGGCGTTGATTGCTGATGCGACGGCGAAGAAGAAAGCCATTTCCGTCGGCCTGCTCGGCAACGCCGCAGAAATCCTGCCGGAGCTGGTGAAGCGTGCGCAGGCAGGCGGTATGCGTCCGGACATCGTCACCGATCAGACCTCTGCCCATGACCCGATTAACGGTTATTTACCGGCAGGCTGGAGCGTGACGCGCTGGCTTGATGAGCGGGAAACGCAGCCGAAGGCCGTGGAAAAAGCCGCCCGCGCCTCGATGGCGGTACACGTTCAGGCGATGCTCGATTTCCATCATATGGGCGTGCCAACCGTCGATTACGGCAACAACATTCGCCAGGTGGCGCTTGAGGAAGGCGTGAAAAATGCCTTCGATTTCCCGGGCTTTGTGCCCGCCTACATTCGCCCGCTGTTCTGCGAGGGCAAAGGCCCGTTCCGCTGGGTGGCGCTTTCCGGCGATGAAGAAGATATTCGTAAAACCGACGCCAAACTGAAGGAGCTGTTCCCGGATAACGCCCACCTGCACCGCTGGCTGGATATGGCGCAGGAGCGCATCGCCTTCCAGGGCTTACCGGCGCGTATCTGCTGGCTTGGCCTCGGCGAACGCCATCTGGCCGGGCTGGCGTTTAACGAAATGGTGCGCAACGGCGAGCTGAAAGCGCCAATTGTGATTGGCCGCGATCACCTCGACTGCGGCTCCGTCGCCTCACCCAACCGCGAAACAGAATCGATGCGCGACGGGTCTGATGCCGTATCCGACTGGCCGCTGCTGAATGCCCTGCTCAACACCGCTGGCGGCGCAACCTGGGTCAGCCTGCATCACGGCGGCGGCGTTGGCATGGGCTTCTCACAGCACGCCGGGGTGGTGATTGTCTGTGATGGCACACCGGAAGCCGACAAGCGCCTGGCGCGCGTACTGTGGAACGACCCGGCAACGGGCGTGATGCGCCATGCCGATGCCGGATACGAGCAGGCCATTGAGTGCGCGAAAAAGCATGAGCTTAATCTGCCGATGATGCGTTAGGGGGAAGTTGGCCGGGTGGCGCTACGCTTATCCGGCCTACAAACGGCAAACCCCGTAGGCCCGGTCAGGCGCAGCCGCCACCGGGCAATGCCCATGCAAACGGGCGGAAAGGATTACTTAAACAGACGCACCTTCACCGACTTGCCTTTGATTTTGCCCTGCTGGAGCTGCTTCCAGGCATGGCGGGCTACGCTTTGTTTCACCGCGACAAACGCGTGAATCGGGTGAATGTCGATTTTGCCGATGTCGGCCCCGTCTAAGCCCATATCACCGGTTAACGCCCCCAGAATATCGCCCGGACGCATTTTGGCTTTTTTACCGCCGTCGATGCACAGCGTCGCCATTGTGGCTTCCAGCGGCGCAACGGTGATGCCCGCAGGCGGCTGCTGCCATTCCACCTTCATATTCAGCATCTCTTCAAGGACAGCGGCGCGCTGGCCCTCTTCCGGCGAGCAGAAACTGATGGCAAGGCCACTCTGCCCGGCGCGCGCGGTACGCCCGATACGGTGCACGTGCACTTCCGGATCCCACGCCAGCTCGAAGTTGATGACCATCTCCAGCGCTTTAATGTCCAGACCGCGCGCCGCGACGTCGGTTGCCACCAGCACGCGGCTGCTGCCGTTCGCAAAACGCACCAGCGTCTGGTCGCGATCGCGCTGCTCCATATCGCCGTGCAGGGCCAGCACGCTCTGATTGCTTTCAGTCAGCGCATCGCAGACGGCCTGACAATCTTTTTTGGTATTGCAGAACACCACGCAGGATGCGGGCTGGTGCTTGCTCAGCAGCTGCTGCAACAGGCGGATTTTGCCGTTGCGCGACACTTCGTAGAACTGCTGCTCCACCGCAGGAAGTTCGTCGACGGTATCGATTTCCACCGTCACCGGCTCGCGCTGAAAACGGGTGCTGATCGCCGCAATCGCCTTCGGCCAGGTGGCCGAGAACAGTAGCGTCTGGCGCTTCGCCGGGGCGTGGCTCAGTACTTCATCAATGGCATCGGCAAACCCCATATCCAGCATGCGATCGGCTTCGTCCAGCACCAGCGTCTGCAACGCGTCGAGGCTGACGGTCTCTTTTTTCAGGTGATCGAGCAGACGGCCGGGCGTTGCCACAATGATATGCGGCGCATGAATTAACGAATCGCGCTGCACGCTGAACGGCAGGCCACCGCACAGGGTCAACACTTTAATGTTAGCCATGTAGCGCGCCAGACGGCGCAGCTCTTTCGCCACCTGGTCGGCCAGCTCGCGCGTCGGGCAGAGGATCAACGACTGGGTAATAAACTGGCTGGCGTCGATGTGTTGCAGCAGGCCAAGGCCAAACGCGGCGGTTTTGCCGCTGCCGGTTTTTGCCTGCGCGCGGACGTCTTTCCCCGCAAGAATGGCCGGTAACGCCGCCGCCTGCACCGGGGTCATGGTGAGATAGCCCAGCTCGGTGAGGTTATTCAGTTGTTCATCAGGCAGCGCGTTAAGTTCAGCAAAAGAGGTCACGGTCAGTATTCCGGTAAATGCATCGGTATCAGCCAGCGGCTGACGTTCAGGCCGCAATCATACCATTGCCCGCCCCGTCCCGAGGCGAGTTTTTTCGCGCCCACCCGCCCGATGATTACTCCCCTGCTTTATACAACGGCACCGTCGCCCCGGTAATGTAGCGACGGCGAAACCACGACGACAGCGCATCCATCGTCATCACCACTGCCACCAGCAGCAGGGTAATGAACATCACCACATCCCAGTTCCACAGGCGCATATTTTCAGCATAAATCAGCCCGATACCGCCCGCGCCTACGAAGCCCAGCACCGCCGCCGAACGGGTATTGGATTCCAGCTGATAGAGGCTTAGCGCCAGGAACGTCGGGAAGGACTGGGTGAAAATACCGAAACGGTGCTTTTGCAGACCGTTAGCGCCAACCGCCGTCAGGCCACGACCCGGCGCACGCTCCACCGCTTCATGCCCTTCAGCATATAAGCGCCCGAGCAAACCGGTGTCCTGCATGATAATCGCCAGCACGCCCGCCAGCGGGCCAAGCCCCACGGCGCGCACGAATATCAGCCCCCAAATCGCCATGTCGATTCCGCGCAGCAGGTCGAACAGGCGGCGCACAAACATCGCCACAAACCGCGTTACCGGGCCGCGCATGATGTTGCGGGCCGCAAGAAACGAAAGCAGCAGCGCAATGACCGTCGCAGTGAGGGTGCCGGAAAAGACGATAGCCAGCGTGATGCCAATCTGGCGGAAGTAGTAGCCAAACGGCCAGTTAAGGAAATCATGCCAGACGAACATGCGAAAGAAATAGCGCCCGAGCTGCGCCATGCCGCTGGTGAGCTGCTCGTAGCTGATGCCGAACTGGATGAAGAACCAGACGTAATAGAGCAAGGCCGCAAGCGCGAGCAGGCCGATATGGCGCAGATAGCGCCCCTGCACGCGAAACAGCGCCGCATGCATTTCCCGGTATTGCGCGGTATCCGTCACCGCTTGCCACTGTTTCATTTGTTCCCCTCCAGCACCCGCTGGCGCAGGCGGCCAGAGAGCATATCGAGCAGCGAAACGACGATCACAATCAGCAGCAGCGTCATGCTCACCTGGTCGTATCTGTCGAGTTTAATGTTGGTCATCAACTCCTGGCCGATGCCGCCCGCCCCCACTAACCCAAGAATGGTTGATGAGCGGAAATTTATTTCAAGCCGCATAAAGCCGTAGGAGAGAAAAATGGGCTTCACCTGCGGCCAGAGCGCGAATCGCATCCGCTGAACGGGCGTGGCTCCGCAGGCCGTAAGCCCACGAACCGGCTTGTTCTGCGCGCTTTCGATAGCCTCGTAAAAGAGCTTGGTCAGGCTGCCAACGGTGTGCAGCATTAGCGCCAGAAAGCCCGGTATTGCACCAATGCCAAACGCCATAACGAAAATCACCGCCCACGCCAGCTCCGGCATGGTACGCAAAAACGCCACCAGCGCGCGGATAGCCATTCGCACGCCGAGCGGTGCCCAGGCGTTTCGCGCCGCAAGGAATGCAAGGATTGTCGCAATGGCCACCGCCACCAGCGTTGCCGCCAGCGCCAGCTGCAGCGTTTCCCAAATCAGCGGCAGCTGAATGGGTAAACGATAGCCCCAGTACGCCAGCGATCCTTTGGTGTGCGAATCGGCGAAAAGCAGGCCGCCGTGCAGCGTCGGCACCGTTTCCAGCATGTAATCGAAGAAGTTCGGCAGTGAGTGCCAGATGGTGAGGAGATTAAACTCGGCGGCCTGCCCGGCAGCAAACCAGAGAACCAGCAGCAGGGCCGACCAGGTGAAGGTATCGCGCGTCTGGCGGGCCTTTATCTGGTGGTAATAACGTTCGAATTCAGTATTCTGCATGTTCACTCGCGGGATGAACGCTCCCCCGCCAACCGCGCGAGGGAGGTGAAATGGCCTGATTAACGAGCGTTAACCAGTTCGCGCTTCATGTCGATAATCTGCTGGAAGTCCGCCACCGTCGACGGGCCGATATGCTGGGTGCCGCCCATCGCCTTGATGAAGCAGGCGTGATCTTCCTTATCCAGCTTCTTCACTGCATCCACCACTTTGGCCTTGAAGTCCGCCGGCAGGCTGTTGCTCACCAGAATCGGGCCATTCGGGATCAGCGGCGACTGCCAGATAATCCGGATGTTCTTCATCAGGTCCGGGTGATCCATGCGGATCAGGCGGTTGAACGCACCAGCCGTATAGCCGTCGTTGTAATCACCGACCATCGACGCCCAGGTCACTGCGCCTGCGAACTGGCCATTCAGCACGCCGAGAATGTCCTGCTCGTGGCCGCCTGAGAAGGTAACGCTTGAGAAGAAGTTGTTGTATTTGTCATCCGGCGTGCCGCCGAATTTTTTCTTGAACGCCTGATTCGGGATCAGGAAGCCAGAGGTGGAATCAGGGTCGGCCATGCCGAAGGACTTGCCTTTCAGGTCATCAATGGTTTTATACGGGCTGTCGGCTTTGACTATCACCACCGAGTGATAGCCGCGGGACTGATCTTTGTCATCCACCGCAATGCCAACGATATCCACGGCTTTCGGGTTATTGATGTACACCGAAGCGTAGGACGACGGCGACATGCTCAGCACCACGTCGACTTTGCCGCCGAGCAGGCCCTGAATGACGCCGGAATAGTCAGAGGAGTTGCGCAGTTTGGTGTCGACGTTCAGCTCCTTGTCGAGAAAGTCCTTCACGCACTGGTTATCGCCAATTTGCTGCGTGGCGTTCTGCCCGCCGAGGATGCCCAGATTGAGCTCTTTCGGCTGTTCTGCCGCGGCATGCCCGGCCACCAGCAGCCCAGCCATCATCGCGGAAAGTGTTAATGTGCGCTTCATGTGCTTAGTCATTATCATTGCCCGTGTTGTCTTAAGAGAAGGTATGTTTCAGTGGATCTGGCTGATGTCATCGCCATAAAGCTGTTGCAGCACATCCGGGTTCAGATCGTCCGGATGGCCGTCAAAGACGATTTTCCCCTGCGCAATGCCAATTACGCGGGTGCAGTAAGTTTTAACCAGTTCAATCGAGTGCAGGTTGACCATCACGCTGATGCCCTGCTCGCTGACCTCACGCAGCACGTTCATGATGCGCTGAGTGTTTTTGGGATCGAGTGAAGCAACGGGTTCATCGGCCAGTAGCACAGAAGGGTTCTGGATCAGCGCCCGACAAATCGCCACGCGCTGCATCTGCCCTCCGGAGAGGTTTTCCGCCCGCTGAAGCGCGTGCGGCAGCATGTTCATCCATTCGAGCAGGGCAATTGCCCGGGCGCGGTCGTCGTCTGAGAAGACCTTAAACAGGGATTTGAGGGTGGAAGTCTGGCTCAGGCGGCCAAGCAGCACGTTGGTCAGCACGTCGAGGCGCGGCACCAGGCAAAAATCCTGGAAAATCATCCCGCATTCGCTGCGCCACTGGTTCAGGGCGCGTCCGCTGAGATGGGAAACATCACGCGGCATGCCCACTTCCGGGTAGCTTAAGATTTCACCTTCGGTGGCGGTATGCGTGCCGTTCAGCACGTGCAGCAGCGTGGATTTCCCCGCCCCGCTTCGCCCGACAATGCCCACCATTTCTCCGGCATGCAGGTCGAAACTGATGTCGTTCAGCACCGTCTGCTGAGCGTTATAGGATTTGCAGAGATTTTTCACGCTCAGCACTTTACGCAGATTTGCCGGGAGCGGCTGCGGCTGGAGCGGGTAATCGTTCAGGGAAAAAAGGGCGCGAGCGTTGTTCATAAGAGTTCCACGTTGCTGGTTTTCGCCGTGGGTTATTAACAGCGCTGCGCGTGACGCTTTAATGACAGAAAAACGATAAACAGATGAAGATGACGCGCTGAATATTCCTGAACGGGGAGTACAGACGCGGGTTTTGCAAAAGCGATCCCGGAGATTCTGGCGGATGATTTGAGGGCATTTTTTGTTTTATCCCCCACGTTTCAGCGGTATAGGAAATTAGTCGAAAAAGCGAAAAGTGTTATCCCCGACACGCGACGTAAATGAGTTTCGTCTATGGTTACAGGCAGCGGAATGTGCGCTATTAAAAAGGAGAACCGACAATGAATAAACCCGCTTTGCGCCGCCCAGATACCCTCTACCTCGCCCTGCGGCTGGCACTTGGGGGGGCGCTGTTTTCGCTGGGCCTGGCTTATGCGCAGGCCGATGAGGCGCAACCTCAATCCCCGGATGTTTTATTAGGCCCGTTATTTAACGATGTGCAGAGCGCGAAGCTGTTTCCCGATCAAAAAACCTTTGCCGACGCCGTGCCCAAAAGCGATCCGCTGATGATCCTGGCCGATTACAGGATGCAGCGCGCCCAGAGCAGCTTTGACCTGCGCCACTTTGTTGAGGTCAACTTCACTCTCCCCGAGGAAAAAGACAAGTACGTGCCGCCGAAGGATCAAAGCCTGCGCGACCATATCGACGGACTTTGGCCCGTGCTGACGCGTACCACCGGCAGCGCCGAAAAATGGGATTCCCTGCTGCCGTTGCCGAAGCCCTATGTGGTGCCCGGCGGGCGCTTTCGCGAAGTCTATTACTGGGACAGCTATTTCACCATGCTGGGGCTGGCGGAGAGCGGCCACTGGGACAAAATCGAGGATATGGTCGCTAACTTCGGCTATGAAATCGACACCTGGGGCCACATTCCCAACGGCAACCGCAGCTACTACCTGAGCCGCTCACAGCCGCCGTTCTTCTCGCTGATGGTGGAACTGCTTGCCACACACGACAGCGACGCACTGAAAACGTATTTGCCACAGATGGAAAAAGAGCACGCTTACTGGATGGACGGTGCAGACGCGCTGCAAAACGGTTCGGCGAATAAGCGCGTGGTGAAGCTGGAGGATGGCGTCCTGCTGAACCGCTACTGGGACGATAAGGACACGCCGCGCCCGGAATCCTGGCTGGATGACGTCAACACCGCCAAAAGCAATCCGAATCGTCCGGCCACCGAGATTTACCGCGATCTGCGCTCTGCTGCCGCCTCCGGCTGGGATTTCAGTTCGCGCTGGATGGACGACCCGCAAAAACTCAGCTCCATTCGCACCACCAGCATTGTGCCCGTCGATCTCAACTCGCTGATGTTCCGGATGGAAAAAATCATCGCTACCGCCAGCAAAGCTGCGGGGGACGATACCAAAGCCACCCGCTATGAAACGCTGGCAAACGAGCGCCAGAAAGCGATAGAGAAATATTTGTGGAACGACAAAGAGGGCTGGTACGCCGATTACGATCTGAAAACCAAAAAGACGCGTAATCAACTGACCGCCGCGGCGCTGTTTCCGCTTTACGTGCATGCGGCGTCTAATGACCGCGCGGCGAAAGTCGCTGCCGTAACAGAATCACGCCTGCTGAAACCTGGCGGTATCACCACCACCACGGTCAACAGCGGCCAGCAGTGGGACGCGCCGAACGGCTGGGCGCCGCTGCAATGGGTGGCAACCGAAGGCCTGCAGAATTACGGCAAAGAGACGCTGGCAATGGAAGTGAGCTGGCGTTTTCTCACCAACGTGCAGCACACCTACGACAGCCAGCAGAAGCTGGTCGAGAAGTATGACATCACCTCCACCGGCACCGGAGGCGGCGGTGGGGAATATCCGCTCCAGGACGGTTTTGGCTGGAGTAACGGCGTGACGCTGAAGATGCTCGATCTGATCTGTCCGAAAGAGAAACCGTGCGACGACGTGCCGAAAACGCGGCCAGCGCCAGCGGCTGCCGCTCCCACCACCAAAACGCAATAAACGGCGACATTGCCGGGCGGCGCAGGCTTGCCCGGCCTGTGAGCCAGATGCTATATCCGGCTGTTTTTGTAGGCCAGCCAGGGCTTCAGCCGCCACCTGGCAATTCCCCAGCGCTACTACCCAAAATGGTAGTCACCTCGTGACTTCTTCGCTTGATTCAATTAACGCAAACAATAATAATTCGCATTCTTTTTTTAACGAAAACTGACATTTTCGCACGATTTGACACGGCGGCGTACAGGAGTGCCAGACCGTGTTTCTCAGGATGATGTGATGACTAACACTTTGCCTCTTAAACGCTCGTCGGTGCTTTGCGCGCTGGCGCTGGTTTTCCCCTGCGCCGCCTTCTCTGAAGAAACGGTTGTGGTGACGGCACAGCCGGTAGAATCTGCCACTGCCCCGACTCAGGGATATAGCGCTAAAACGTCAACCGGCGCGACCAAAACCGATCAGCCCTTAATCACCACCGCGCAGTCGGTGTCCGTGGTGACGCGTCAGCAGATGGAAGATCAGGGCATCACTAACGTCAGCCAGGCGCTGAGCTATACGCCAGGCGTCTACAGCACCTTTGGCGGCGCGGCGACCCGCTTCGACGCTATTTCGCTACGGGGCTACCACGGCGGTGACGTCGATAATATTTTCCTCGACGGTATGCGTCTGATGAGCGATGGTGGCAGCCACAACATCGTGCAGATTGACCCATGGTTCCTCGATCGCATTGATGTGATTAAAGGCCCCTCCTCCGCGCTGTACGGCCAGAGCGTGCCGGGCGGGCTGGTAAATCTCACCTCTAAGCGCCCGCTGTTCACCTCCGAAGGCCACCTTCAGGCGTTTGGCGGCACCCAGAACACCAAAGGCGCAGCGTTTGATTACACCGACGCTATTAACGACCAGTGGGCGTATCGCCTGACGGGGATTACCCGTAATACCGACACGCAGTTCGACAACACCCGCGAGGAGCGCTACGCCATTTCCCCGTCGCTGCTCTGGCAGCCGGACTCCGACACCACCCTGCTGTTACGCGCGTATCTGCAAAAAGATCCGTCGGGCGGCTATCACGGATCGCTGCCGCTGGACGGCACACGCTACGAGCACAACGGACGCAGGCTCGGCAATCATACCAACGAGGGCGATCCGGGCGACGGCTACCAGCGCCGGGAACAGATTTACAGCTACGAGTTCGACCACCAGTTCAGCGACATCTGGTCGGTACATTCAAGCGGCAGCTATACCCACTCCAACGTGAAGCTCGATCAGGTGTATCAGGTGGGCTGGATCGGCGACAGCGACATGCTGGCCCGCGGCTACAGCGGCTCGGAAGGTTCGCTGGACGGCTGGTCAACCGACAACCGCTTGAAGGCCGATTTCAACACGGGCGACGTAGCGCACACGCTGATTCTGGGCGGCGAATATCACCGTTTCCGCAATGACCTGTGGAGCGGCGCAGGCGGGGCTTCACCGCTGGATCCATGGACGTACTCCACGCCGCAGACCGGGCACACCGTAACCTACAGCGACGATAACAACCGTCGCTACTATCAGGCGGGTGTCTATTTGCAGGATGAAATGGTCTGGAACCGCTGGCATGCGAATCTCTCCACCCGCTACGACCGCATTGTCTCGCAGCAGGTCAGCGACACTTTTGGGGCCTCCTCGCGGCGCTCGGATGACCACATCAGCAGCCGCGCCTCGCTGCTTTACGCCTTCGAAAATGGCCTCTCGCCCTACCTGAGCTACAGTCAGGCGATCACGCCTGCGATGCTCTCCGGTCCTGATGGCAATCTGCTGAAGCCCACCACGGCGGAGCAGTATGAAGCCGGTCTGAAGTTCCAGCCGCCGGGCAGCGCTGACCTCTACAGCATTGCAGTTTACGATCTGACGCAAAAGGACGTGGCGACCCGCGACCCGAACATCGGTACTGCAACCTTCCTGCCTGCCGGGAAAGTGCATTCGCAGGGCGTTGAGCTGGAAGCGCGTAATCAGCTGACGCCGCGCCTGAGCACCATTGCCGGGTATAGCTGGAACCGCCTGCGCTTTGCCGATACCAAAGACGGCACCGATAACAACACGCCACAGCTGACGCCGGATCAGATGGCTTCCCTGTGGGCGCATTATCAGTTCGATTTCGGCATCAGCGCAGGGGCAGGCGTGCGCTACATCGGTAAACAGTGGGCAGACGATACCAACACTGAACGCCTGCCCTCGACCACGCTGATTGATGCGATGATCCGCGCCGACCTTGGGGCCTGGAGTTCTGCTCTCAAAGGTGCATATGTGCAGGTTAACGCCAACAACCTGACCGACCGTGAATATCTTTCTGGTTGCTATGGCACCAACAACTGCTACTGGGGTGCAGAGCGCTCGGTGATTGCCACCGTGGGGTATGATTTTTAAGCAATTTGCGGCCCATTGCCCGGCAGCGCTTCGCTTGCGTGTACGAAAAAGGGCAGCCATTCGGCTGCCCTTTTATTTATTACTCGTTATTGCTTATGCGTTGCGGCGCAGAAGTCGGAAGACAATCAGCACCACGATGGCACCCACAACCGCTACCAGGAAGCTGTGCATATTGAAACCGTTCACGCTGCCGATGCCGAACATGGTTGCCAGCCAGCCGCCGACGACGGCACCGACAATCCCCAGCACGCAGGTCAGAATAAAACCGCCGCCATCGCGGCCCGGCATGATCAGTTTCGCGATAATACCTGCAATCAGTCCAAATACAATCCAGGTCAGAATGCCCATTTTAACCACCCTCCAAAGAAATAAAATAACCACAAATAATGCGAGCGTATTGTGCGCTCCGGTTATCTTAAGTATAGGTAAACATTCTTAAAATGTAGCGATTCAATTTAATTTTTTATCTGTAAAAAAATATTCCCTCGTTTGTATTAAGTTCTGGTGCGCGCTGCCGATAGTGGATCGAATCTCTGTCAATAAGGAGCTACCGGGCGTGAGTCATTACAATGAGCAATTCCTTAAACAAAATCCGCTGGCAGTGTTAAACATTCTTCGCGATCTGCACCGCGACCGCATTCCTGTACGCGTCTCCTGGGGCACATCTCAATTTATAAGCCGCATTCTCGACGTCTCACCTCAGACTCTTATTATCGATTACGGCAGCCAGGAGTATGAAAATCGCGCGGTGCAGCGTGCGGAAAATATCACTCTCTCTGCCGAAACCCAGGGCGCAAAAATCGAATTTACCGTGCCAGCGCTCAGCCATGGCCAGTTTCTGGACCTGCCCGCCTTCACCATGCCCGTGCCACCTACGCTGTGGTTTATTCAGCGCCGGGAATTTTTCCGTATTTCTGCCCCGCTGCACCCGGTTTATTACTGCAAAGCGAAGCTTGCCGATAAAAGTGAAATCCGCTTTCGCCTGTGCGACCTCTCCCTTGGGGGCATGGGTGCACTGCTGGACGGAACGCCGCCGCCTCAGCTTAAGTCAGGCGTGATGATCCCGCAGCTGGAGCTTGATATGGGGGAATGGGGGAAATTTCACTTCGATGCCCAGCTGATTTCGCTGAGCGAACGCAAGGTGGTGGACGGCAAGAATGAAACCATCAGCACACCGCGCCTGAGCTTCCGTTTTCTTAACGTCAGTCCGGCGGTTGAACGCACGCTCCAGCGCATTATTTTCTCCCTGGAGCGTGAGGCGCGCGAACGCGCGAATAAGGTTCGTTAAATCAGTCGATAGCGTCCATGGCCTTTTGCACCTTCCAGATATAGCGAGGGGCCTGCGGCGATGGATGATTTTTAACGATATGGTCGAAGAACGCCTCTTTGTCCATGCCGTTGATTGCAGCAATGGCTTTTTTGCGGTCTGACGAGAAGGTTCTCAGCAGCGCGCCTGCCCCGTTAACATAAGAGGTGACCAGCGCGTACTGCATCACTTCGGGATCCTTAATGCCCAGCAGCGGTCCGTTTTCCAGAATCCGGAAATAGGCCGTGCCCATTGAGATGTTGCGCTCTGGATTTTTCAGCTCGCTGACGGAAGGATCGCCGCTCCAGCCCATATAGCGATACACTTCGCGCCCGGCGGTGGACGGCTTAAGCTGCATCAGGCCCACTGCGCCCGATTTACTCACCACGCCAGGGTTCCCGCCTGATTCGACCGCGATAATCGCCGTGATAAATTTTGGATCGAGTCCCCAGGCCGCCCCAGCTTTTTGGCTTATCGGCATCCACTGCATAGCCCGTTGTACCGGCACCGTCGGGTTATAAGGTGGCTGAGTATAATCGTATTTGGGCTTAGAACTGCACCCGGCAAGCAGTACCGCTAAAACAGCAAACCATCTCAATTTCACGCTTCTATCCTTATCACTGAAGTGTGCGCGCTGATGACAACGCGAAGTTCAGGCGGCATCATAACCGTTTCATTCTCTGCAAGGAATTGCCATGACTCTGTTTCATCTGATTTCGCCATCGGGCTACTGCATCAACCAGCAGGCCGCCGCACGCGGGATTGAGCGCCTCGAAGCCGCCGGGTATCCGGTAGAGAATCAGTCGATTCTGACGCGCCGCCAGCAGCGTTTTGCCGGTACAGAAGCGGAACGGGCGGGTGATATCAGCGCGCTGGCAAACCTCAAAGGGCAAAACGTCATCGTCATGCCGGTGCGCGGTGGCTACGGCGCAAGCCGCCTGCTCGATATGATTGACTGGCAGGCCATTGCCGCCCGCCAGCAGCAGGCGCCGCTGCTCATCTGCGGCCACAGTGATTTCACCGCAATCCAGATGGCGCTATTGTGTGAAGGCGTCATAACATTTAGCGGGCCCATGATTGCCGGGAACTTCGGCGCAGAGACGCTGAACACGTTTACCGAAGAGCACTTCTGGCGCGCGCTGCGCAACCCGGCGTTTACCGTCGAATGGAATGGCAGCGGCCCGGCCTGTGAAGCAACCGGCATACTATGGGGCGGCAACCTGGCGATGCTGGCGTCCCTGGTCGGCACGCCCTGGCTGCCGGAAATGAATGACGGCATTCTGGTACTGGAAGACATTAACGAGCACCCGTTCCGCGTTGAGCGCATGCTGTTACAGCTGTTCCACGCGGGAATACTGGGCCGTCAGCAGGCGATTGTCCTCGGCAGCTTCAGCGGCGCAGAGCCGAATGATTACGATGCCGGATATGACTTACCGGTGATGACGGCATATCTGCAATCACGGCTGAGCATTCCTGTTATCAGCGGCCTGGATTTTGGTCATGAGCAGCGCACAGTGACTCTGCCGCTGGGCGCGCAGGCGCGTCTGGTTCACTCCGGCAAGCGCACCACGTTAACAATGTCCGGTCATCCGACCCTCATGGAATAAAAAAATCGCTCATAGCGCTGATTAATCCGTCGTTTCGCGTACTTCTGTGATAACGTTTTACACTCATTTTCACGCGATCAAGGGAGTACGTGAACGTTGGATGCCGGGGCAATAATCAGTCTGTTTATTCTGGGTTCGGTGCTGGTCACCTGCAGTATTTTATTGAGTTCTTTTTCTTCCCGTCTCGGGATCCCCATTCTGGTGATTTTCCTCGCCATTGGCATGCTTGCGGGCATCGATGGCGTCGGCGGCATTCCGTTTGATAATTACCCCTTCGCTTACATGATCAGTAACCTCGCGCTGGCGGTGATCCTGCTCGACGGCGGAATGCGTACTCAGGCAAGCTCCTTTCGCGTCGCCCTCGGCCCGGCGCTGTCGCTGGCGACCGTTGGCGTGCTAATCACCTCCGGTCTGACCGGAATGATGGCCGCATGGCTGTTCCACCTGAATCTGATTGAAGGGCTGCTGATTGGCGCGATAGTCGGCTCAACCGATGCGGCGGCGGTATTTTCACTGCTCGGCGGCAAAGGCCTCAACGAGCGCGTCGGCTCCACGCTGGAGATTGAATCTGGCAGCAACGATCCGATGGCGGTGTTTCTCACCATCACGCTAATTGAGATGATCCAGCGTCAGCAGACCGGTCTCGACTGGATGTTTGCCGTTCACATTTTCCAGCAGTTTGGCCTCGGCATCGTGATTGGCCTGGGCGGTGGCTACCTGCTGCTGCAGATGATCAACCGCATCTCACTTCCCGCCGGGCTTTATCCCCTGCTGGCGCTGAGCGGCGGCATTATGATTTTCGCTGTCACCACCTCGCTCGATGGCAGCGGCATTCTGGCGGTGTATCTTTGCGGTTTTCTGCTCGGCAACCGCCCCATTCGTAACCGCTACGCCATCCTGCAAAACTTCGATGGCCTGGCGTGGCTCGCACAAATCGGCATGTTCCTCGTGCTCGGCCTGCTGGTGACGCCGTCGGATCTGTTGCCGATAGCCATTCCTGCGCTGCTGCTTTCTGCCGGCATGATCTTCTTCGCACGCCCGTTATCCGTGTTCATCGGCCTGCTGCCGTTTCGCGGTTTCAACCTGCGCGAGCGCGTGTTTATCAGCTGGGTTGGCCTCAGGGGCGCGGTGCCGATCATCCTGGCCGTGTTCCCAATGATGGCAGGCCTTGAGAACGCACGGCTGTTCTTCAACGTCGCCTTTTTCGTGGTGCTGGTTTCGCTGCTGTTGCAGGGCACCTCGCTCTCCTGGGCCGCCAAAAAAGCCAAAGTGGTGGTGCCCCCTGTCGGCTGGCCGGTTTCCCGCGTAGGGCTGGATATTCATCCGGAGAACCCGTGGGAGCAATTTGTGTACCAGCTCAGCGCCGACAAATGGTGCGTGGGAGCGGCACTGCGGGATTTGCATATGCCGCCGGACACGCGCATCGCCGCCCTGTTCCGCGACAACATGCTGCTCCACCCAACGGGCAGCACTCGCCTGCGTGAAGACGACGTGCTGTGTGTGATTGGCCGCGAGCGCGATCTGCCTGCGCTCGGCAAGATGTTCAGCCAGTCGCCACCGGTGGCGCTCGATCAGCGCTTCTTTGGTGACTTTATTCTGGAAGCCAGCGCGAAATTTGCCGACGTGGCCCTGATTTACGGCCTCGATGGTGGTGAAGAGTTCCGCGATAACCAGCAGTCGCTCGGCGATATCGTGCAGCTGCTGCTGGGTGCCGCGCCGGTCGTGGGTGACCAGGTTGAGTTCGCCGGAATGGTCTGGACGGTTGCGGAGAAAGCAGATAACGCTGTACTGAAGGTGGGTGTCCGCGTGGCGGAAGAGGATGTGGAGTAGTCTGATTGCTCTGCGGCCTGATGCCCTCACCCCAACCCTCTCCCACAGGGAGAGGGAGCAAACACTAAAAACCTTCTCCGAAGAGAAGGTTTTGCGGTTTACCTCGTCACAACAGGCACGCGCTGCGCCAGAGCGCACATCAGCTCATAGCCAACCGTGCCGCAGCGCTCCGCTACGTCATCAATCTTAATCTCTTTACCCCACAGCTCAACGGGCGTGCCGATCCCGGCCTGCGGACACGGCGTTAAATCTATCGCCAGCATATCCATCGAGACCCGCCCGACCGTTCCGGTACGAATACCATCCACCAGCACCGGCGTGCCGTCCGGCGCGATGCGCGGATAGCCGTCGGCATAGCCGCAGGCAACGATGCCGATACGCTGCTCCTGCTGCGCGGTATACAGCCGCCCGTAGCCTACGGTGTCACCCGACTTCAGGTTCTGCACTGCGATGATTTCGCTGCTCAGCGTCATTACCGGCTTGAGGCCGCTGTTGGCAATATCCTGCCATTTGCCGGATGGGGATGCGCCATACAGCACAATTCCCGGACGAACCCAGTCGTAATGCGCCTCCGGGTGCCATAGCGTAGCGGCAGAGTTAGAGAGCGAGCGAGGGCAATTCAGCCCTTCTGCCGCCAGCTCAACCTTTTCTAACGCCTCAACGATGCCCTCGGGATTTTCTGCATCGGCAAAGTGCGACATCAGCGTCATGTCGCTGACGTTGCGCATAGCCCGCAGCTGCTGCCAGACGGTATAGACTTTATCCGGCGTGAAGCCCAGCCGGTTCATCCCGCTGTTGACTTTGACATATACATCCAGCGGCGCGTTGAGTTTTGCGTTCTGCAAAGCCTTCAACTGCCAGTTGCTGTGGACGGTAGTGGTCAGGCGATACTGGTCATACAGCGGTAAATCTTCGGCGTGGAAAAAGCCTTCCAGCATCAGGATCGGCCCTTTCCAGCCGCGTTCTCGCAGCAGCACCGCCTCTTCAAGATTGAGCATCGCGAAGCCATCGGTGTCGCTCAGCGCGCTCCAGATCCTGTCGATACCGTGCCCATAGGCATTGGCTTTCACCACCGACCAGACGCGGGAATCAGGGGCCGCAGTGCGTACCACCGCAAGGTTCTGCCGCAGCGCCTGGAGATCCAGGCTGGCGGTAATGGGACGTGACATAACGGTTCCTTAGTTGTGCGCGCCGTGCAAATGCTGCGGGCGCGACGGCGTATAGCCTGACTGATAGCGGGCCACGCCCAAATCATCGTACGGAATGGCCGGCGTGCGGCCAGAAATCAAATCACTCAACAGCTGCCCGGAGCCGCAGGCCATGGTCCAGCCCAGCGTGCCGTGGCCCGTGTTAAGCCATAAATTCTTGTATGGCGTGCGCCCGACCACCGGCGTGCCGTCCGGCGTCATGGGACGCAGGCCGGTCCAGAAGTTCGCCTGTTCAACGTGACCACCGCGTGGGAAGAGGTCGCGCACCACCATTTCGAGCGTTTCACGCCGCGCCTTCAGCAGCGCCGTATTAAACCCGACAATTTCCGCCATGCCGCCCACGCGGATCCGGTTATCGAAGCGGGTTATCGCTATTTTATACGTTTCATCAAGGATAGTTGAAACAGGCGCGCCATCCTCTTCTTTAACCGGAATCGTGAGCGAATAGCCTTTGAGCGGATACACAGGAATATCGACAATGCCCTTCAGCATAGCGGTGGAATAGGAGCCAAAGGCCATCACGTACGCATCGGCTTTGACAATTTCTTCACCACACTTCACGCCGTAAATTTGCCCGCCTTCTGACAGCAGCTGATCCACAGGTGTATTAAAGCGGAAGACGACACCCGCCTCTTCCGCCATTTTCGCCAGCCTTTGGGTGAACAGCTGGCAGTCGCCGGTTTCGTCATTAGGCAAACGCAGGCCGCCGGTAAGCTTGTGGGCAACTTCCGCCAGAGCAGGTTCAACTTCCGCCAGGCGGTTTGCCTCCAGCAGCTGATAAGGGACGCCGGCATCCTGCAGCACGGCAATATCGCGGGTGGCATTTTCATACTGTTGTTCGGTGCGGAAAAGCTGCAAAGTGCCTCCCTGGCGCCCTTCGTACTGGATGCCAGTGCTGTCACGCAGCGCCATCAGGCAGTCACGACTGTATTCCGCAAGGCGCACCATGCGGCCTTTGTTTTCCATATAGTGGCGGGTGTCGCAGTTGCGCAGCATTTGCCACATCCACTTCAGCTGGAACGGCGTGCCGTCGAGGCTTATCGCCAGCGGCGCGTGGCGCTGGAACATCCATTTGATGGCCTTCAGCGGCACGCCCGGTGCGGCCCACGGCGCGGCGTAGCCTGGTGAAATTTGTCCGGCGTTGGCGGCGCTGGTTTCCAGCGCCGGGCCCGGCTCCCTGTCGATGACCGTCACATCGTGTCCCGCCTGACGTAAATACCAGGCGCTGGCCACGCCAACGACCCCACTTCCGAGGATAACCACTCGCATAACGACTCCAGTACCGTAAAAGAACAATCTTCTGATTACAAACTGATAACCTAGTTTAAAATATTATTCAACATAGGCTTTTTTTATGGTGACTCATCTCACATATGCCCATATCACAAAGGTATGGATGGTTTTGAAATCTCCTGCTGCGGCCCAAATTTCGTCAGCACAAAATGCTGAGAATTCACCAAACCGGCGTGACTGACGCAGGGAAATCGCGAAGAAAAATATTTGCTGTTCGCACGTTAGCGTGGGGGTGTTCTATTCTTGATAGGAGGCTCTCCAGACAGAGAGGGCCGCCAACAATGAGGGCGCGCTAATGGCTACGATTGACTCCATGAATAAGGACACCACACGTCTGAGCGATGGACCCGACTGGACCTTCGAGCTGCTGGATACCTATCTGGCGGAAATCGACCGGGTGGCGAAGCTCTACCGGCTTGATACCTATCCGCATCAAATCGAAGTCATTACTTCCGAGCAGATGATGGACGCTTACTCCAGCGTGGGGATGCCGATCAACTACACTCACTGGTCGTTTGGCAAAAAATTCATCGAAACTGAGCGACTCTATAAGCACGGCCAGCAAGGGCTGGCGTATGAAATCGTTATTAACTCTAACCCTTGTATCGCCTATCTGATGGAAGAGAACACCATGACCATGCAGGCGCTGGTCATGGCGCACGCCTGCTATGGGCACAACTCCTTCTTCAAAAATAACTATCTGTTCCGCAGCTGGACGGACGCGAGCTCTATCGTCGACTACCTGATTTTCGCCCGCAAATACATCACCGAATGCGAAGAGCGCTACGGCGTTGACGAGGTGGAAAAACTGCTGGACTCCTGCCATGCGCTGATGAACTACGGCGTGGATCGCTACAAACGTCCGCAGAAAATCTCCTTACAGGAGGAGAA
Source organism: Scandinavium sp. (assembly GCF_032012665.1). Lineage (NCBI taxonomy): Bacteria > Pseudomonadati > Pseudomonadota > Gammaproteobacteria > Enterobacterales > Enterobacteriaceae > Scandinavium > Scandinavium sp. Next base: position 180,917 of record NZ_DALZVG010000004.1, read on the forward strand.
AGCGCGGCAGAAAAACCGGGAAGAATATCTGCAAAGCCAGGTGAACACGCTGTGGCGTACCCTGCCGAAGCGCGAAGAGGAAAAGGCGATCGAAACCGCCCGTCGCTACCCTTCCGAGCCGCAGGAAAACCTCCTCTACTTTATGGAGAAAAACGCCCCGCTGCTGGAATCCTGGCAGCGTGAGATCCTGCGCATCGTGCGCAAGGTCAGCCAGTATTTCTATCCGCAAAAACAGACGCAGGTCATGAACGAAGGCTGGGCGACGTTCTGGCACTACACCATCCTCAATCATCTGTATGACGAGGGAAAAGTGACCGAGCGCTTTATGCTGGAATTCCTGCACAGCCATACCAACGTGGTGTTCCAGCCGCCGTACAACAGTCCGTGGTACAGCGGCATCAATCCGTATGCGCTGGGCTTTGCGATGTTCCAGGACATCAAGCGCATTTGCCAGTCGCCAACGGAAGAAGATAAATACTGGTTCCCGGACATCGCCGGATCGGACTGGCTCGAAACGCTGCACTTTGCGATGCGTGATTTTAAGGATGAGAGCTTTATCAGCCAGTTCCTGTCGCCGAAGGTGATGCGGGATTTCCGCCTGTTTACGGTGCTCGACGACGATCATAATAACTATCTGGAAATATCCGCCATTCACAACGAAGAGGGCTACCGGGAAATTCGCAACCGGCTGTCGGCACAGTACAACCTGAGTAACCTGGAGCCGAATATTCAGGTATGGAACGTTGATCTGCGCGGTGACCGTTCGCTGACGCTGCGCTACGTGCCGCATAACCGCGCACCGCTGGATATGGGACGTCGCGAAGTGCTGAAACACGTGCATCGTTTGTGGGGGTTTGACGTGCTGCTGGAGCAGCAGAATGCAGACGGCAGCGTGGAGCTGCTGGAGCGTTGCCCGCCGCGGCAAAATTTGCTGTAGACATAAAAAAACCGGGCGGCGCTTTTGCCTGCCCGGCCTGTCGGTATTTCCGTGTTCGATTTTGTAGGCCGGATAAGCGTTAGCGCCATCCGGCATGTTCACGTCGGTTAACGACCGTGAATAGCCAGATCGCCCGGCAGCGTTTTCTGCATTTTATGCCAGATAAGCCCGGACTCATGGCCATAGCGACGCACGGTTTCATAAACCTGCTCGTGCAGCCCTTGCTCACAGACTTTCGCCAGCTGATGATAGAAGCCGAGCGCTAGACTGCGCGCTTCCGGATTCGCAAAGTAGTGACGGCCAATACGGGTGTAGAGGCCCTTCATGCCGTTAAGGATCAGACCGTAGATTGGGTTGCCGGAGGCAAACGCCAGGCCGCGGAAAATGCTGTAATCCAGTTCGGCGAAAGCATCGGCGTGATCTTCCACTTCGTTTGCGGTCGCCAGCACCTTCAGTGCGTCTTCAGGATGCTGACGGAAAGCGGTGCGGATAAAAATGGTGGCGATGTTGGTCCGCACGGAGAGCAGGTTATCAATCAGCTGCGGCACGCTGTCGTGATCGAGGCGCGCCAGCGTTTCCAGAATGTTTAAGCCGGATGTTTCCCAGAAGTTGTTCACTTTGGTCGGTTTGCCATGCTGAATGGTCAGCCAGCCATCCCGCGCCAGACGCTGCAACACTTCACGTAACGTAGTACGCGTAACGCCGATCAGTTCAGAAAGCTCACGCTCTGCGGGCAGGATGGTTCCAGGTGCGAAGCGGTTATTCCAGATACTTTCAATGATGTACTCTTCCGCGAAACCCGCCGGGCTCTGCGCCTTAATGACCATAGTGAGATTTCCATTACACAGCGTTGCAAATTTGGAACTCATCATACCAGAGCGAACAGGGGCGCAGATAGCGCAACGCGGTAATTAAAAGGGGATCGCGGTTTTATTTTATAAAATTTCCTCACCTCAGCGGGACTTGCCTGTCCCGCTCTCACGAACGATACTTCGTCTTCACTTCCAGCAAACTGCTTACTTTTGACGGGATCGGAAATCTGTCGTGGAAATATCAACCTCACGCGCCCTATGGCGTAATTTTTTAGGTCAGTCACCGGACTGGTACAAACTGACGCTTATTCTCTTTCTGGCGATCAACCCTGTCGTCTTCTTCTTCAATCCGTTTGTTGCCGGATGGCTGCTGGTCGCCGAGTTCATCTTTACGCTGGCAATGGCGCTCAAGTGCTATCCTCTGCTGCCTGGCGGTCTGCTGGCGATTGAGGCGGTGATGATCGGTATGACCCGCGCGGAGCACGTGCGGGAAGAGATTGCCGGAAATCTTGAAGTGCTGTTGCTGCTGATATTTATGGTGGCAGGCATCTACTTTATGAAGCAGCTGCTGCTGTTTATCTTCACTCGTCTGCTGCTGACTATTCGCAGCAAAATGCTGCTCTCCCTTGCCTTCTGCATGGCCGCCGCATTCCTCTCCGCCTTCCTCGATGCGCTGACCGTGGTAGCGGTTATTATCAGCGTAGCGGTAGGATTTTATGGCATTTATCACCGCGTCGCGTCTTCGCGCCCCGGCGATATTGACCTGCTTGATGACAGCGACATCGACATTCACAGCAAAGCCGTGCTCGAACAATTCCGTGGATTCCTGCGCAGCCTGATGATGCATGCCGGGGTCGGTACGGCGCTCGGCGGCGTAATGACAATGGTTGGTGAGCCGCAAAATCTGATCATCGCCAAAGCCGCAGGCTGGCACTTTGGCGAATTTTTCCTGCGGATGCTGCCGGTCACGCTGCCGGTGTTTGTCTGCGGATTAATCACCTGCGTATTGGTCGAAAAGTTCAGGCTGTTTGGTTATGGCGAAACCTTGCCCCCTGCTGTGCGGGATGAGCTACAGGCGTTCGATGACAACAGCCGTGCACAGCGCACGCGCCAGGAAACGCTGAAGCTGGTGATTCAGGGGATCATCGGCGTGTGGCTGATTATCGCCCTCGCGCTGCATTTAGCCGAAGTCGGACTGATTGGCCTGACGGTGATCGTTTTTGCCACGTCGTTTACGGGCGTTACCGATGAACACGCCATCGGCAAAGCCTTTACCGAGGCGCTGCCGTTTACCGCACTGCTGACGATATTCTTTGCCGTGGTGGCGGTGATTATCGACCAGCAGCTGTTCGCCCCCATCATTAACTTTGTGCTACAGGCTTCGCCTCACGCGCAGCTCTCCCTGTTCTACTTGTTCAACGGCCTTCTCTCATCCATTTCTGATAACGTATTTGTCGGCACGGTTTACATCAACGAAGCCAAATCTGCGCTGGAACACGGCGCGATTTCCCTTGAGCAATTTGAAATGCTGGCGGTGGCAATTAATACCGGCACAAACCTGCCGTCAGTCGCGACGCCTAACGGCCAGGCAGCATTTCTGTTCCTACTGACCTCTGCTCTCGCCCCGCTGATCCGTCTCTCCTACGGGCGCATGGTGTGGATGGCGCTGCCTTATACGCTGGTTCTCACGCTCGTCGGATTGCTGTGTGTGGAGTTCACGCTGATGCCTTACACGGAGTGGCTGACGACAAAGGGCTGGCTGATAAACGCCCCTCTGCCGCTGCATTAAACCTTCTCTGATTGACGCCCGCAGGTATTTGCGGGCGATTCATCTGCTTTTACGTAATAATTACGCTCCGCATAGTGGCGCGGTAAATGTTTTCGTTTACACTGCGGTGTCTTAGCATGTTCCAGGGAAATGATTATGTTGCGATTTTTAAACCAGTGCTCACGCGGTCGCGGAGCATGGTTATTGTTAGCGTTGGTCGCGTTTGCTTTAGAGATGGTTGCGCTCTGGTTTCAGCACGTGATGAAGCTGCAGCCGTGCGTGCTCTGCATCTACGAACGCTGCGCGCTGTTCGGCGTCATGGGTGCCGGGATTGTCGGGGCGATCGCGCCAAAAACGCCGCTGCGTTTTGCCGCCCTCGCCATCTGGATTTACAGTGCCATTCGGGGCCTGCAGCTTTCATGGGAGCACACCATCATGCAGCTGCACCCGTCTCCGTTCCAGACCTGTGATTTTGCCGCACGCTTCCCGACGTGGCTGCCGCTTGATAAGTGGCTGCCGCAGGTATTTGTCGCCAGCGGCGACTGCTCCGTGCGCCAGTGGTCATTCCTGTCGCTCGAAATGCCGCAGTGGCTGGTAGGGATTTTTGCCGCGTTTCTGATTGTGGCGCTGCTGGTGCTGATTGCCCAGCCGTTCAAACCGAAAAAGCGCGACCTGTTTGGTCGGTAATAAACAGCAAAAAGGCAACTTCGGTTGCCTTTTTTAATGTCTGCTCCCTCTCCCTGTGGGAGAGGGTCGGGGTGAGGGCATCAGGCCGCACACGTTAAAATGTGAAAACCTTCCTACGGGAAGGTTTTTTTTATGCCTTCCCCTGAGACCAGTAGGCCATAAAGCTCGCACAGTCGCGGTTTAACTTCTGCTTCTCAAGCAGCTCGCGGCGCAGTAACTTCACCACTCTGGATTCCGCTGCCACCCATGCCTGAAAACCCGTCGCCGCCGTCGCCCTTTCCCACAAAAGCGTGTCACTCAGGCTCTGCTCTTGCGTCGATTGTTCGCAGGTTTTCGCGTATTCCGGGATCTGCACTTGCTTTGCCACGGCGTGGAGTAAATCCTCATTTCGCTCCCGGGCGAGCCAGTGGATCTCCGCGAACGGAAACGCCTGGGTTTGTACATCTTCCACCAGCGGCACCGAGAAAAAGGCCTGCACGCGCGGCGGTTCAGCCTTTTTGGCGAGTTGCTCGAGAATGCCAATCGCCGCAGGCAGCGCCGTCTCATCGGCAATCAGCAGCGCCTGGCGCACGCTGTCGCTGTCTAACCATTCATAGCCGCCGCTGTCTTCCGGCGATGCTGCATTCGGTGCCACCAGCTGTATAGCATCACCGGGCCGGGCGTGCGTGGCCCAGCGCGATGCCGGGCCGTCGTCACCGTGCAGCACAAACTCAACGTCAACCTCAAGTTCGGCGGCACGCAAAGCTCGCAGCGTGTAGGTGCGCATTACCGGGCGCTGCTCCTTCGGCAGGGCAAGGTAATCCTGATACCAGCTATCGCTCATTGCCATTTTGGCCGCCTTCCCGCCCTGCCCGTCAAACAGCAGTTTGATACGCTGATCCGGCGATTCATGCTTCATTTGCGCCACTTCGGGTCCAGTAAAAACGCAGCGCAGCAGCGAGGGTGAGACAGGAATGCGACGGGCAAGAGTGACGTTAAAAATACGGTAGCCAGCGGCCATAATCAGAACTCCGGGTCATTACGGCGACGCCAGAGCACCCCGCAGAGAAGAAGGAACAGCAAGGACAGCATCATTGCTGCGCCCAGCAGCATTGGCTCACCCAAAAGCGCAGTGACAGCAGGAACCATCAGCGCGCTGAGCCCGTAGCCCAGCGTATGGCTGGTGGCGATAGCGCCTGCGCCTTTGCCAGTAGTCAGACGATCGTTGAGCAGCAGCTGGTAGCCGGGCGTTGCCATGGCCGAGCCGAGTGAAGTCACGATAATGCCGGTGTAAAGCGTGAACAGGCCGGGCAGCACCATCAGCAGCAAGCCTCCGCTCATTAACAATGCCGCTGCGCACAGCAAGTGCAGAGGACGTAAACGTTGCGGACGAACCACCAGAAACTGGGCCGCCAGCGTGCTTGCCGCCGCGAGGCTCAGCAGCAAAGCCACATGATGGCTGACCTGCATCGCGGAACCCGGGAAGATCGGCTGCAGGCGGGCTGAGAGGCCAATTTGCATCAGGCTGACGCTGCCCGCCAGCAGCAGTGCCAGCAGGAGATACGGCAGCATTGCGCGGCTAAGGTGAGCAGATTGCTTCGCCACCGGAGGCAGCGGCGGGTCGTTATCCTCCCGCGCGATCAGCAACAGTGCCAGTAAAGGCGCTACCGCCATCAGCCACAGCGGAGCCTGCGGATGCAAACCTAACGCTGCGGCCGCCAGCGGTGGCCCCAGAAGACGGCCGCAGCTTAAGCCGGAGCTGATTGTAGCAAGCGCTGACATACGTTTTTCCATCCCCCCACGCTGAATAGCCCAGGTTTGCACGGCTGGCACCATGCCGGAAACCGTCAGGCCATACAGACAGCGGGAGAGAATCAATCCGCACAGCCCAGGCCACAGGCCCACCGCACCTAGCGCCATCCCCCAGATCGTCAATGCCATGAGGGTGAAACTCGCCAGATAGCCCGTCAGGGCCGCCACCACCACAAATTTACAGCCGCGGATCTCGGCCTGCCGCCCCCACCACGGCGAACCGGGTAAAAACAGCATCGAGCCAAACATCAGCAGTCCCGCCCAAACGGAGAGCGACAGCCCGGTCATCGACACCAGCTGCGGCATCATCACCAACAAGCCATTCTGGCCAATCCCCAGCAACCCCGCGCACAGCGCCAGCGGCCACGCGGGTTTCAGGGAAATCACATCAGGGGCAACGCCCGAATTTGTACTCATAGGAATGTAAAATAACGCCAAAAAATGTGAGGAAATTATGAACTTAATGAAAACAAATATTGCAAAAATAGTTGTTTATGTAAATAGAATGCATATCATAACGATAATTATTATCAATTATGGAGTGAGAGAGAACGATGCGTTCCCCGTCCCGTCATGCCGGCACCGACGTTGCGGCTCAGTGCTTCCTGAATGCCTTGTTGCGTGAAACTCGCGACTGGCAGAAGCTGCCAGCAGAGCAACCGGGCGAGTCAGCCCGAATCCATTTTCCCCTCAACGATCGTCAGGCGATTCAACTGCCACTCCGCTACTTTTCCCCTACTCAGCATCATCAGTACCAGTTTCCTGCTCTGCTGATTGACACCGCCCACGATGAAAAACAGACGCTCACTTTTGATGAGCTCGTTACCAACGTGCTGAATAAACCGGGCGTGCGGGGTGAACTGAGTCAGGAGACGCTTGCTCAGTTCAGCGAGCGCGTCCTCGAGAGCCATCGACACACCTGGCAGGCCATCGATCTGCGCCACGACTGGGCGACCCTGCGCAGCGGGCCGCTCAATTTTGCTCAGGCTGAACAGGCGCTGCTGGTGGGACATGCTTTTCATCCGGCCCCCAAATCCCATGAGCCTTTTAGCGAAACCGAAGCCCGCCGCTACCTGCCGGATTTCGCCTCACGTTTCCCGTTGCGCTGGTTTGCCGTGGATAAAAAGCAGGTTGCTGGCGAGAGCCTGAACCTCTCCTTGCGCGATCGCCTGCTGCGTTTCGCCGCAGAAAACGCACCTGCGCTACTGCCCCATTTCAGCGACGAGCGCTGGCTGCTGCCCATGCATCCATGGCAGGCAGACTATTTGCTGACACAGGCCTGGTGCCAGCAGTTAGCTGAAAACGGCAGCCTGCTCGATCTGGGCGAAGCGGGTGAGAGCTGGCTGCCCACCAGCTCCTCGCGCTCCCTGTACTGCGAAAGCAGCCGGGACATGATCAAGTTCTCCCTGAGCGTGCGGCTGACCAACTCCGTACGTACCCTGTCGGTGAAAGAAGTGAAACGCGGTATGCGTCTCGCACGTCTTGCAAAAACGTCGCGCTGGCAGGCGTTACAGGCCCGCTACCCGACAATGCGGGTGATGCAGGAAGATGGCTGGGCAGGACTGCGCGATGCAAACGGCAACATTCAGGAAGAGAGCCTGATGGCGCTGCGTGTGAACCTGCTGTTTGACCAGCCGCAAACCCAGACCAATGTGCTGGTAAGTCTGACCCAGGCTGCGCCCGATGGCGGTGACAGCCTGCTTGCTGCCGCTGTTCGTCGCCTGAGCCAGCGCCTGAATCTCTCTCTGGAAACAGCGTCGGATTGCTGGGTAGAGGCTTACTGCGAACGTGTGTTGCTGCCGCTGTTCAGCGCTGAGGCTGATTATGGACTGGTGCTGCTGGCCCACCAGCAAAATATTCTGGTTGAGATGCAGGAGGATTTGCCCGTCGGCCTGCTGTACCGTGACTGCCAGGGAAGCGCCTTTACCGAAGGTGCGCGCGACTGGCTGACGGAAGAGAATGAGCTGGAGGCGGAAAACCGCTTTAGCGAAGCCCAACTGCTGCGCTACTTCCCCTACTACCTGTTGGTGAATTCCACCCTTGCCGTCACAGCGGCGCTCGCTGCTGCGGGCTTTGCCACGGAAGAGGCGCTGATGGCGCGGGTACGCGATGCCCTGCTTCGTCTGCGCCAGAGCGCCGTGAATACCCGCTGCCTGGATTACGTTCTCGACAGTCCGGTGTGGAACTGTAAGGGCAACTTCTTCTGCTATCTCCACGATCACAACGAAAACACCATTGCCGATCCGGCGGTGATCTACTTCAACTTCAGCAACCCGTTTTACAAGGAGCAACCCTGATGCCGCACGCTCATCTCGTTCATGACGGCTATGGATTCCGCTGTACTCAGCTTGATGCCCCGCTGTCATTGCAGCTTGGACTCGACGGCAGCGCCGTGCTGCTGCCTCCCGAAAACATACCCGACGGCTGGCTGATTCAGGCTCTCGATCAGCTTTTTGTCGCTGCACCAAAGCTGAGCGGTGTCACCTTGCCGTGGGCTCAGTGGCAACACGATGCACAGGCAAAAGCGCTGCTGAGCCAGGTTCAGAGCGATTACCTCTCCCGGGAAGCTTTCTGGCAGCTGCCGCTGTGGCTATGCGGTGAGCGGCCCACCGCGCGCACGGGAATGCAGTTTGATGAATCACGTCAGCTTTGCCTCCCGCAGCGTCCACTGCGTCCTGAAGGTGAGGTTTATCGCCGTTACGATCCACAAATCAAACGTACGCTGAGCTTCCGCGTTGCGGATGTGGCGTGGGATGCCGAACGCTTTACCGCCTGGATGAATTCACCGCGGGTGAACGCATTCTGGGAGATGGCAGGCCCGCTGGCTGAGCAGGAAAACTATCTGCGCAAGCAGCTGGATTCCAGCTATTGCTATCCGCTGATTGGCTGCTTTGACGACCAGCCGTTCGGCTATTTTGAAATTTACTGGGCGGCAGAGGACCGGATTGGCCGTCACTATCGCTGGCAGCCTTTCGATCGCGGCCTGCATATGCTGGTCGGTGAAGAGCAATGGCGCGGCGCGCAGTATATTCGCAGCTGGCTGCGCGGACTCAGCCATTATCTCTACCTTGATGAGCCCCGTACTACGCGCGTGGTAGCAGAACCTCGCTATGACAACCAGCGCCTGTTCCGTCATCTGCCCGTAGCAGGCTTCAGTACGCTGAAAGAGTTCGATTTCCCGCACAAGCGTTCGCGTCTGGTGATGAACGAGCGTGAGGCGTTTTTCCGCGAGGTTGGGCTATGAATTTGTCTCGCTGGGAACAGGTTAACCGCGAGATGGTGGCAAAAATTCTCGCGGAGCTGGAGTATGAGCGCACCCTGAACGCCGAACAAATAAGTGACGGTCAGTGGCGCATCAGGCTCGGGGACGAGCGCTGGCAGTTCAGCGCAAAGCGTGGGATCTGGGGCTGGCTGCATATCGACCCGCAAACGCTCAGCAATATCAGCGGCGAACCCATCGAGGCCGAGCGTGCCCTCCGTCAGCTTGCGCAGGTGCTTGGGATGAGTGATGCGCAAACCGCTGAACATCTCGAAGATCTCTATGCCACCCTGCGCGGTGACGTGCAGCTGCTGGAGGCCCGCAAAGGGCTGGATGCCGATGCGCTGATCGACCTGCCTGCGGATACCCTGCAATGCCTGCTGAGCGGTCATCCTAAATTTATCTTCAATAAAGGTCGCCGGGGCTGGGGCCTGGATGCGCTGCAGGCTTACGCTCCTGAATACTGCGGGCGTTTTCAACTTGTCTGGGTAGCCGTTCGTCGGGACAAGCTGGTATGGAGCAGCGATGTGGACTGCGACATCAGCAGCTTACTCGCCAGCGCCATGAACGACGGCGAACGTCAACGCTTTAACGCCTGCTGGCAGACCTTGCCCGATCCCGACGCCTGGCTGCCCGTGCCGCTCCATCCGTGGCAGTGGCAGCAGAAAATCGCCCTGCACTTTTTCCCGCATCTGGCTCGCGGCGACATTATCGAACTTGGTGAGTTCGGCGATGAGTATCTGGCTCAGCAGTCGCTGCGCACGCTGACGAACGCAAGCCGCCGTTCGGCGTACGATATCAAGCTGCCGCTGACCATCTATAACACCTCCTGCTATCGCGGCATTCCCGGCAAATACATTGCGGCCGGGCCGTTGGCTTCCCGCTGGCTACAGCAGCAATTTGCCGCCGACACCACGCTGACCGCGCTTGGCGCGCAGATCCTTGGCGAACCCGCTGCGGGCTATCTGACGCATCAGGGTTACGCCGCCCTGCCAAAAGCGCCCTATCGCTATCAGGAAATGCTTGGCGTTATCTGGCGTGAGAACCCTTCCTGCTATTTGCAGGAGGGTGAACAGGGCGTGCTGATGGCAGCATTGATGGAGTGTGACGAAAGCGGTCGCCCGCTTATTGATGCCTGGATTGCCCGTTCCGGCCTGAGCGCGGAAGCCTGGCTCACGCAGATGTTCCGCGCCGTGGTGCTGCCGTTTTATCACCTGCTTTGCCGCTATGGCGTTGCGCTGATCGCCCACGGCCAGAACGTCACGCTGGTGATGAAAGACCATCTGCCGCAGCGCATTCTGCTGAAAGATTTCCAGGGCGATATGCGACTGGTGGATGAGGACTTCCCTGAAATGGCCTCGTTACCTGATGAGGTGAAACAAGTCACCGCCCGCCTGAGCGCCGACTACATCATTCATGATTTACAGACGGGCCATTTCGTCACGGTGCTGCGCTTTATTTCGCGCCTGACCGAACGCTGTGGCGTCAGTGAAACCCGCTTTTATCAGCTGCTGGCTGAGGTGTTGCAGGAGTACATGAGCCACCATCCTCAGATGCAGGCGCGCTTCGACCTGTTTGATCTGTTTAAGCCGCAGATCATTCGCGTGATCCTCAACCCGGTCAAACTCACTTTCTCCGAACATGACGGCGGTAGCCGCATGCTGCCGATCTATCTCACCGATCTCGATAACCCGCTTTATTTTGCTACCAGGGAGCCCGCACAGTGAAAACCTATGATTTCATCGGCATTGGTATTGGCCCGTTCAATCTCAGCATCGCCGCGCTGGCAGACGGTCTTGAGGGATTCAGCACGCTGTTTCTTGAGCGTAAACCGCATTTTTCCTGGCACCCCGGAATGATGGTGCCCGACTGCCATATGCAGACGAGCTTCCTCAAGGATCTGGTCAGCGCGGTGAAACCCACCAGCCGCCACAGCTTCCTGAACTACCTGGTGCAGCGCAAGAAGTTCTACCGCTTCCTGACGACAGAGCTGCGCACCGTATCGCGGGAAGAGTTTGCTGATTACCTGTGCTGGGCGGCGGAAAACCTCAGCAACCTGGCGTTCAGCGAGCAGGTACAGCAGGTGCGCTACGACGAGCAGCAGGGCCTGTTTGAAATTACCACCCAGCGGGATCGCTTCCTGGCGCGCCATGTCTGCCTTGGCATCGGCAAGCAAGTTAATCTCCCCGCCTGCGTCAATGAGCAGAGCGATCGCTGCTTCCACGCCAGCGAAATGATGCTCCGCACGCCGGACTTAAGCGGCAAGCGCGTGACGGTAGTTGGCGGTGGCCAGAGCGGTGCCGATCTGTTCCTCAATATCTTCAGCGGCGAATGGGGACAGCCCGCGATGCTGAACTGGGTGTCACGGCGCAATAACTACAACGCGCTGGATGAGGCCGCTTTCGCGAATGAATATTTCACGCCGGAGTATCTGGAAAGCTTTGCCACCCTCGGGGAAGGCACTCGCGAACGGCTGCTGGCGGAGCAAAAAATGACCTCCGACGGCATTACGACCGAATCGCTGCTGGCTATCTACCGCGCTATGTATCACCGCTTTGAAGTACTGCGTGAAAAACCCTGGGCGCGGCTGCTGCCTTCCCGTTCCGTGAGCCACGTAGCCAGCAGAGGTTCTGCTCAGCGCCTGACGCTGCACCACCATCTGGATCAAGGCGAAGAGCAGCTTGATTGCGACGTGGTGATTTTCGCCACGGGCTATCGCCCGGCGAACCCGGCCTTCCTCGCGCCGCTCGCGAAACAGCTACGCCTGAACGGCGATGAGTCGCTGCGGGTGAATACCGATTTCTCCCTTGACTGGAGCGGCCCGGCGGGTAACCGCCTGTACGCCGTCAATGCCGGGATGTGCAGTCTCGGCATCGCAGAACCCCAGCTCAGCCTGATGGCCTGGCGGGCCGCGCGCATTCTCAACAGCGCGCACCCCGATACGCCGTTTGAGCTGTCTGGCACCCCTGGCGTGATCCACTGGCGAAGCGACGCCAGCCGCGATACACGCGAGGTTCCTCAGGCCCTAAAAACCACTGAATACTGACACACACAATTGGGAAAATACTAACAATGAAGCGCGCTTGCCTTTGGGTTTTAAATCCTTGTTTACTGGCTATATTGTCTGCCTCTGCGTGGGCGGAAGAAGGAAAAGAAGAAACGGTCGTCGTGTCTGCCAGCCGTGCCAATCATGCGGTGGCGGATATGGCGCAAACGACCTGGGTGATTGAACAGGCAGATATTGAACAGCAGGTTCAGGGTGGGAAAGAGCTAAAAGACGTGCTCGCGCAGCTGATTCCGGGTATGGATGTCAGCAGCCAGGGTCGTACTAACTATGGTATGAACATGCGTGGCCGCTCGATGATGGTGATGGTGGACGGCGTGCGCCTGAACTCCTCACGCAGCGACAGCCGACAGCTCGACTCCATCGATCCGTTTAATATTTCACGCATCGAGGTTATCTCCGGCGCCACGTCACTGTACGGCGGCGGCAGTACCGGCGGACTGATTAACATCGTCACCAAAAAAGGCCAGCCGGACACCGAAGTGGAGTTCCAGACCGGGGCCAAAAGCGGCTTCACCAGCCATAACGATCATGATGAAAACGTGGCGGCCTCCGTCAGCGGCGGCAACGATAAGGCTTCAGGGCGCCTCTCCGTGGCGTATCAGCGCTACGGCGGCTGGTATGACGGCAACGGCGATGAGGTCATCATCGACAACACTCAGACCGGGCTGCAGTATTCCGACCGCATCGACGTAATGGGCACCGGTACGCTGGACATTGACGATCACCAGCAGCTTCAGCTGACCACGCAGTACTTCAAAAGCCAGTCCGATGGCAAACACGGTCTGTTCCTTGGCGAGAACTTTTCGGCGGTGACCGGCGATGGCCGGGCGTATAACAAAGACAATCTCGACTCCGATCGTCTGCCGGGGACGGAGCGTCATCTTATTAACCTGCAATACTCCAACACTGACGTCTGGGGCCAGGAACTGGTGGCGCAAGTTTATTATCGTGACGAGAGCCTGACCTTCTACCCGTTCCCGACGTTGAGCAAGGGTCAGGTCACCAGTATTGGCGCTTCCCAGCAGAAAACCGATTTTTACGGCGGCAAGTTAACCCTCAACAGCAAGCCACTGGAGGATCTCAATCTGACCTGGGGCGTCGACGCCGATCATGAAACCTTCAATGCTAACCAGCAGTTCTTCGATTTGAACACGGCCGCAGCCAGCGGCGGGATGACGCTCGACAATGCTTACAACATTGGCCGCTATCCGGATTACAGCATCACGAACCTCGCCCCGTTCCTGCAGGCGAGCTATGACATCAGCGCTATTACCCTGAGCGGCGGCGTGCGCTATCAGTACACGGAAAATAAGGTCGACGATTTTATCGGCTACGCGCAGCAGCAGGCCATCGCTACCGGGAAAGCGACCTCAGCCGACGCGGTGCCCGGCGGCAAAACGGACTACAACAATCTACTGTTCAACGCCGGTATTCTTGGCCATCTGACCGACCGCCAGCAGCTATGGTTTAACTTCTCTCAGGGCTTTGAGATCCCGGATCTGGCGAAATATTACGGCTCCGGTAACTACACCCTGGCAAACGGACATTATCAGCTCAACAATAGCGTCAACGTGAATGACTCGAAGCTCGACGGCATTAAGGTCGACGCCTACGAGCTGGGCTGGCGATTCACCGGCGACAACCTGCGCACCCAGGTTGCGGCTTATTACTCGCTGTCCGACAAAACCATCAACATCAATAAATCTGACATGACCATTACCATGGATGATGACAAACGTCGGATCTACGGTGTTGAGGGCCAGGTCGATTACTACTTCAACGCCAGCGACTGGAGCCTTGGCTCCAACTTTAACGCCATCAAGTCGGAAACCCGCGAGAACGGCAAATGGGAAAAGCTGACGGTTGACAGCGCCAGCCCATCGAAGGTCAGCGCGTGGGTTAACTGGGCTCCGGGCGACTGGGGTTTACGCGTGCAGAGCACCCAGACGTTTGACGTTTCCGATGCCGACGGCAACAAAATTGACGGCTACAACACGGTAGACTTCCTCGGTAGCTACACCCTGCCGGTGGGTAAAGTCAGCTTCAGCGTCGAAAACCTGCTGGATAAGGAATACACCACCGTCTGGGGCCAACGCGCGCCGGGGCTTTACAGCCCGACGTATGGCGCACCAGGTCTGTACACTTATAAGGGCCGTGGCAGAACGTTTGGCCTGAACTACTCGGTACTCTTCTGATACAAAAAAGCCACCGCTAACTGCGGTGGCTTCTTCTGCATCCTGGCGGAAATTACCCCCGGCCAGGATGATTCATGATGTGATCTTCCCAGTCCACCACCTCAGACTCTTTCACCGCGATGTGGCGCACGGAAATACGTTCGCCGTGCATCGCCGCTTTCGATCCCGTCAGCAACGGATGCCACGCTGGCAGCGGTTTACCTTCTGCAAGCAGACGATAGGCGCAGGTGTGCGGCAGCCATTCGAAAGTCGGGAGATTATCGCGGGTCAATTTGATGCAGTCCGGTTCGTATTCGAAGCGGCGCTCGTAGTTGCGGCACTGGCAGGTTTTAATATTCAGCTGGCGGCAGGCGACGTTGGTGAAATAAATTTCGTCGCTGTCTTCGTCCATTAGCTTATGCAGGCAGCACTGGCCGCAGCCATCGCACAACGACTCCCACTCGGCGTCGGTCATTTGCTCGAGCGTTTTGCTCTGCCAGAAGGGTGTGTCGCTCATAAGAAAATCCGCCATTAAAAACCAGGGGCACCTTATAACCAGTCTGGCATGTGGATGCAAGTTTTGCCGCCCGATGGTGGCGGCAAAAGATGCTTACAGTACGCGGGTGGTAAGCGAATGACCGTTGAAGTTGACCTCCAGCTCGTCGCCGCTGGCGAGCGGGCCGACGCCTTCCGGCGTGCCGGTGAGGATCACATCCCCGCTTTTGAGGGTAAAGAAACGACTCATGTAGGCAATCAGCGGCACAATTTTGTGGATCATGTCTGAGGTGGAGCCCTGCTGGCGCACCTGACCGTTAATCTTCAGACTGAGCGGCGTGTTTTGCGGATCGCCCTGGAAAT
Source organism: Scandinavium sp. (assembly GCF_032012665.1). NCBI lineage: Bacteria > Pseudomonadati > Pseudomonadota > Gammaproteobacteria > Enterobacterales > Enterobacteriaceae > Scandinavium > Scandinavium sp. Next base: position 196,270 of record NZ_DALZVG010000004.1, read on the forward strand.
CGCCTGCCGGAATAAAGCCGGAGATCGGGCAGGCATTATCAAAGCCTTTGGCTTTTTCCCACGGCTGGCCCGCTTTCTTCATTTTGCCTTGCAGGTCACGCAGCGTGAGATCCAGCGCCACGCCGTAGCCGGCAATTGCTTTTTGCACGTGCTCCTCAGAGGCCTGACGCAGCGTGCCGCCAATCAACACCGCCAGCTCAACTTCATGATGCACCGAGCCAAAGCCTTCCGGCAGCACTAACGGCTGGCGAATATCACACAGCGCCGTTTCAGGTTTAATAAACAGCACCGGCTCTTCCGGCGTGGCGCTGCCCATCTCCTGAATATGTTTGGCGTAATTACTCCCTACACAAACCACTTTACTGACCGGGTAATCCAGTAACGCGCCCTGCCAGTGATGATGTTGATACATGCCTGCTCCTGTCGTTGCGTTATTGTTTTCCGCTCGCCTGGAGATGCTGCTTAAGTAAATTGTCCGGCGGAGGCGGCAGTTGCAAATAATAGCCTTGTTCAGTTAAGGCTTTTTTTACTTTTTCCAGATCGGCATTGGCTAATGTCTTACGCCCGTCCAGGGGCAGAATCATGGCCAGCTGCGGTTGACCAAACCCCTGCATTAATTCAGCCGGCACGCGGGAGAAATCGTCTTTTTTTTCGACATATAAGTAGGTCTGGTCGCGCTTATTACTTTTATAGATCACACAAAACATCACTTTTACTCTGAATTAGACGGTGGCGACTTGCCACTCTATATTAGTGACTATAACATGCCCGGTAGTCTTCGGAATATCACCGCAGCCGTGCGGCTGATAAATTGAAAATTGAGTAAGGCCAGGATGTCAAACACGCCCATCGAACTTAAAGGCAGTAGCTTCACGTTATCAGTGGTTCATTTGCACGAGGCAAAACCCGAGGTTATTCGTCAGGCGTTAGAAGACAAAATCGCCCAGGCTCCCGCTTTTCTGAAACACGCACCGGTAGTGGTCAATATCAGCAGTCTGGATAATGTGACCCAATGGAAACCATTGCAGCAGGCCATTTCCGCTACGGGCTTGCGCATTATGGGCGTCAGCGGCTGTAAAAATCCCGCACTGAAGGCCGAAATCGAGCTGGTCGGCATTCCCTTACTGACTGAAGGGAAAGAAAAAGCGGTTCGGGCAGCCCCTGTTGAGCCCCCTGCTCCGGCACCAATTGCTACTCCCGTCACAAAAACGCGATTGATTGATACACCGGTTCGTTCCGGTCAGCGCATTTATGCACCAAACTGTGATCTGATTGTCACAAGTCATGTGAGTGCGGGCGCGGAGCTTATCGCCGACGGGAACATTCACATTTACGGCATGATGCGTGGACGCGCACTGGCGGGTGCCAGCGGTGACCGGGAAGCACAAATATTTTGTACCCACCTCGCGGCAGAGCTGGTGTCTATCGCGGGTGTTTACTGGCTGAGTGAAAACATCACCGCCGACTATTATGGCAAAGCGGTTCGTCTGCGTCTGGACGAAGCGGCTTTGGCAATTGAACCGTTAAACTGATCCCTTTTAACAAGGAATTTTTATGGCACGCATTATTGTTGTGACTTCGGGTAAAGGGGGCGTTGGCAAGACCACCTCCAGCGCGGCCATCGCTACTGGTTTGGCCCAGAAGGGAAAGAAGACAGTCGTTATCGACTTTGACATCGGCCTGCGTAACCTCGACCTGATCATGGGCTGTGAACGCCGCGTGGTTTATGATTTCGTGAACGTCATTCAGGGCGATGCCACGCTGAACCAGGCGCTGATTAAAGATAAGCGTACCGAAAATCTCTATATTCTCCCGGCCTCTCAGACTCGTGACAAAGACGCACTGACTTACGAAGGTGTGGAAAAGGTGCTCGAAGAGCTGAAGAAGATGGAATTCGATTTCATCGTCTGTGACTCTCCGGCGGGCATTGAAACCGGCGCGCTGATGGCGCTTTACTTCGCCGATGAAGCCGTGATTACCACTAACCCGGAAGTCTCTTCCGTTCGTGACTCCGACCGTATTCTGGGCATTCTGGCGTCAAAATCTCGCCGCGCCGAGAAAGGCGAAGATCCGATTAAAGAACATCTTCTGCTCACCCGCTACAATCCGGGCCGCGTCAGCAAAGGCGACATGCTGAGCATGGAAGATGTGCTGGAAATTCTGCGCATTAAACTGGTTGGCGTGATCCCGGAAGATCAGTCAGTCCTTCGCGCCTCTAACCAGGGTGAGCCGGTTATTCTGGATGCCGAAGCCGACGCAGGCAAAGCCTACGCCGACACGGTTGATCGTCTGCTGGGAGAAGAACGTCCTTTCCGCTTCATCGAAGAAGAGAAGAAAGGTTTCCTCAAACGCCTGTTCGGAGGATAAGTTATGGCATTACTCGACTTTTTTCTCTCACGAAAAAAGAACACCGCCAACATCGCGAAAGAACGTTTACAGATTATCGTCGCGGAACGCCGCCGCAGTGATGCAGAGCCACACTATCTGCCGCAGCTGCGTAAAGACATCCTGGAAGTGATCTGCAAATACATTCAGATTGACCCGGAAATGGTGACCGTTCAGCTGGAGCAAAAAGACGGGGATATCTCGATTCTTGAGCTCAACGTGACGCTTCCTGAAACGGAAGAGTCTAAGTCCTGATGTGAAAACCCGCTTCGGCGGGTTTTTTATTGGATTCTGTATCCGGATCATTCCCCGGTGGCGCTTTGCTTATCGGGGCTACAGTCTCGGCCATAAACCGCAGGGCGGGCAAACGCAGCCCCCCGGCAATTGGTACAACTCTGTGGCCTGATACCCTCTTCCCTGCCCTTTCCCACAGGGAGAAGGGGCAAACACGAAAGCGCTTTTCTGAAAAAAGCACTGACTGTTTACCTGGGATAATTCGCCAGCAGCGCATTCAGGCGATCGGCCATCATTTCCCCACGCCAGCCCGCCACCAGCTCCGGCAAACCGTTTTGCGGCTTTAGCTTCCAGTGCCAGTTCAGCAGCTGGTTAATCTGGCGACGGGAAGCCAGCAGCTCCGCGCTGACGCCCTTCTCTTTGCTGACATCCTGCACCAGCGCTTTGATCTCTTTAAACAGCGTTCGGTAGCCCGGCATATCCATCAGGTTCAGCAGCGGCTCAGGGAGTGCCTCTTCCGGCAACGCTTTGGCCTTCTCAACCAGGCTCAGCAGCGTTTTACCGTGGAAGCGAATTTCACTGCCTGAAAGCCCAAGGCTGTCGAGTTCGCCCATACTACCCGGCATGTAGCGAGCCACGCTCCAGAGATGCTCTTCACGTACCACGAAATTGACTGCCATATTACGCTCGCGGGCTTTACGCAGACGCCAGTCTGCCAGAAGCTGTAAACACGCCAGCTGGCGGGTACGCAGCTGCCAGGCGTTGGTGATATCGCGCCAGGCGTCCGCCGGATCAACCACTTCCTGACGGCGCTGCTGCATCAGGCGGCATTCGTCGAGTGCCGCGGGCAGCCAGCCGCTGGAGTCAGCTTCCGCCAGCAGTTTTTTAGCAATCGGCAACAGATACCAGACATCCGCCGCCGCATAGTCGCACTGGCGCTCGGTCAACGGACGCGCCAGCCAGTCGGTGCGGGACTCGCTTTTATCGAGCGCAATGCCGGTGTACTCCTCAACCATCGCCGCAAAACCCCACGACAGCGGGCGGCCGCTGAATGCCGCCAGAATCTGGGTATCAATAAGCGGTTCCGGTAATTCTCCAAAAGTATTCAGAAACACTTCAAGATCTTCACTGCCGGCATGCAAATATTTGGTGACCGTTTTCTCACGCATCAACGCTTTGAACGGTGCCCAGTCGGTGATGGTCAGCGGGTCGATCAGCACCACCGTCTTGCCGTCGAACATCTGAATCAGGCCCAGCTGCGGATAATAGGTACGGGTGCGGACAAATTCGGTGTCCAGCGCAATGGCGGGTACGTTGCGGGCCTCATCACAGGCGGTCCTGAGCGCAGCGTCCTCGGTGATCATCTGATAATTCAATCTGTATTCTCTATGGTTTGCGCCCATAAAAAACGCCGGCTTAACCGGCGTCTGAAGGCGACTCACGCGTAGTTCAGGCTTTATTGTCCACTTTAGCGCGCGCTTCGTCACGCAGTTCTCGTCGCAAAATTTTTCCAACGTTCGATTTTGGCAGCTCATCACGGAACTCAACCAGCTTCGGCACCTTGTATCCGGTCAGATGACGGCGGCAGAAGGTGATCAGTGCCTCATCGGTCAACGACGGGTCTTTTTTCACCACGAAGATCTTCACCGCTTCGCCACTGCTGCCGGACGGTACACCAACGGCGGCCACTTCCTGCACGCCGGAGTGCTGCATCACCACGTCTTCGATCTCATTTGGATAAACGTTGAAGCCGGACACCAGAATCATGTCTTTTTTACGATCGACAATCTTCAGGAAGCCCTCTTCGTCCATCACTGCGATGTCACCCGTATGCAGCCAGCCGTCTTTGATGATTTCATCGGTGGCATCCGGGCGCTGCCAGTAGCCCAGCATCACCTGCGGTCCTTTGACGCAAAGTTCACCCGGTTCGCCCGGTGGCACTTCGTTATTATCGTCGTCCACCAGCTTCACTTCCGTGGACGGCACCGGCAGGCCAATGCTGCCGCTGTGATAATCAATATCGTGCGGGTTAACGCTCACCAGCGGCGCGCACTCGGTCAGGCCATAGCCTTCCAGCAGATAGCGGCCGGTCAGTTTAACCCAACGTTCGGCCACCGCCTGCTGTACCGGCATCCCGCCGCCTGCGGAGAGACGCAGCGAGGAGAAATCGAGCTGCTGAAACTCTTTGTTATTCAGCAGCGCGTTAAACAGCGTATTCACACCGGTCATCGCGGTGAACGGGTATTTTGCCAGCTCTTTCACCAGACCCGGAATATCACGCGGGTTGGTAATAAGCAGGTTTTGTCCACCGAGTTCAATAAACAGCAGGCAGTTCATGGTCAGCGCAAAAATGTGGTACAGCGGCAACGCGGTGACTACCAGCTCTTTGCCCGGCTGGAACAGCGGACCGTAGGTAGCATGTACCTGCGCGAGGTTCGCCAGCATGTTGCGATGTGTCAGCATTGCGCCCTTCGCCACGCCGGTGGTGCCGCCCGTGTATTGCAGGAATGCCAGATCTTCCGTCACCACTTCCGGTTTGATGTACTGCATTCGGTAGCCCTGCTGGAGGGCACGGCGGAAGGAGATGGCGTCCGGCAGATGGTACTTCGGCACCAGGCGTTTAACGTATTTGACGACAAAGTTAACCAACGTGCCTTTTGCCGTGGAGAGCTGGTCGCCCATGCGCGTAAGAATAACGTGCCGAACCTGGGTTTTCCCGACCACTTTTTCCAGGGTATGGGCAAAGTTGGAGACGATCACAATCGCGCTGGCGCCGCTGTCGTTGAGCTGATGCTCCAGTTCACGTGGCGTATACAGCGGGTTGACGTTCACCACGATCATGCCGGCACGTAAAATACCGAACAGCGCAACGGGATATTGCAGCAGATTGGGCATCATCAGCGCGACGCGGTCGCCCTTTTTCAGCCCCAGGCCCTGCTGGAGATAAGCGGCGAAGGCGCGGCTGCGCTCCTCGAGCTTGCGGAAGGTCATGACTTCACCCATGTTCACGAACGCGGGCTGATCGGCGAAACGAGTTGTCGCCTGTTCAAACAGATCTACCAGGGATTGATAGCGGTCAGGATCGATCTCCGCCGGGACATCGGCGGGATAACGGTTAAGCCAAACCTTTTTCAATGCATCACCTCTGAAATGAGAATTCGTCGTCATCACAACCCCTGTTAATAAACAAGTCGTTAACAACATATTAACTTATCGTACCAGTTTATTAATTAATCGGATTTAAGGTTGCGAAGCGCGTCACTATTTATTTTTCTTATGAACGGGAGTCCTGCCCGACAAAAAGAAACAGCGGACCAGCCGCTGTCTCAAAACGATTTAAAAACAATGAATTATTCAGTAACGATGGTCTGCACCTGCGCCGGGCCCGGATTATACCAGCCCCAGCCGCCGTAGCCGTAACCACAGCGATGGTGATAGCAGCCGCCGCCCCAGTAGGGGTCAATCGGCTGAGGTGGCATCACGACCTGCTGCGTCACGCGCCAGCGCTTATAGCCGTTCGCCTGCATCACCATGTAAGTGTATTCCGTGTCGCCAATTTTACCCTTCGCGGTGCCGGTAATCGGTCCGACGACGGTGACCAGCTGATTGCGGAAATCAACCGGGTCGAGGAAGCCGTTTACGTCCGCATAAATACGGCCACGGGAAGGGGTTCCCAGGCCCGGGCGCGCGCCTTCATCGAGCGGCACGGTGGCAATTTCCAGACGGGTTTTACCGGTCTCGTTTTTAACATTCACCACTTTGCCACCGAAGCGGGCTTCCTGGCCGACATAAAGCTGCGGCGCAGCCATTACGCGAACCAAATCCTGCTGTGGCGTCGGGCTCGTGCCCTTGATTTCATCCGGTACCGACACGCATCCACTTAGCGCGGCAATGACCAGCCCAGCCAGTAACCCACGTACTACCTGTTTGCGACTCGCCATGATGAGACTCCTTTATTTCTCAGTGCTTATGTCACTAAGATTCATTCCCGACCGGGAAGTTTCTTCCACGCCACTTCATTACGTAAATAAACAGGTTCAGCCTGTTCGACGGCAACAGTTTTGTGCGCGGCGAAAAGCTGACAAGCCAGCGGCAACATGTCTTCTGCTTCCGGCAACAGCGTATCGCCGTTTACCCGCGTCACAGGGGTGTCATTCGCCATATCCGGCCAGGCCTGCCAGCCTGTACCCACTGTAGCCCACTCGCCGTCAAGCTGCTTCAACCGGGCGTTAACGGCTTCAGGTTTCAGCACGGCTTCGGTCGCTTCGCCGTGCCAGACGCCTTGTTCATCACGCTGATACTCGGCCCAGTAGACTTCACCCATGCGGGCGTCAATGGCAGCCAGCACGCGGGTTGCCCCCGTTTTACGGAATGCACCCTGCGCCATAGTCGCCAACGTCGACACGCCAATCATCGGCAAATTTGCACCCAGCGCCAGTCCCTGGGCGATGCCGATACCGATACGGACGCCGGTGAAGCTGCCTGGCCCACGGCCAAACGCCAGGGCGTCGAGGTCGGTCAGGGCAGTAGCGGTTTCGGTGAGAATATCCTGCACCAGCGGCAGAATACGTTGAGTGTGTTCGCGGGGGCAAAGCTCGAAGTGAGCCGTGGTGGCACCGTCATTCCACAAAGCCGCAGAACAGGCTTCTGTGGCGGTATCAATAGCCAGAATTCGCATAGGACGTCGCGCTCTCGCAATAGCGGGTCAACAAAATGGCGCGCATCTTATCACAGTTCGCCGCAAATTACCCCACAGAGAGACCGGCGAGAAAACGCACGGCCCGGCTGATATCGCGGGTGCGCGGGGTCGGTGGCAGGCTGGATAAGAACACCGCGCCGTAGGGGCGCATCACCAGGCGGTTATCGCAGATGACCAGTACGCCGCGGTCGTCAATATCGCGGATAAGGCGCCCGACGCCCTGCTTGAGGGTAATCACCGCATCCGGAAGCTGCACATCATCGAACGGATCGCCGCCCCGCAGACGGCAATCTTCCATTCGCGCTTTCAGCAGCGGATCTTCCGGCGAGGTAAACGGCAGTTTGTCGATGATCACCAGCGACAGCGCATCGCCGCGTACGTCCACCCCTTCCCAGAAGCTGCTGGTCGCCACCAGCAGGGCATTCCCCGCGCTGACGAACTGCTGTAAAAGCTGACCCTTGCTGGTTTCCCCCTGCAACAGCACAGGCAGATCGAGTATTGAACGGAACTGTTCAGCAAGGTCACGCATCATGGCGTGCGAGGTGCAGAGCATAAAGCAGCGGCCGTTGTTGGCCTCAATCATCGGACGCAGCATCGCCGCCAGCTGTTTCGCACCGCCGGGCTGATTAGGCAGCGGCAAATTTCGCGGCACGCAGAGCAGCGCCTGTTTTTCGTAATCAAACGGGCTCGGCAACAGCAGAGATTCAGCCTCATCAATCCCCAGGCGCGCCGTGAAATGGTGCAGATCGTCGTTTACCGACAGGGTTGCCGAGGTGAAGATCCAGCTCCCCTCTTTCTGCGCCATCACTTCTTTGAATTTATCGGCCACCGTGAGCGGCGTGAGCGCCAGGGTGAAATGCCGGGACGTACACTCATACCAGTAGCTGTAGCCCGGCTGGTTAATCTCTTTCAGTCGCTTGAGGCGGGCGCGGTACAGCGTGGCTCGCTCAAAGGCGGCGTCGAGCAGGGCCGAACGGCCAAGTGAGAGTTTTGCCACGTCATAGCAGAGCTCAAGCGCATCATCGAGCAGCAGCAGTGCGCGTTGAATGCCGCTATCTGCCAGCAGTTCACGCAGGTTGCCGCGATAGCCCGGTTCGCCGAGCTGCAGGCGGAAATCCTGCGTCGCCTGGGCCAGACGATCGGCACATTTTTGCAGCTGCTGGGTGTCTTTCACTTCGGTGCGGTAAGCGATAGTGATGTCTTTCGCCATGTCGAGCAGCTGACGGCTGGAGAGCGACTGACCGAAATACTGGCTGGCGATGTCCGGCAGCTGATGGGCTTCATCGAAAATCATCACTTCCGCTTCGGGAATCAGTTCACCAAAGCCCCCCTCTTTCACCACCATGTCGGCGAGGAAGAGATGATGGTTGACCACCACCACGTCGGCATCCATCGCCTTTTTACGCGCTTTGACCACAAAGCAATCTTTATACAGTGGGCAGTCGCTGCCGAGGCAGTTGTCGTTGGTACTGGTCACCAGCGGCCACGCCTGGGAATCTTCCGCCACGCTGACGCAAGTGCTGATGTCGCCGTCTTCGGTCTGGTTCGCCCAACTTCGCAGAATAATGACGTCGCTCAGCGTCTGGACGGGGAGATCGCCCCCGGCAATCGCCTGCTGTTCGAGACGCTCAAGGCACAGGTAGTTGGAGCGGCCTTTCAGCAGGGCCAGCCTGCCGGTAAATTTCAGGGCTTTGGCGACGGTTGGCAGATCGCGGCTGTAGAGCTGATCCTGTAGCGCTTTAGAGCCAGTGGAGATAATGACCTTCTTCTTTGCGCGCAGCGCAGGGGCCAGATAGGCGTAGGTTTTGCCCGTGCCGGTACCCGCTTCCACCACCAGCGGACGCGTTTCTTTGATGGCCTCCGCCACTGCCTGCGCCATCTGACGCTGCGGTTCACGCGGTTTAAAACCGGGTATCGCTTTGGCTAACTGCCCGTCTGTTGCAAAATCGTCCGTCACACTGCCCCCTGTAAATCTGGACAGTGATTATGTCAGCGCGGGGCGAGTTGTACCAGCCTGAAGGATGACGTGATGTCGACATTGTGGCAATCTTGCGGGCGTTTGAAGGAAAACCGACGAAGGAAACTAAGATGACAATCGTACGAATTGATGCCGAAGCCCGCTGGTCTGACGTGGTGATCCACAACCAGACTCTCTACTACACCGGCGTGCCGGAAAATCTCGACGCCGATGCGTTCGAACAGACCGCCAATACCCTGGCGCAGATTGATGCGATTCTGGAAAAACAGGGCAGCGATAAATCACGCATTCTGGATGCGACCATTTTTCTCGCCGATAAAGCGGATTTCGCTGCAATGAACAAGGCCTGGGACGCGTGGGTGGCTGCCGGGCATGCGCCAGTGCGCTGCACCGTGCAGGCCGGGCTGATGAAGCCACAGTATAAGGTTGAGATTAAGATTGTTGCTGCGGTTTGATGACGCTGTTGCCCGGTGGCGGCTCTGCCTTACCGGGCCTACACAACACGCAGGCCTGTGCAAGCACAGCGCCGCCAGGCAATCCATCCAACTACTCGTCTTCGTCCTCAAAGCGCGCCACTATCCGCTCACCGGTGTGGCTGGCGCGTAGCTCTTCGGCCACTAACGTAATTGCCTGTCCGCTACTCATCCCCTGAGACATTAACTCCTGGATACGTTCGACCGCTTTCTGCTGCTGGTCGTGACTCAGTGAAGGTAATCCTGCAAACATGGTGAACTCCTGATACATTGTGGGCGCTTATTATTTCATGCCGCCTGCACATTAGCCAGCGGGCGGCGTCAGATGGATTGAGGTCGATGTTGTCCCCTGCTGTGATTACGCTGCCCTGGCGTGCCGACGCCGCTGAACACTATTTCACTCCCCTTTCCGCTCAGCCCTGGGCGATGCTGCTGCACTCAGGGTTTGCCGAACACGCTCATAACCGGTTTGATATTCTCGTTGCCGATCCGGTTGTCACGCTGGTAACGCGAGGAGCACTCACGCTGATTACCCACGATGGAGAGCAAACAGAGTCGCCAGCCGATCCGTTAGCGTTGTTAAAACAGACGCTGGCAGCCTGCGAATTACCGGTTGCCTCACATCCCGAGCACCCCTTCCAGGGCGGCGCGCTGGGCCTGTTCGGCTACGATCTTGGCCGACGTTTCGAAACGCTGCCTGAAAGCGCAGAGGCTGATATTCACGTGCCGGACATGGCCGTCGGCATTTATCGCTGGGCGCTGATTGTCGATCATCAGCGTCAGAGCGTGTCGCTGCTGAGTCACGATGACCCTCATGCCCGCTTCAAATGGCTTGAAGCACAGCAAGTCACCGATGCTAAACCGTTTACATTGACCTCGGCCTGGCGCTCAAACATGACGCGCGAAGCCTACGGCGAGAAATTTCGCCAGGTACAAGCGTATCTGCAAAGCGGCGACTGTTATCAGGTCAATCTGGCACAGCGCTTTGAAGCCCGTTATTCCGGTGACGAATGGCAGGCGTTTTGCCGGCTCAATCAGGCCAACCGGGCGCCATTCAGCGCCTTTATTCGCCTGAAGGAGAGTGCCATTCTGAGCCTTTCCCCTGAGCGCTTTATTCAGCTTGAAGGTCAGCAAATTCAGACACGCCCCATCAAAGGCACGCTGCCGCGCCAGGCCGATCCCGGTGCAGATGCTGAGCAGGCTGAAAAACTTCGCTCATCGCCAAAAGATCGGGCCGAAAACCTGATGATTGTCGATTTGATGCGCAACGATATTGGCCGCGTGGCGGTACCCGGTAGCGTGCGAGTACCGGAGCTCTTCGTGGTTGAGCCGTTCCCGGCAGTGCATCATCTGGTGAGTACAATTACCGCCAAACTGCCGGAATCGCTCCACGCCACCGATCTGCTGCGCGCGGCGTTTCCCGGCGGCTCCATCACCGGCGCGCCTAAGGTCCGGGCGATGGAAATCATCGATGAACTCGAGCCCCATCGCCGCAATGCCTGGTGTGGCAGCATTGGCTATATCAGCCTGTGCGGCAATATGGACACCAGCATCACCATTCGTACACTGACGGCAACAGGCGGCAGAATCGTCTGTTCCGCGGGCGGCGGCATTGTGGCTGACAGCGACGAGCAGGCGGAATATCAGGAAACTTTTGATAAAGTGAACCGCATTTTGCAGCAACTGGAGTCGTAACCGATGGCACACCCGGACCTTAAGCTTGACGATTTTATCTCCCGCTTTCAGCTTCTGCGCCCACAGCCAACGAAAGCCTCGCTAAATCAGCGCAAAGCCGCGGTGCTGATCCCAATAGTGCGTCGTGAGGTACCGGGCCTGCTGCTGACCAAACGCTCCTCGCAGCTGCGCAAGCATGCCGGACAGGTTGCCTTTCCCGGCGGAGCCGTTGACAGCGGTGACGCCTCCCTGATCGCAGCTGCCCTGCGCGAGGCGCAGGAAGAAGTGGCAATTCCCCCGGAATCGGTTGAAATCCTTGGCGTACTGCCACCCGTAGACAGCGTGACGGGGTTTCAGGTGACCCCCGTCGTCGGCATTATTCCGCCCGATTTGCACTATCACGCCAGCGTCGATGAAGTTTCTGCCGTCTTCGAAATGCCGCTGGCCGAAGCCCTGCGCCTTGGGCGCTATCATCCGCTCGATATCCACCGTCGCGGTAACTCACATCGCGTCTGGCTCTCCTGGTATCAGCATTATTTTGTCTGGGGAATGACCGCCGGGATTATTCGTGAGCTGGCCGTACAAATTGGCATGAAACCTTAACTATACTGTGGATAACGGCTTATGCGATCCACCCCACGCTATTAGTAAAATCGGGGTGAAGCATTAGTTTAATTCATGTGAATAGTTAAGCTGCATTACCGGTTCCCTCTTACACTATGCGCAGTTATTACATCGTTATCGGAGCTTTCCGGTAACCCTGTCAGGAGTGTTAAAGTGATTAGTCTATTCGACATGTTCAAGGTGGGGATTGGCCCCTCATCTTCCCATACTGTTGGCCCAATGAAGGCCGGGAAGCAGTTCGTCGATGATCTGGTCGAAAAGGGAATGATCGATGACGTGACCCGCGTAGCGGTTGACGTTTATGGTTCACTGTCATTGACCGGTAAAGGCCACCATACTGATATCGCCATCATTATGGGTCTGGCGGGCAACATGCCGGACACCGTAGATATCGACGCTATTCCGGCGTTTATTCGCGACGTGGAAACCCGCGGACGTCTGCTGCTGGCGAACGGTCGCCGCGAAGTTGATTTTCCGCAGGACGACGGCATGCGCTTTCGAAGTGACAACCTTTCGCTGCATGAGAACGGCATGTCCATTCACGCTTTCGCGGGCGATAAGGTTATCTACAGCAAAACCTACTATTCCATCGGCGGCGGTTTTATCGTCGACGAAGAGCATTTCGGCAAGGATACCAGCGGTGATGTCACCGTGCCTTACCCGTTCAACTCCGCCAAAGAGATGCTCGACTACTGCAAAGAAACCGGCCTGTCGCTCTCCGGCATGGTGATGCAGAACGAACTGGCGCTACACAGTAAGAAAGAGATTGAAGACTATTTTGCGAACGTGTGGCAGACCATGCAGGCCTGTATCGATCGCGGTCTGAATACGGAAGGCGTGTTGCCTGGCCCGCTGCGCGTACCGCGTCGCGCCGCTGCACTGCGCCGTATGCTGGTGAGCCAGGACAAGACTAACAGCGATCCGATGACGGTGGTCGACTGGGTCAATATGTTCGCGCTGGCGGTGAACGAAGAAAATGCCGCCGGTGGCCGCGTAGTAACGGCCCCGACCAACGGCGCCTGCGGCATCGTTCCGGCCGTGCTGGCTTATTACGATCACTTTATCGAACCCGTCAGCCCGGAAAGCTATATTCGCTACTTCCTGGCCTCCGGAGCGATCGGTGCCCTGTACAAGATGAACGCCTCTATTTCTGGTGCTGAAGTTGGCTGTCAGGGTGAAGTGGGCGTCGCTTGCTCAATGGCCGCTGCAGGTCTGGCCGAGCTGCTGGGTGCCAGCCCTGAACAGGTTTGCGTGGCGGCTGAAATCGGGATGGAACACAACCTCGGCCTGACGTGCGACCCGGTTGCCGGGCAGGTTCAGGTGCCGTGCATCGAACGTAACGCCATCGCCTCCGTGAAGGCAATTAACGCCGCGCGTATGGCAATGCGCCGTACGAGTGAGCCGCGCGTTTCGCTCGATAAGGTCATCGAAACCATGTACGAAACCGGCAAAGACATGAACGCCAAATACCGCGAAACGTCGCGGGGCGGCCTGGCCATCAAAGTACAGTGTGACTAATCCCTCCTCGCCCATCTCCTACAGATGGGCGATTTTTTTACCCTCCCCTCTTTTTTTATCCGCAGAGCACTACACTTGCTCTGTTGACGCTAACAATTGAGTTGGCGGTCGCCGAGTGAGCGTCAGTCATGCATACAGCCCAGAATCTGATTAAGGGATACCGCCGCAAGCGAATCATCATCTCTCTGATGGTGGCGCTGATCGTTTTGCTGCTGACGTTTGGCCTGCGATTTATTTCACAGCGCGACTTAAATCAGCTGCGCATTGATGCATACGCACGTCATGCCGTAGACAGCTTCGACAAGATTTTGATGCCGATTGCAGGCAAACGCCATGAGCTGGTCAGCCTCGTCGGTCAGCCCTGCGACAACGTTCATCTGCCGCTTCGTAAACAGGCGGCAGCCATGCAAACGCTGCGTTCCATTGCGCTGGTTAAATCCGGCGTTCTCTATTGCTCCAGCGTGTTTGGCGACCGGGACGTCGTCCTGCGTCAGCGCCAGCTTTCGCTGCCCGATCCGCAACCCAGACTGCTGCTGGCAACGGATGAAACGCTGCTTAAAAACTCCCCTATTCTTATTCAGTGGTATCCCGCCTCGCAGGACGGCGAAGATGGCGTCATGCTGACTATCAATATTCATCTGCTGAGCTCGCTGCTGCTGGAACCCCAGGAGCCGATAATCCGTCGGGTGGTAGTGTCCGTTGGACACCGCTATTACAGCGAATCACAGGGCATCAGCGACACGTTTCGGCTGGCCGATGACGAGCAGATGGTCACACGTCAGTCTGAACTTTTTCCTTTCAGCATCAGCGTGACCACGCCCGGTGCGGGCATGCTCGCACTTGAAGACCTTCCTTCCCAGGCGCCGCTGGCGGTGATCCTTGCCCTGCTTTTGAGTTCCGTAGCATGGATTGCCACCGCCGGACGGCTCAGCTTTACCCGTGAAATCATCCATGGCATGGCACAGCGCGAATTTGAGCTTTATTGCCAGCCGCAGCTGGATACCCGTAGCCAGCAGTGCACCGGCGTGGAAATTCTGCTGCGCTGGAAAAACCCACGTCTTGGCTGGATTTCACCAGAGGTTTTTATTCCTGTCGCCGAACGCGAGAACCTCATTGCACCACTGACCCGCTATGTGTTCGTGGAAACGATTCGTCAGATCGATTATTTTCCGGCCGACCCGCAGTTTCATATCAGTATTAACGTCGCCTCCAGCCATTTTTTGCAAGGGGTGCTGCTGCGCGACGTGAACCAGTACTGGTTTACCGCTCATCCCAAACAACAGCTGGTTCTGGAAGTTACCGAACGTGACAGCCTGCAGGGCGTTGATTACCGACTTGTACGCGAGCTACACCGCAAAGGCGTGCGTCTGGCGATCGACGATTTTGGCACCGGGAACAGCGCCCTGTCGTGGCTGGAACAGCTGCGCCCCGACATCCTCAAAATCGATAAATCCTTTACCAACGCGATTGGCACCGATGCGGTGAATTCCACGGTAACGGATATTATTATTTCGCTCGGCCAACGCCTGAATATCGAGCTGGTAGCAGAAGGTGTGGAAACGCCGCAGCAGGCACATTATCTGCGTCTGCACGGCGTGCATGTTTTACAAGGATATCTTTATGCGAAGCCCATGCCGCTGGCGGAGTTTCCGCACTGGCTGGCAGGCGGAACTCCGCCGCCGAAGGAGCATAACGGGCATGTGCTGCCCGTTATTCTTTGAGGATTACTCTTCTTCGTCGTACAACGAAGGTTGTTTCACCACCCGAACCAGATCCACGCGGTAGTTGTTCGCTTCGACGATGGTGATGTCCAGCGGGGTCAGACTCAGCACATCGCCCACCTGGGGAATATGGCCGTTGTGGGCAATCACCCAGCCCGCCACGGTGGCAATGTCATCGTCATTGCTGAGCAGCGTGTCCAGACCCAGTGTTTGCTGTAACGCATGGAGATCCGTTCCTCCCTTCACCAGCCAGCCATCGCCGTCAGTGACGATCTCAGGCGTTTCATCGGCATCAGGGAACTCACCGGCAATGGCTTCCAGGACGTCCAGCGGCGTCACCAGCCCCTGAATCATACCGAATTCGTCGGTGACGATCACGAAGCTTCCACGGGCACGACGCAGCACGCCAAGCAGGTTAATCGGATCCAGCGTTTCCGGCACCACAATCGCAGGCGTTGCAGAGGCCATCGCGGCAACATCTTCACCCGCTTCGAGCGCTACCAGCATTTCTTTGGCGCGTACGATACCGATAATTTCATCCAGTTCACCGCGACATACCGGGAACAGACTGTGCGGAGAGGAGAGCAACTGCTGGCGAATTTCATCGTCGCTGAGACTGATGTCCACCCAGCTGATTTCACCGCGTGGCGTCATGATACTGCGCAGTGAACGGGAAGCCAGGGTCAGCACGCCGTTAATCATGTAACGTTCTTCATCGGCAAACGCCCCTTCCGGCACGGGTACCGCGACCGGGTTTTCAGCATCATGCTGCACAACGGTCTGTTTGCGGCCGCCCATCAGGCGCAGGATTGCATCTGCAGTGCGGGCACGCAGCGGCACGTTCGACTGGTGCTTAATAAAGTTGCGACGGGCAATCTGATTGAACAGCTCGATGACGATCGAGAAGCCAATCGCCGCGTACAGGTAGCCTTTCGGAATATGGAAGCCAAAACCTTCCGCAACGAGGCTCAGGCCAATCATCAGCAGGAAGCTCAGACAGAGCACTACCACCGTCGGATGCTGGTTGACGAAGTTCGTCAACGGCTTCGAGGCCAGCAGCATCACGGCCATTGCGATCACGACCGCCGCCATCATCACCGGAAGATGGTTCACCATGCCGACAGCCGTAATCACCGCGTCGAGGGAGAACACCGCATCAAGCACCACAATCTGCGCCACAACCACCCAGAAACTGGCATAGCCTTTGCCGTGGCCAGCGTCATGCTGATGGTTTTCCAGCCGTTCGTGCAGCTCCGTTGTGGCTTTGAACAGCAGGAAGATACCGCCGAACAGCATGATTAAATCACGCCCCGAGAAGGCATAGTCCCAGACGCTGAACAACGGCCGGGTCAACGTCACCATCCACGAGATAACCGACAGCAGAACCAGGCGCATGACCAGCGCCAGCGACAGGCCGATCAGGCGCGCTTTATCACGCTGCTTTGGCGGCAGCTTGTCGGCGAGAATGGCGATAAACACCAGGTTATCAATACCCAGCACAATCTCGAGGACGACCAGCGTCAGCAGGCCAGCCCAGATTGAAGGATCCATTATCAGTTCCATGAATGACTCCTGCTAAAGGCAATGCCTGTCATCGCCCTGTCAAAAACAGACGTGACTATCTCGGTGCGGTAAAAAAGGGGTGAATGCGTGGCAGCAGCGTGCCTGAAGGGAAGCTGGCGTCGGTGACGGTCCATATTGCGGGCTATGCCCTATACTCCTGAGTGTTTAAACGGAACGTAAACATATCAGACAGACCGGATAACTGGAAAAATATTTACGTCTTTTTGCATTCATCCGAAGGGTTTACGCGATGATTTTTTGCGCTCCAAAATTATCGTTTCCGGATGAGTAAATTACGGATCTTCATCACATTAATTATTTTTTCACTATCTAAAATAATTCACGGATGTAATGAGTTATTCATCTCTAACCCCTATCTGAATCGATTCGGTGAAAGCCAGCGGTTCATTAAACGGCAGTGGTTTTGTCGTAACGATAATAAAGGAGGTAGCAAGTGACGATTGCTATTGTAATAGGCACACATGGTTGGGCTGCAGAACAGCTTTTGAAAACGGCAGAAATGCTGTTGGGCGAGCAGGAAAACATCGGCTGGATCGACTTCGTTCCAGGCGAGAATGCAGAAACGCTGATCGAGAAGTACAACGCGCAGCTTGCAAAACTGGATACCAGTAAAGGCGTGCTGTTTCTCGTCGATACATGGGGTGGCAGCCCGTTCAACGCTGCAAGCCGTATTGTCGTCGATAAAGAGCATCATGAAGTTATCGCGGGCGTAAACATTCCTATGCTGGTCGAAACGTTGATGGCGCGTGACGACAACCCAAGCTTCGACGAACTGGTGGCGCTGGCGGTCGAAACCGGCCGGGAAGGCGTGAAAGCGCTGAAGGCAAAACCGGCGGTGAAAGCAGCACCTGTGGCTGCGGCCCCGAAAGCGAACGTGCCAGCTAAACCGATGGGCCCGAATGACTACATGGTCATTGGCCTTGCGCGTATCGATGACCGTCTGATTCATGGACAGGTTGCGACCCGCTGGACCAAAGAAACCAATGTGACCCGCATTATCGTTGTCAGCGATGAAGTTGCCGCCGACACAGTGCGTAAAACGCTGCTGACTCAGGTTGCGCCTCCAGGCGTGACGGCACACGTGGTTGATATCGCGAAAATGATCCGCGTATACAACAACCCGCAGTATGCCGGTGAGCGCGTGATGCTGCTGTTTACTAACCCGACTGACGTCGAACGCATCGTTGAGCAGGGTGTGAAAATCACCTCCGTCAACATCGGCGGGATGGCATTCCGCCAGGGCAAAACGCAGGTCAACAACGCCATTTCGGTTGATGAGAAAGATATCGAAGCGTTCAAGAAGCTGAATGCCCGTGGCATTGAGCTCGAAGCACGTAAAGTGTCTACCGACCAGAGACTGAAAATGATGGATTTGATTGGCAAGGTTGGCAAATAACCTGCCCTGTCGCTCGCTGAATTTTCTCACTTAAGGCTTACGTTATAGGAGAAGTACAATGGAGATTACCACTCTTCAGATTGTGCTGGTGTTCGTCGTCGCGTGTATCGCAGGTATGGAATCCGTACTCGATGAATTTCAGTTCCACCGTCCGCTGGTGGCCTGTACCCTGATTGGTGCAGTCCTAGGTGACATGAAAACCGGTATTATCATCGGTGGTACCCTGGAAATGATCGCCCTGGGCTGGATGAACATCGGTGCAGCCGTTGCGCCGGATGCAGCACTGGCGTCCATCATCTCTACCGTTCTGGTTATCGCGGGTCACCAAAGCATCGGTGCCGGTATCGCGCTGGCTATCCCACTGGCCGCAGCAGGCCAGGTTCTGACCATTATCGTGCGTACTATCACCGTTGCCTTCCAGCACGCGGCGGATAAAGCAGCAGATAACGGCAACCTCACGGCCCTTTCCTGGATCCACGTATCATCCCTGTTCCTGCAGGCGATGCGTATTGCAATCCCTGCAGTTATCGTCGCTATCTCTGTCGGTACCAGCGAAGTTCAGAGCATGCTGAATGCGATCCCTGAAGTCGTGACCGGCGGTCTGAACATCGCAGGCGGCATGATCGTGGTTGTTGGTTACGCAATGGTTATCAATATGATGCGTGCCGGCTACCTGATGCCGTTCTTCTACCTCGGCTTCGTTACCGCGGCATTCACCAACTTCAACCTGGTTGCTCTGGGTGTGATTGGTGCAGTTATGGCAATTCTGTATATCCAGCTGAGCCCGAAATACAATCGTGTTGCAGGTGGCCCGGTACAGGCTGCTAACAACGATCTCGATAACCAACTGGACTAACAGGTGAGCGAAATGGTTGATATGACAAAAACGACTCCTGAGAAAAAACTGACTCAGAGCGATATCCGTGGCGTGTTCATTCGTTCTAACCTTTTCCAGGGCTCATGGAACTTCGAACGTATGCAGGCGCTGGGCTTCTGCTTCTCCATGGTGCCGGCTATCAAACGCCTGTATCCGGAAAACAACGAAGCGCGTCGTCAGGCAATTAAGCGTCACCTGGAATTCTTTAACACCCATCCGTACGTTGCCGCGCCGGTTCTCGGCGTAACACTCGCGATGGAAGAGCAGCGTGCTAACGGCGCAGAGATTGACGATGGTGCCATAAACGGTATCAAAGTCGGTCTGATGGGTCCGCTGGCTGGCGTGGGTGACCCTATCTTCTGGGGTACCGTGCGTCCGGTCTTCGCCGCGCTCGGTGCGGGTATCGCGATGAGCGGTAGCCTGCTCGGTCCTCTGCTGTTCTTCATCCTCTTCAACGTTGTCCGTCTGGCAACCCGTTACTACGGGGTGGCTTACGGCTACCGTAAAGGTGTGGACATCGTTAAAGATATGGGCGGCGGCTTCCTGCAGAAGCTGACTGAGGGGGCGTCAATCCTCGGCCTGTTTGTCATGGGGGCCCTGGTTAACAAGTGGACGCACGTGAACATTCCGCTGGTGGTGTCGACCATCACCGGCCAGGATGGGCAAACTCGTGTGACCACCGTGCAGACTATCCTTGACCAGCTGATGCCGGGCCTGGTGCCGCTGCTGCTGACCTTCGCCTGCATGTGGCTGCTGCGTAAGAAAGTGAACCCGCTGTGGATTATCGTTGGCTTCTTCATCATCGGTATCGCGGGCTATGCTGTAGGCCTGTTGGGTCTGTAATTCTTCTGTCCATAACCGGGGCCTTTTTGGCCCCGGTTTTCATTTCTGGAGGGGTAATGACTATCACGGACTGGGTGCTTGTCCTGTTTATCGTGGCGCTGCTGGCCTGGGCCATTTACGATCAATTCATCATGCCGCGTCTGAAAGGTCCCGTTCTGCTGGCAATCCCCCTGCTCCGCCGCGGCCGCGTCGACGGGATTATTTTTGTCGGCCTGGTGGCGATTCTTATTTATCAGAACGTTAATGCCCACGGTCAATTAATAACCACATGGTTATTATGTGCGCTGGCGTTAATGGGGTTATATCTGTTCTGGATCCGCACGCCAAAAATCATTTTTAAACAGGATGGCTTTTTCTTTTCCAGCGCATGGATTGCGTGGCCACGCGTCAAAGCAATGAATTTATCTGAAGACGGTGTTCTGGTGATGCAATTAGAACAGCGTCGTTTACTGGTACGTGTAAGGAATATCGACGACCTCGACAGAATTTACAAACTTGTTTCAAATCAGTAAATTAAAATTATAGCAATGGCTATATATGCCGTTATTGTGCGCAGCGCGTATTATAGCCATGGCTATATCCCCTCCTTTTTCCACCTCATATTAATTAACGTTTTCATCACCGTTAAATTCAAATGAAAATCGTTATCACTTGACAATTTTAATAACCGTTTTTTGTTATTGTTTTATTTTCTCAAATTATGTTAAGGTTGCGCCCGTCGTTGGGGAGTAGCCGATTTCCTTTCCCGGAAATGTACGTGTCAACATACTCGTTGCAAAACGTGGCACGTACGGTTCATCACAAGATGAGCAGGCGAGACCATAGACATATCACTGCTATACGTCGGATGTGACGTATTTTTACTGGGGGCAGCGGTATGTCATATGGATATTTCCCCGGTCAGGACAAGCGATGAATCTCTCAGCCACTATCCTCTTAGCCCTCGGTATGTCGATGGACGCGTTCGCCGTCTCGATAAGCAAAGGCGCTTCACTGCACAAACCCAAATTCTCCGAAGCACTGCGTACAGGCCTGATTTTCGGCGCAGTAGAAGCCATCACGCCGCTTGTCGGCTGGGGTCTTGGCATGCTGGCCAGCCAGTTCATCCTGGAGTGGAACCACTGGATTGCCTTCGTGTTACTGGTCTTCCTCGGCGGGCGAATGCTGATTGAGGGCTGGCGCGGTAACGAAGATGAAGAAGAAAAAGCCCCAAGCCGTCACGGTTTCTGGCTACTGGTGACCACGGCCATCGCCACCAGCCTGGATGCAATGGCCGTGGGCGTCGGCCTTGCCTTCCTGCAGGTCAATATTATCTTCACCGCGCTGATGATTGGCTGTGCGACGCTTATCATGACGACCATCGGCATGATGGTCGGCCGTTTTATCGGCCCGCTACTGGGTAAACGCGCCGAAATTCTCGGTGGTCTGGTACTGATTGGGATTGGCGTGCAGATCCTCTGGAGCCACTTCTACGGTTAGTCCTTTCTCTGCCAGACCTGAATAAGAAAATCGGTCTGGCAGTCAAACGCCTCAAGCCCTGCCAGCTTTTCCCACACTTCTGGTTTTGCTCGCCATGCAAAAGGCGTCATCTGCAATAGTGCCACCGCCTCGCTGCCCGTTAATCGCATCGGATACGCCACCTGGTGCTGTGCGACTTTTTCAAACCCGGGCAACGTTTCGCTGTTCTCCTCATGCAGGCGGATTTCATCATAAATCAGTCCTTTCAGCTCCATCAGATGGCGCGGCCCAGGCGTTGCGGTGATGACCACTCCGCCCGTTTTGACAACGCGCTCAAGCTCCTGCGGGTTGCAAGGGGCGTAAATTCGCACCACGGCATCAATGCAGGCGTCGCTGAAAGGTAGGCGCTGGCTTGAGGCCACGCAAAAATCGACCTGCGGATAACGTTTCGCGCCATAGCGCACGGCGACCTTCGACACATCCAGCCCCCACGTTTGTTTGGCAATAGCCGCGAAAGCGTGAGTGTAATAGCCTTCCCCGCAGCCAATATCCAGCACCGATTCAGGCTCAGCCTCTCTGAGTATTTCGCAGATGGCTTCCCGCAGCGGCAGATAATGACCGGCGTCGAGAAACGCACGGCGCGCCTGCATCATCTCTGCGCTGTCACCCGGATCGCGCGACCGCTTATGCTGCACAGGCAACAGATTAATGTACCCTTCTTTCGCCAGATCAAACTGATGACGCTGAGGGCAAATATAGCTGTTGTTATGGCGAGCAAGGGGCGCGTGACAGAGAGGACAACTCCAGGACATGATGACTCCGGTCTGATTGAAAGGGCGAAAGTGTAACGCTATTCGCCCTTCAGGTGAATGAATTACAGCGCTGGAGCGAGCGAGTCGTTATGGTGCATGACGATTAAGTTGTCAGAGCCCGGAGCAATGCCGTCCGGCATAACATTTTCCAGGCGCAGAACATCCCCCATGATC
Organism: Scandinavium sp.; assembly: GCF_032012665.1. Taxonomy (NCBI): domain Bacteria; kingdom Pseudomonadati; phylum Pseudomonadota; class Gammaproteobacteria; order Enterobacterales; family Enterobacteriaceae; genus Scandinavium; species Scandinavium sp. The sequence goes on from NZ_DALZVG010000004.1 coordinate 218,720, forward strand.
TGGCTGAATACCGGAGCAGATACAGCCCCACCGTAATACTTACCGTTTTCAGGATCGTTAATCACCACGACCAGCGCATATTTCGGGTTACTGGCCGGTGCCACACCTGCCGTATAGGCGATGTATTTATCGATATATTTGCCATCAGGGCCAATTTTTTTCGCTGTTCCGGTTTTCACGGCGACGCGATAGTCATGAACCGCCGCCTTGGTACCGCCGCCGCCCGGAAGTGCAACACTTTCCATCATGTGTTCAACTTCATGCACGATTTCGTCCGACATCACGCGATGCCCCAACACTGGCGGGTCGATACGGGTAATCGACAGCGGGCGAGAAATGCCGAAGCCGCCAATCGTCGCGTATACGTGTGCCAGTTGGAGTGGCGTGACCATTAAACCATAGCCGAAAGAGAACGTAGCGCGGTCAAGCTGCCCCCAGTACCGGCGCTGCGGCAACAGCCCCTGGCTTTCGCCGGTCAATCCTAACCCCGTTGGTTGCCCAAACCCAAAGCCCTGATACGTGTCCAGCAGGCGCTGAATCGGCATGGCCAGCGACAAATGCGACACGCCGGTATCGCTCGATTTTTGCAGGATCCCCGTCAGGCTCAGTTCAGGGTAGAAACCGACGTCGCGAATGCGATGACCATCGAGAGTATAAGGATGCGTATCGACCACGCTGTCCGGCTGAACGATGCCCTGCTGAAGTGCCGTCATGATCACCAGAGGTTTCACCGTTGAGCCCGGTTCGAACGTATCGCTGATGGCACGATTGCGGAAATCGTCCAGCGTGGCTTTCTCCCGGTTATTCGGGTTGAAGTCGGGATAGCTCGCCATGGAGAGAATTTCGCCCGTATCAATTTTAATCAGCACCGACGCGCCGGATTCCGCTTTATTCCAGCGCACCGCATTATCGAGCGCATCTTCCGTGACCGTTTGCAGACGTTCATCGATACTGAGCTGAAGATTATGCGCGGGGACAGCGGCCTGCTCAGTAAGATTCTCAATCACGCTTCCGTGGCGATCTTTTCGCACCAGCCGAAGCCCGGGCTTGCCCTGGAGCTGGGTATTGAAGCTTTTCTCGACCCCTTCTATGCCCTGATCGTCGATGTTGGTAAAGCCAATCAGGTTTGCCGCCACATGTCCGGCGGGATAGAAGCGACGGGATTCATCGCGCAGATTAATGCCCGGCAAATGCAGCTTATCGATCCAGTCCGCCTGCTGCGGATCGACCTGGCGGGCGAGATACAGGAACCGGGAATGCGGGTGTTGCGAAATGCGGGTCGTCAGATCGGCAAGCGAGGTGTGCAGCGCGGTGGCAAGAGCCTGCCAGCGGTCGTCGTAGCCGACGCCACCTTTTGACAGAAGCGTTTGGGGATCTACCCATATCGCGCTGACGGGTACGCTGACGGCTAAAGGTCGCCCTTCCCGATCGGTAATCATTCCGCGCGGTACTTCAATCGGCTCCTCACGAAGTGAACGCATATCCTCCTGCTTCACCAGGTTATCGGGGGAGATAATTTGCAGCCAGCCCACACGGGCCAACAGCAGCCCCAGACAACAACAAATACCTAAGCACACCAGTCCAAAACGGACGGGGGTGAAATGACGGCGATGGTTTTGCACTCCGGCTCCAGATTTTGAATTACAACCTGATGATTTAACGCGAAAAGAGACCGGGATAACCGCGAAACAATGCTAATAATGATGTGGTTTTGCAACCAGGTGCGACCAGGAAGGGATACGGAAACATTTTGTTATAAACGTAAAAAGCCCCGCAGATGCGAGGCTTTATGGCTGATGTCAAATGAGATCAGTGGATTCGTAATCAGATAGCAGTAACGTTAACCGCTGCAGGGCCTTTCTGGCCATCCTGAATTTCGAACTCAACGTTCTGGCCTTCAGCCAGAGTTTTGAAGCCATTACCCTGGATTGCAGAGAAGTGTACGAACACATCTTTGCTGCCGTCAGCAGGAGTAATGAAACCAAAACCTTTAGACTCGTTGAACCACTTAACTTGACCTTTAATCTTTGCCATTTGCAAAATTCCTTAGAGTGTTTTCTTCGCCCGTGGGCACTTACAGAGATAAAACTGAGACATTACTGCATGAGGCACTAATATAAGGTTCGGCAGAGAAGCGGTATTCAACGACAACGTGTTTACTCAGGACTTCTTTACTGAAAATGCCACACATAGACAGAACTGTACCTCGTTTAACCCAAAACGTGTTATCACATACAACGTTAATAATGGCAAGCCATTTTTAAACATGTCTCGATCGGTCGCACAGATCGCCGAACGGAGTGTCGATCGCCTGCACAATTATGCGAACGTTCAGGCCCCGCCTGCCTGCTAATGCCCAGAGTAAATACCACGCAGGCTGGTTACTTTTGCGACTTTTTTACGATAGCTCAACGGCTTCGCTTCCGCCAGATTACAGGCGCTTAAACGCAAGATTTTTCTAAACTCAGGCTTTTTGTGCATAACTATGCTTCATCTGAAGAACCAATAGCTTATAAATGGCAGTCTGGTCGTGAATATTAAATATAAATGACGCTGCACCAGAATAATGAAAATCTGCTGGTGCTGCCTCATCATGAGGCAATAAAAACGTTTCGCTGATTTACCGGAAGAGATTGTCAGATGATTCTTTAAAGAATTAAATTTTTTTGACAACTTTCGGGAGCAAATAGCAAGGAAAGTGTGAGATGAGTTTGTGCTAGCTCATAATAAACGGTTATAGCAGATGAGTATCCCGGCAGTAACCTGCGCTGCCGCCGGGAAGACGATCAGCGCTCCGCCACCAGACGGATAAAATCATCATCCTCGTCCTGCGCCTTATCCTGTTCCACCGCTTTCACCGGCTCTTCTTTATCCGGTTCATTTGCTTCACAAAGACGACGCAGTAAGGCGTTTTGACGTTTCTGCTGATCCAGCAGAGCTTCCAGAAGTTCAATCTGCTCGTTCGTTCGCGAGCTCGCCCGGTTAACAAAAAACCATAGCACCAGGCCAACAACCAGCACCAGCAGAGAGACCGCCAGGGAGGCCAGATTCAACATTCCGGCATTCATTAGATCAACCATTTCACCACCTCAAATTGGAGCCATCATTCTATCACTCGGCCTGAGGAAGGAAATGTCCTGTAAGAAAAAAGCTTACCATGGAATGAATTTATTGATGGTGCAGATACCGCTGAAAAACTGGACATCCTGATCGCAAAGCACGTTGATCGTCTGAGTCCACAGCAAAAGACAAACAACCAGAACAACAACAATCAGAACAGCCCACCTTAATTTTTTCACTCCACGCTCCGCTTTACCTGTTTGTGAACAGATTAGCACGCTAACCTTAAACGGCGGCTAACTGTAAAGGAGTCAGTTCATTTTCGGAATCATCGACTTGTTTCAGAGCGTGAACAAACTAACCTAATGCCCATAAACAGCACTAATACTGAGGCTAATGATGCGCTTTACTCTTCGTACAATTATTGTACTGGCAATACTCTGGATCGGCTTACTGTTAACTGGCTACGGCATATTGATTGGCAGCAATGAAAATGTGGGCGGTCTGGGTCTGCAATGTAAATACCTGACGGCTCGCGGCACCAGCACTGCGCAGTATGTTCATAGCGACAGCGGTATCATCGGCCTGACCGATTGCCCATTACTGCGCAAGAGCAAAGTTGTGGTAGATAACGGTTAATCGTCATCGCTATCCCTAAAAAAACGCCGCTCACTGCGGCGTTTTTGCATTCTGCCTGCGAATCAGAACGGGTAGTGGTTATATCCCATTTGTTCAGAAATTTTACGCGCCGCCGTGTGCAGCATGCCGACATATTCGTGCAGTCGTTCTTCGGAGAAGCGCAGCGTCGGGAATGAAATACTCAACCCGGCAATCACCACGCCAAAACGGTCAAAGACCGGCACCCCAATGCAGCGCAGCCCTTCTTCCTGCTCTTCGTTATCTTCACCGTATCCCTGCTCGCGAACTTTATCCAGCAGCGGAAGCAGCTCTTCAGTGTTGGCAATGGTGCGCTCAGTGCTGCGCTTGTACTCAACATGTTCAAGAATTTGCTTCACTTCTTCGCGGTCACGCCAGGCCAACAGCACTTTGCCGATAGCCGTGCTGTAAAGCGGGTTACGACGACCAATGCGCGAATACATACGCAGGTTGTACATTGAGTCGATCTTATGGATATAGACAATGCTGTCTTCATCCAGCGCGCCCAAATGGATCGTCTCTTTAGTCAGGCGTGAGAGCTCACGCATCTGAATATCCGCACTGCGGATCAGGTCGACGTTTTGCAGTGAACGAGCACCCAGCTCAAACAGCTTAAGCGTCAGGGAGTATTTTTCAGACTCGCCTTCCTGCGCCACGTAACCCAAAGACTTCATGGTCTGCAAAAAGCGATAAACCGTACTTTTCGACATCATCACGCGCTGCGATAACTCAGTAATCCCTATCTCACGCTCTTCACCAAGCGCCTGCAGAATGCCAAAAACCTTCAATACAGAAGAGACAGAATCTGGCTGTTTATCCAAATCTGCAACTGCCATTAATCACCTCACCGTGACTGTTTTATAAAAATCAGAACTGGTTTTTATTATAATTTCACGCCCCTTCCACCGCAATCACTCTTCTGTCACTTCGTTACAAATCTGCGACATACTGCCGAATAATCAATGCTAAAATCATTACCTGCATAATGATTTCATCGAAGATGTATTTTTCACATGGATAAAACAGCCCCTGATGGCCTGCCGTTGCCGCAACGTTATGGTGCCATTCTGACGATCGTGCTCGGTATTTCGATGGCGGTTCTCGATGGCGCTATCGCCAACGTTGCGCTTCCCACGATCGCCAGCGATTTACACGCGTCTCCTGCAGCGTCAATCTGGATTGTGAACGCCTATCAGATAGCGATTGTTATATCGCTTCTGAGTCTCGCTTTTCTCGGCGATATGTTTGGCTACCGGCGCATCTATAAATATGGCCTGGTGGTGTTTACCTGTACCTCGCTTGTTTGTGCTTTGTCGCATTCGCTTGAAATGCTGACCCTGGCTCGAGTCGCGCAGGGTTTCGGCGGTGCTGCGCTGATGAGCGTGAATACCGCGCTAATACGCCTGATTTATCCGCAGCGCTTTCTGGGCCGCGGGATGGGCATCAACTCATTTATCGTTGCCGTCTCCTCAGCGGCAGGGCCGACTATCGCCGCTGCGATCCTCTCTGTGGCATCGTGGCAGTGGCTGTTTCTGATTAACGTGCCGCTGGGGATCGTCTCGTTTATTCTGGCGGTACGTTTTTTGCCCGCCAACCCGGCCCGCAGCCAGGCCTCACGTTTTGATCTGCCCAGCGCCATTATGAACGCCCTGACATTCGGGCTGCTCATCTCTGCGCTGAGCGGATTTGCTCAAGGTCAGTCAAAAGCGCTGGTTCTGGGCGAACTGGCCGTGATGCTGATTGTCGGATTCTTCTTCGTTCGCCGCCAGCTACGGCTCCCCGTTCCACTGTTGCCGGTAGATCTGTTGCGCATCCCGCTTTTCTCGCTTTCAATTTGTACCTCAATCTGCTCTTTCTGTGCACAAATGCTGGCGCTGGTTTCTTTGCCCTTCTTCCTGCAATCCGTGATGGGACGAAGCGAAGTCGAAACCGGCCTGCTGCTGACGCCATGGCCGCTCGCGACGATGGTGATGGCTCCGCTTGCCGGGTATCTCATCGAAAAAGTGCACGCGGGCCTGCTCGGCGCATTGGGACTGGCGGTGATGGCGAGCGGTTTGTTTGCCCTGGCGCTTCTGCCCGCTTCGCCGCACGATGTGGATATCATCTGGCGCATGATGCTCTGTGGCGCAGGCTTTGGTCTGTTCCAGTCGCCGAACAATCACACGATTGTCTCCGCCGCGCCGCGCCATCGCAGCGGCGGTGCCAGCGGTATGCTCGGTACAGCGAGATTGTTAGGACAGAGTACCGGCGCAGCGCTGGTGGCGCTGATGTTCAACCTGTTTGGTACTCATGGTACACACACATCGCTTTTGCTCGCGGGAACGCTTGCGGTTGTCGCGGCAATTGTCAGCGGGCTGCGCGTCACTCAACCCCGCGTATCTGCCTGAATAAAAACGTAAAAAAAGCGCCTCAATTGAGGCGCTTTGCTTTAGTGTCGTGCTGTGAATTCGGTTATTTCAGGTATTCGCCGCTGCGCAGTGCTTCGATACGTTTATCCAGCGGCGGGTGCGTCATAAACAGTTCGCTCATGGACTTCGCTTTACCATTGATGCAAAACGCCATCATGCTGCTGGCTTCCTGCGGTTCATAGCTGGTTTTCAGACGCTGCAGGGCAGCAATCATTTTCTCACGGCCTACCAGCTTAGCCGAGCCTGCATCCGCATGGAACTCACGATGACGGGAGAACCACATGGTGATGATGCTGGCCAGGATACCGAACACCAGTTCCAGAACCGTGGCGACCGCGAAATAAATCAGCGGGTTACCATTGCTGCTCTCCCCATCATCGCGGTTTCCGCCAAGGAAACCTGCGGCAATCTGGGCGATAACGCGGGAAATGAAAATCACAAAGGTGTTCACGACGCCCTGGATCAGGGTCATCGTCACCATGTCACCGTTGGCGATGTGGCTGATTTCGTGTGCGATAACCGCTTCGGCTTCGTCACGGCTCATGTTTTGCAGCAGGCCAGTGCTGACCGCAACCAGCGATGCATCACGGCGTGCGCCGGTTGCAAAAGCGTTGATATCCGGCGCGTGATATACCGCAACCTGCGGCATGGCAATCCCCGCCTGGCGGGCCTGCTGTGCGACGGTATTCATTAACCAGCGCTCAGTTTCGTTGCGTGGCTGTTCGATAACTTCGCCGCCGACCGATTTCAGCGCCATCCATTTCGACATCATCAGCGACACAATCGAGCCGCCAAAACCGAAAAGCAGCGCCATAATCAGCAGCCCCGTCATGCTGCTTGACTGAATTCCTGTCAGGCTTAGCACCAGCCCGAAGACGACCATAACCGCCAGGTTAGTCATCAGGAAAAGCGCGATTCGCATCATAATATTCTTTAACCTCGTTGTAACAAAACGCACTATGCGAGTACCCATATCGTATGGGTCTTACGAGGATTTTCAACTATCAGAGGGCGCTAAGTCACGAGAAAGACACAACTTTACATTATGTTGCAACTCGCTGACGCGTTTAAAAGGCAGATAAAAAAACAGGCACAATTTCTTGTGCCTGTAGGAGGTTATTTACTTGCGGGAGGGGTTACCGCTGGACTCTCTTTTTCCATACCGGCGAGGTCATCGGCAATATGAACGGTTTCATCCAGATACGGATCCGGCTCCTGATAATCCTTCGGCAGATCGTCGAGTTTTTTCAGCAGCGGCTTACCTTCACGCTTGTAGCGATCGTTGATGCGCGCCAGGCGAGTTGCGTCATCTTCCTCATTCTCTTTCTCACGCTGAGCGTAATTCAGTGAGGCGATATTGCGACGCGCTTTGAGCGCGTTAAAGCGTGCAATATCTTTGATGATGTACTGGAACTCCGGATCTTTGGCGATACGATCGTTATGCAGCTTCAGCAGTTCCGGACCAAACGGCGTCATATCACCCGTTTTGACGTAGGTTGCAGCATTGATGCTGTCCCACGGCAGAGCGTTATCTTCGAACTTCTCGCCGGTTTCCGTCTCTTCGCTGCCTGTCGGCATCATGATATCCGGCGTAACACCTTTACGCTGCGTACTGCCGCCGTTGATACGGTAGAACTTCTGGATGGTGTACTGTACGGAACCCAACGCCGGCCACTCAGGGCGCAGCATCTGATCGTAGATACGGTTAAGCGAGCGATACTGCTGCACGGTGCCTTTCCCGAAGGTTGGTTCACCGACGATCAGCGCACGGCCGTAGTCCTGCATTGCCGCAGCAAAGATTTCTGATGCCGAGGCGCTGAAGCGGTCAACAAGCACCACCAGCGGGCCTTTGTAATACACCACGCCATCGGTATCGCTGTCTTCACGCACTTTACCGTTGTTATCACGCACCTGCACTACGGGACCAGATGGAATGAACAGGCCGGAAAGCGAAACGGCTTCCGTCAGTGCACCACCGCCGTTGCTGCGCAGATCGATAACAATGCTGCTTACGTTCTGTTTTTCCAGCTTCTGAAGCTGAACTTTCACGTCGTCCGTCAGGCCCACGTAAAAGCCGGGAATATCCAGCACGCCAACTTTGTCTTTGCCGACGTTTTTCACCGACATCTTCACGGCGCGGTCTTCAAGACGAATACGTTCGCGCGTCAGCGTCACGATACGGGTTTTGGTTCCTTTGCCAGCAGGCAGCACTTCCAGACGCACCTTGCTGCCTTTAGGACCTTTGATCAACGCAACCACGTCGTCCAGGCGCCAGCCGATCACATCAACCATCGCTTTGCCGGTCTGGCCGACGCCAACGATACGATCGCCAACGCTTATCGCTTTGCTCTTCGCCGCAGGGCCGCCTGCCACCATGGAGTTAATGACCGTATAGTCATCATCCATTTGCAGTACCGCACCGATACCTTCCAGAGACAGGCTCATTTCGGTATTGAACTGTTCGGTATTGCGCGGGGAGAGATAGTTGGTGTGCGGGTCGATTTCGTGGGCAAATGCCGTCATTGCCAGGGAGAACACGTCTTCGCTGTTGGTCTGCGCCAGACGACGAATCGCGAACTTGTAGCGGCGAGTCAGCGTGTCACGGATCTCTTTTTCATCTTTTCCGGCAAGCTTGAGGCTCAGCTCGTCATATTTGACTTTACCGTCCCACAGCGCATTTAACTCTGCCTCGTCCTTCGGCCACGGCGCTTTGCTGCGGTCAAGGTTGTAGGTGTCATTGCCGGTGAAGTCCATCGGGCGCTCAAGCACCTTAAGCGCATACTGATAGCGCTCAAAACGGCGTTTTTGCGACAGATTGTAGAGATCGTAAAAAACGTCCAGTTTGCCGCTGCGCAGTTCGTCACCGACCTGCGATTTACGCGATTCAAACTGCGCGATGTCGCTGGCCAGCAGCACATTGTGGCTGTAGTCCAGCAGATTGAGATAGCGGTCGAAAATCTTCGCCGAGAACGCATTGTCGAGATCGAACTGGCGATAATGAGAACGGGTAAAGCGAGACGTTACACGCTCGCTGACCGTTGCATGCTGAGGCTCTTCCTTAAGAACTGGAATCTGGTCAGCACGAGTGATGTCGTCCACGGCGAACGACTGGCCTGCCAGTAACAGCATGCCAGCGAGCGCAGTGACCTTAAAAAAGTTGTTCATGCCAGGCCCGGCCTCCGTTTCAGAACACCAGATGTTCCGCGCGTACAATCATTGACAGACCAGAAGTCAGCTGTACACGAACGCCATCTTTGGTGATTTCCAGTACAGTGGCATCCATTGCGTTGTTGCCCGCTTTCACCTTCAGAGACTGGCCAACGTTCAGCTCGGAAATGTTTGAAACCGGCGTCAGACGCTCTTCACGTACTGGACGTGATGCTTTTGCCGCTGCTGGTTTAGCCGTGTTACGCGGCTTCGCGTTTTCTTTACGAGGTGCAGATGGACGTGGTTTACGCTCACGACGTGGTGCATCTACCGGCTCGCCTGCCGCAATGGCAGCTTCGCGTTTTTTAGCCAGCTGTTCTGCACGCTGTGCCTGAACGCGAGCCTTCGCTTCTTCAAGCTGCTGGCGTGCATGGGTCACATGCTGTTCGTCCAGCTCGCCGCACGGATTACCGTCGAGATCGACACGGGTCGCGCCCGCTTTAATACCGTACAGATAGCGCCAGCTGGAAGTATAAAGACGTAAGGCGGAACGAAGCTGGGTTTTGCTGAGGTTCATTTCCCCCTCAACGCGCGTCACCAGATCCTGAAAAATACCAATCTTCAGTGGGCGCGCCTCGCCTTCAGCGCTAAAACACTGAGGGAATCGTTCGGCCAGAAATGCGATAACTTCTTTACTGCTATTCAACTTAGGTTGATTTTCCATGAAATTTCCTGATTACAACGGACGTAGCCAACATACCGCAGGCATGAACAGGCGTCATTATAATGACGCCATCGGTAATTGCTACGTTATCCGTTGATTATCCTGCGACAGGCTGAAAGAATTTGTGATAATCGGTACCCGCAAGCAGCTGCTCAAGCTGGCTGACCAGCGTTTGCAGACCCTGCTCATCTTCAGGCGTGAAGCGGGCATGCTCGGGGCTGTCGATATCCAGCACGCCGATGATTTGGCCATTCACGGTCAGCGGGAAGACAATTTCTGAATTGCTGGCCGCATCACAGGCAATATGACCATCAAAGGCGTGAACATCTTCCACGCGCTGCACCCGATTTTGCGACACGGCAGTGCCACAAACCCCGCGCCCGACAGGAATACGAACGCAGGCGATTTTTCCCTGGAACGGTGCCAGTACCAAAGTGTCACCTTCAAGGAGATAAAAGCCGGCCCAGTTAACGTCTGCCAGCCGTTCAAAAAGCAGCGCACTGGTGTTGGAGAGTGTGGCTAAAAAACTGGGTTCACCTGCCATTAATGCCTGAAAATCGCGGTTAAGGTCCGCGTAAAACTCTGATTTGTTCATTATTCAATCGCTTATTGTCTTACTTCGAAGCCGGTCATCGCCGACGCATAACCTGTTAAAATAAACATTAAATGCGTTCGGGCTCAAGATGTATCGGTTCATAGGTTAAGATAGAGTTATACATTCATTTCTAAAGCGAATAAATGGCACTACGAGCTTCTCAAATAACGCCTGGCAAAAAAATCAGTATTCATGCGATAGGTAGTCCGTTATCACCCGCGGAGTACCATCGCTGCCCGCAGTGCGACATTCTGTTCAGCTTGCCCGTGGTAAAGGCCTCCCAGAGCGCTTATTGTCCTCGCTGTGACGCAAAAATTCGCGACGGGCGCGACTGGTCATTAACGCGTCTGGCCGCCATGGCAATTACGATGATGCTGCTGATGCCCTTTGCCTGGAGTGAGCCGCTGCTACGTCTGCACCTGCTCGGCATTCGCATTGACGCTAATCTGCTGCAGGGTATCTGGCAGATGACCGATCAGGGCGATCCCATCCCCGCAGCGATGGTGCTTTTTTGCAGCGTGGCTGCACCGCTGGTTCTGGTGGTTGCCATCGCCTGGCTGTGGCTCGGAAATATTCTTGGCATGAATCTTCGCCCGGTATTGCTGATGCTGGAGAGGCTTAAAGAGTGGGTCATGCTCGACATCTATCTGGTTGGCGTCGGCGTGGCATCAATAAAGGTGCAGGACTACGCCTTTCTTCAGCCTGGCGTGGGTCTGATCGCCTTTGTCTCCCTCGTGCTGCTGAGCATCCTGACGCTGATTCATCTGAACGTGGAACAACTCTGGGACCGTTTCTACCCACAGCGCCCGGCCCAGCGGCCCGATCCAGGCCTGCAGGTGTGTCTCGGCTGCCATCACACTGGCTTCTCTGATTCACGCGGTCGCTGCCGCCGTTGTCACGTGCCGCTGCGCCACCGTCGCCCTTACAGCCTGCAAAAATGCTGGGCGGCGCTGATTGCCTCGCTGATCTTCCTGTTCCCGGCGAACCTGCTGCCTATCTCGATTATTTATGTCAACGGCGCTCGTCAGGAAGACACCATTCTTTCCGGCATTATGTCGCTTGGTAACAGTAATATTCCGGTGGCGGCCGTTGTATTTATCGCCAGTATTTTGGTGCCGTTTACGAAAGTGCTGGTGCTGCTGACGCTGCTGGTATCCATTCACTTTAAGTGTGAACAGGGCCTCAGAACCCGCATTCTGCTGCTGCGTTTCGTGACCTGGATCGGCCGCTGGTCGATGCTGGATCTGTTCGTGATTTCGCTGATGACGTCGCTTATCAACCGCGACCAGCTGCTGGCTTTTACTATGGGACCCGCTGCGTTTTATTTCGGCGCTGCGGTAATATTGACTATTCTTGCTGTTGAATGGCTGGACAGCCGCTTACTTTGGGATGCACATGAGTCAGGAAACGCCCGCTTCACCGACTGAAGCGAGAATTAAAACCAAACGCCGTATCTCTCCTTTCTGGCTCCTGCCGGTCATCGCATTGCTGATAGCTGGCTGGCTTATCTGGAGCAGCTTTGAAGATCGCGGCACCACCATTACCATCGACTTCATCTCGGCGGACGGCATCGTCCCTGGGCGTACGCCCGTACGCTACCAGGGCGTGGAAGTGGGCACGGTGGAATCCATTAATCTTGCCAAAGATCTCAACCATATTGAGGTCAAGGCCAGCATTAAAGGCGACATGAAAGACGCACTGCGCGAAGAAACGCAGTTCTGGCTCGTTACGCCGAAGGCCTCTCTGGCCGGGGTTTCTGGCCTTGATGCGCTGGTCGGCGGCAACTACATCGGCATGATGCCAGGTAAAGGTGAAGCCAAAGATCATTTCACCGCGCTGGATACACAGCCGAAATATCGCCTGAACAACGGCGAGCTGATGATCCACCTTCACGCTCCGGATTTAGGCTCACTCAACAGCGGGTCGCTGGTCTACTTCCGCAAAATTCCCGTTGGGCGCGTCTACGATTACGCCATTAACGCCAATAAGCAGGGCGTGACCATTGATATTCTCATCGACAGGCGTTTCACCAACCTGGTGAAAAAAGGCAGCCGCTTCTGGAACGTATCGGGAATCAAAGCGGATGTCGGACTGAGCGGCGCCAAAGTTCAGCTTGAGAGCCTTGCCGCGCTGGTTAACGGCGCAATTGCCTTCGATTCGCCGGACAACTCGGCAGTGGCGACCCAGAACGACGAATTTGGCCTGTACGAAGACCTGGCACACAGCCAGCGCGGCGTCATCGTCAAACTGGATCTGCCAGATGGCAACGGCCTGAAAGCAGGCTCAACGGCGCTGATGTATCAGGGTCTGGAAGTCGGTCAGCTTACCAAACTGGATCTCAATCCAGGCGGCGCCGTAAGCGGAGAGATGACGGTTGACCCGAGCGTCGTCAATTTGCTGCGCGAGAAAACCCGCATCGAACTGCGCAATCCTAAGCTCTCGCTCGATAACACCAACCTCAGTTCCCTGCTGACCGGGAGCACCTTTGAGCTGGTACCAGGTGAAGGCGAGCCGCGCGATCGTTTCGTCGTCGTCCCTGCCGACAAAACCCTGCTGCAGGAGCCCGGCGTTGCCACGCTGACGCTGAATGCTCCGGACTCCTACGGCATCGATGCGGGCCAGCCGATTATCCTCCACGGTATTAAGATTGGTCAGGTACTGGAGAGAACGCTGACGGGCAAAGGCGTGTCGCTTTCTGTTGCTATCGACCCACAATACCGTGACCTCGTTCACGGTGATACGAAGTTCGTGGTGAACAGCCGTGTTGACGTCAAAGTGGGCCTCGACGGCGTTGAATTCCTCGGAGCCAGCGCCACCGAGTGGCTGAGCGGTGGGATCCGCATTCTGCCCGGTGAGAAAGGCCCGATGAAGCAGGAATACCCGCTGTATGCCAATCTGGAGAAAGCGCTGGAAAACAGCCTCGGAGATTTGCCCACAACGACGCTGACGCTGACGGCGGACACGCTCCCGGACGTACAGGCGGGTTCCGTGGTGCTGTATCGCAAGTTTGAAGTAGGTGAAGTGATCACCGTGCGTCCACGCGCAAATGCGTTTGATATCGATCTGCATATTAAACCGGAGTATCGCCAGCTGCTGACGCCAAACAGCGTGTTCTGGGCTGAGGGCGGCGCGAAAGTGCAGCTCAACGGCAGTGGCTTAACGGTACAGGCCTCCCCGCTCTCCCGGGCGCTGCGCGGGGCGATTAGCTTTGATAATCTGAGCGGTGCCGGGGCCGGGGCGCGTAAAGGCGACAAACGCATTCTCTACTCTTCCGAGACGGCTGCGCGCGCCGTGGGCGGGCAAATCACGCTACATGCTTTTGACGCCGGGAAGCTGTCGGCAGGCATGCCAATTCGTTATCTGGGCATTGATATTGGTCAGATCCAGACGCTGGAGCTGATCACTGCCCGCAACGAAGTTCAGGCAAAAGCCGTGCTCTATCCGGAATACGTCAACACCTTTGCCCGGGGCGGGACCCGTTTCTCGGTCGTCACCCCGCAGATTTCAGCCGCAGGCGTGGAACACCTGGACACCATTTTGCAACCGTATATCAACGTCGAACCGGGTCGTGGTGGCAACCCACGCCGTGATTTTGAATTACAGGAAGCCACGATTACCGATTCCCGCTACCTCGACGGCCTGAGCATCATCGTCGAAGCGCCGGAAGCCGGATCGCTCAGCATCGGTACACCGGTGCTGTTCCGCGGCATTGAGGTCGGTACCGTCACCGGGCTGCAGCTGGGTTCTCTCTCCGACCGCGTGATGGTTGCGCTGCGTATCAGCCAGCGCTATCAGCATCTGGTGCGTAATAATTCGGTCTTCTGGCTGGCTTCAGGCTACAACCTCGATTTCGGCATCATCGGCGGCGTAGTGAAAACCGGGACATTTAACCAGTTCATTCGCGGCGGTATTGCCTTCGCGACGCCTCCGGGCACGCCGCTCGCGCCGAAGGCGCAGGATAACAAGCATTTCCTGTTACAGGATTCTGAACCGAAAGAGTGGCGCGACTGGGGCACGGCCCTGCCGCGATAACCCTCAGCGACGCTGGCTGTAAGAAGCTGGCGTCGCTGTGGTAAACTGCGCGCCCGTTTCTGAATCTGGTGCGTTTCGTGGCTTATCTTCCTGACTCCTTTCTCGAGGTGATGCGTGCAGCAATGCCGTCTCACCTCTCCTTCGACGACTTTATCGCTGCCTGTCAGCGTCCTCTGCGTCGCAGCATTCGCGTGAATACGCTTAAAATTTCCGTTGCGGAATTCCTGCAGCTGGTCGCGCCTTACGGCTGGCAGCTGACGCCAGTGCCGTGGTGCGAAGAAGGATTCTGGATCGAACGCGATGACGAAGATTCTCTCCCGCTTGGCAGCACAGCCGAGCACCTGAGCGGGCTGTTTTATATTCAGGAAGCCAGCTCCATGCTGCCGGTAACGGCGCTTTTCGCCGACGACAATCAGCCGCAGCGCGTGATGGACGTGGCAGCCGCACCGGGTTCCAAAACAACGCAAATTGCCGCACGAATGGGGAACCGGGGTGCGATCCTTGCCAATGAATTTTCCGCCAGCCGCGTCAAAGTTCTTCACGCTAATATCAGCCGCTGCGGGATCGGTAACGTCGCCCTCACCCACTTCGACGGTCGCGTATTTGGCGCAGCCCTGCCAGAAAGTTTTGATGCAATACTGCTGGATGCGCCCTGCTCCGGTGAGGGCGTGGTACGTAAGGATCCGGACGCGCTGAAAAACTGGTCACCCGAAAGCAACAGCGAGATAGCCGGCACTCAGCGGGAGCTGATCGACAGCGCTTTTCATGCGCTGAAAACCGGAGGAACGCTGGTTTATTCTACCTGTACGCTCAACCGGGAAGAGAACGAAGACGTGCTGGCCTGGCTGCTGGCACGCTATCCACAGGCGGTGGAAGTCACACCGCTCAATGCGCTTTTCAGCGGGGCTGAACTGGCGCTGACGCCGGAAGGTTTCCTGCACGTGTTCCCGCAAATTTACGACTGCGAAGGTTTTTTCGTGGCTCGTTTACGTAAAACAGCCGCCATAGAAGCACTGCCTGCCCCGGGCTATAAGGTTGGCAAATTCCCGTTCACGCCAATGAAAGGCCGTGAGGCTTCAGCCGTTATCCAGGCCGCTGCCGCCGTGGGTCTGGAATGGAATGAAAACCTGCACCTGTGGCAGCGTGATAAAGAGATCTGGCTGTTCCCGGCTGAAATCGAACCGCTGATTGGTAAAGTGCGTTTTTCACGCATCGGCATGCGCCTCGCAGAAACCTTTAACAAAGGTTATCGTTGGCAGCATGAAGCGGTTATCGCGCTGGCGGGTGAAAAAAGTTCACGCTTTGAGTTAACGCTTGCCGAAGCGGAAGAGTGGTATCGTGGCCGCGACGTCTGGCCAGAAAACCCACCGTCCCGCGACGACGTTATCGTGACCTTTCAGGGACATCCGCTGGGGCTGGCAAAAAAAGTCGGCTCGCGGCTAAAAAACAGCTACCCGCGTGAACTGGTCCGCGACGGTAAACTCTTTGCTGGCAAGGCGTAGCGGGGAATAAAAAATAAGCACGTTCTGACTGGCAAAATGCTCGTCGTTGTCTACGCTGAAAAATGGGCGGCTTAACTGGTCGTACCACAACAGAGCAGACAACCGGAGAGCATTATGACTAAAACCAGCGTACGAATCGGCGCATTTGAAATTGATGACGCCGAACTGCATGGCGACCAACAGGGCGAGCGAACGTTAAGTATTCCCTGTAAATCCGATCCTGATTTGTGCATGCAGCTTGATGCATGGGATGCCGAAACCAGCGTGCCAGCCATTCTCGACGGCGAGCACTCCGTCCTCTACCGCCAGCATTACGATCGTCAGTCCGACGCTTGGGTCATGCGCTTAGCCTGATGCCAATGTAACCCGCCTGCAGGCGGGTTAATTATTTCCCGTTTCGCTTATCTCTCTTACACTTAAAGTTCGCTCTTCAGGTGTGGGGAAGTCATGTTCGCTCTGGTATTGTTTATTTGTTACCTCGATGGCGGCTGTGAAGATATCGTTGTCGACGTCTATAACACCGAACCTCAATGCGTTCGGGCCATGCACGACCAGCGTATTCGCCATGGTGGCTGCTTTCCGATAGAGGATTTTATTGATGGATTCTGGCAACCTGCACAGGCGTACAGCAATCTGTAATTACTGAAGCTGCACCAGCGTCAGCTTGCCGCCAAAGACGGCGCCGGTATCGATATAGTGTTGATTCAACGCATCGTAACGGTGCCTGAGCGGCGTGTGGCCAAACCAAAAATGATCGGCCCCATCAATGGGATGATGCTGACCCGCAAGATGATCGCTCAGGCGCTGTCTGTCCCAAAGCACCCGATGCCAGTCAACGGTCTGCTGCCAACGGTAGTGTGCCCCCGGGTAATCCGCATGGGCAATCACGTGCGTCGCCGAGTCAGTGACTATCTCAATGATGAAAGGCAGCGCTTCGCAGGCCTGCAACAGCCGCCGGGCGGCGGCACGTTCAGACGGCGAACAGCGCTCAAACCACTCCCCGCCGTTAAGCTCCCACAGCGATAGCTGCTGATGCGTCAGCGCATCCATCGCCATCTGTTCGTGGTTGCCGCGAATGGCCAACACCCATTTTTCCTCAAGGAGTTCAAGACATTTCAGGCTGTCCGGGCCGCGGTCGATCAGATCGCCAACAGAAATGAGCAAATCCTTATAAGGGTTGAACTTTCGGGCCTTCAGCGCAGACATCAGCAAAGCAAAGCAGCCATGCAGATCGCCCGTTAGCCAGATATGTTGCCACGTATTACCTTCCACGCGCTGATACATATTTTCCCCCTTCTACAAAGTATAGAACGCTGAATACGCTCAGGGCTTTTTCCGTAAACTTAAATAAAGGCTAAACACGCCGGGAATAAAACCTGCGGATGCGTTAGAGCCAGCCATTGTTGCCGCTAAAATAGCCTCTGAAACAAAATGAGGTTAATATCGTGACCGACAACTCCCTGCACTCCCTGCTATCGCCAACGCCACAGGCCCACATTATTTCCGAGTTGATCAAGGGCAACCTTGCTCCGGCACCTATCTGGAAAAAAGCAGATTACCGTCTTAAATTTTTGCTGCGCACGCTAATTTATTATCGTTCGACCCGGCTCATGCTCGACAGCCTCGGGCAGCGTCCCGATTTTATGCGCCTGCTGAATGCTCAGGTGACTTTGCCGAGTAAAACACATCGCCAATATCTCACTCGCGGTCTCTCTTCCACGCAGCGCGCAGAAGCCATTGTGGGTCACTATCAGTTTATTGATTCACTGAAAAGCCCAACGCTTGCCGCTGCCCTGACCGCCATAGACCCGACGCCCTTACTGACATTTACGGGTAAAGATGAAGCTAAATTCACGCTGTACGCTTCCTGCGCGTGCAAAGCTGAGCGTGAAGGTGAAAGCACACTCTGGTTCTGTAGCGAAGATAATACCGTGCTCGCCAGCACCACTTTCTGTATCAGGCGCGATTCAGAAGGATGGGAATTGATCGTCGGCGGGCTGCAGGGCCCACGCCGCTCCGTTTCACATGAGGTTATAAAATCCGCAACTCGCGCCTGCTATGGCTTATTCCCGAAACGCATTCTGGTTGAATTCTTTGGCCTGTTGGCCGCTGAATGTGACATTGTCCGCATCACCGGCGTGAGTGATAACGGGCATGTTTTCCGCGCCCTGCGCTATCGCTTCAGCAAAGGCCGGCATTTCCATGCCAGCTATGACGAGTTCTGGGCCTCCATCGAAGGCGTCAAGACCAGCGAATTCCGCTGGCAGCTGCCGCTTCAGCAGGAACGAAAGTCCATTCAAGAGATTGCGAGCAAAAAGCGTGCAGAATACCGCCGCCGCTTTGCTCTACTTGATGAAATGGCCATACAGTTTAAGACTCTTTTTCCACTGGCCTGACCCCCATAAAATGAGCTTGTACCTGTAATCAGGCACAAGCTTAGTGCTCCGCGTTTGCCGTGCCCCGTGGTGATCCGCTATCATCTTGCTGATAACATTCCGATTCCCCGCTGGCGGTGCCTCCAGGCTATGAGCAAAACTGAAATCTTCCTCATACTACTGATCCTGGTGATTCTGATCGTCGGCATCTGGTTTATCTTCAGCGATCAAATCTGGGTGCTGGTAAGCTACCTTGAAACGCTGATCTATCCCGACATCGTCACACCCGAATAATCACTGCGTAACCTGTTAAAAAATAAACAAATTGATGTTTGAAGCCTTCAGCGGCAATCCCTATTATGCATAGCGAAACGTGACGCAAAAAACGGCTCGTTTCCAGTCAGTCTGAATCCATCCCCTTGATGAGAGATGTTCAGACCAGGCACTGGCGGCACTGCATATCCCTCTGAAATCGCCAAAGTGAATCCGATATAATATTCATTGCAAGCTTTGTCCCCTTTCCCCTGCTAAGTGAAGGGGATTTTTTTGCCTCAACGTCAGATAGCCACGCAACATCTGCGCCACCACCCGCGAATTTTCCTGTAAAAAATATTAAACCCGATTTTATTGTGGCATAATGCAGCCGATTGACAAGGACTCGCCATCAACGCCGGAAGAGCCGGAAACTTTAAAGTACAGTTCTGGCAACACTGGCACCCAACTTGCAGATTCAGTCAGTGTTGCATGTAACAATCAGTAGTGAAAGTACAACGGCGAAGTATTACCGCGTGCTATTTCACCTTATATCCTTTTTATGGCTGTATAACCGGCCCTGAGGAAGAGGAACTGAATCGAGCGCTCAAAAAAACGTGCGACACTGGAGCATCAAAAAAAACAGGAACGCTGTGAAATGTATTCATACTCTGAATTAAAAAAATACTGGCATATTGAAGTCATCGGAGAAAGTAAAAAATTCTCATACCTAAGAATATTTTCAAGACTGAGGAATAAACCCGGTTTAAAATTTGTTTTCTGGTGGCGCCTCGCAGATTATTTATTCAGAAAAGGACATAAACGAATCGCGTATAAAATACACTCAAAAATTAAACAAAAATTTACTTGCGACCTTATGTTAGGTGCAACAATCGGCCCAGGCCTAACAATTGCCCATCATGTTGGCGTAGTAGTTACGAAACGAGTTGTTGCCGGTAAGAACATGAAACTAACGCAAAACTGTGTAATTGGCAGCTCTGGAAATGGACTTGATGGTATCATAAAAATTGGCGATAATTTTTATCTTGGCTCTAATAGCTGCGTTATCGGAGATAACCTTACCATTGGCGATAATGTAATTATTGGTGCAATGAGCTTTATTAATAAAGACATCCCCGATAACTGCACGGTATATACAAAAAAGGTTAACGAGATAGTTTCACGTTCAAAAATTTAATGCACGTTGATTAACATCGGGGGCTATTAGTGTCAATTCGATTCAATAGTACCCTACATTACTTCCATAACTTCAATTTGAAACTTCTTAATCAGTTGCCACCGAGTTCTACGGTATCCTGCAGCACATCAATCTGCTGAATTGCTTTGTTTAGCAGTCTATTTTTATGTAACTCCGCATTATGAACTGCATTAACTTTTTGTACGTAAGGGCTGGAACCCAGTTTTTATCCTACCATTAAGCAAACTATCAACTCACAGCGCGACTTTATGAAGTTGCCTACCGCAAACGATCCCCCACCAACTCTTCGGCCACAAACCCTGAAAATGGCATACATAAATGTACCTTTCATAGGCCACAACCAATGCGTGACGATCTGAATTTTTCGTGTAAAAAAAATGTTAAGGCCGATTTTGTTGTGGTATAACGGAAAAAGACCGAATACGGGATTTCGATAAAATTTCGATACGGTCTTTGTAAGTTGCTGATATGACTTACAAATAAAAAAAGACCGAATACGATTCCTGTATTCGGTCCAGGGAAATGGCTCTTGGGAGAGAGCCGTGCGCTAAAAGTTGGCATTAATGCAGGCTAAAGTCGCCTTGCCCTTTAAGAATAGATGACCATGCCAGGTTTTCCAGTCCGCGACGAAAGTGGTCAGAAAAAAACCGTGAGCAAAGCGTCACAAAACACAAAAACCGCAGGTTTTCAGCTGAAAACGTTGCGGTTTTTTATTGCCAGTCAAACGGTTAGCGCTTCGGTCAGCAGAGCTTCTCTGCGCGGGCGATAAACGGCACCAGGCTCATCTTTTGACCCGGTTTTGCCGGATCGTCATTCTGAATCACCGAAATGGGCTGAGCCGTGGTTTTACCTGCTTTCACTTCCTGCTCGGCAACGGTATTCAGCGGATACTGCACCAGCGTACTCGGGTTAATGGCATACAGCGCGTTGCCTGGGCGGCAGGTCAGCATGACTTCCTCACGATTAAACGCCCATTGCGCTTTGCCGATTTCAAAGCGGCTGACGGTGATAATCTGCGGTGCCGCGAGAGCAGCTCCAGAAGTTGCCAATAACAGCATAGAAAGAACGAGTTTTTTCATAATAAAGCCACTTTTTTCAAAACGGTTCCCAGGTTGCAAACAGACTAACCGCCGCTAATACCAGAGCCCCTAAGATCATTTCAGCCTGAGTGGTGCGCAAAAATAGCGCCTGCATGTACGCCCCATCGGCCTTCAGCCGCGGCACCAGAACATACCTGTTCGCCAGCGCGATTACCACCATCAGCGCCACTAACGCACATTTCACCAACAGCAGCCGTCCATAAGCGGTATCGGCAATAAGCTGCCCCTGAATCAGCAAGGCGTTGGTAATCCCGCTCAGTACGACGCCCGCGACAGCCACATGGCCGTAGCGCGAATAGCGCATCATGGTGTGTATTGCCGACGCTCGCCAGTGCCCCCGAGTCAATCGCAGGCAGTACAGGAACGGCAGCAGCCCACCAAACCAGGCCCCGGCGCAGAGCAGATGCAGCGCATGATTGGTGCGCTGCAACGCGCCGACAATACCATCATGCATCGCGGCATGTCCTGTGCCCGCCATCAGTAAAAACTGAGCGACGCAAAGGATAAGCAGCAACGGAGCCAGTTTCGCAGGCCGAATCAGCGCCACCAGCAACGCAACCCACGTCAGCAGAATTTGCCACAGCCAGACGCTGCCAAAACGCGTCTCCAGCACCGCCAGCCAGATATCCGGGCGCACCACATCACGCCAGCCGTTACCCATCAGGCCGCCCTGCACCATCAGTATCAGCGTGACAGAAACGGCATTCACCAGCAGAGCCCAGCGGAGAACCATGCTGAAACGCTGCATAATGAGGCGACGTAATGACGGCATGGCCCACCAGGCACCGTACAACACGACGCCAAACGCCAGCATCACGGCGATAAAATGCAGGCCTCTCAGCCCGACATACGCAGCGGCCAGCACGCTTATTTCACGCTGAAGTGATACTGGCCCTGAGTTTTATGCCCGTCGACGGACACCACATGCCAGTCGACGGTGTAATCACCTGGCTTAAGAGATTGCTCTACCGGGACAATCAGCTGCTTACTGTCTTTCTCGTTGAGCTTCACGGCTCCTAATGGGACTTTGATCTGCTGTGGGCCAGTGACGGTGACGCCGCTGAATTTCACCTCAATGCCTTCGGAGAAGCTGAGCGTCAGCGCCTGTGGGACCGTTGTCACCAGCGCATTAGCAGCAGGAGATTGCTGTTTGAGATGTGCGTGAGCGAATGCGGCAGTTGTGGAGAAAAGGCAAGTCAGTAACACACCAGCGCGCAAGGCACGGGAAGCGGTCAGGTTCATTCTCTTCATTCCCTTTTGTTATTTATCTGGCCCAAAGGATAACGCTGTATAATGTTTACGTCGAGATTCCACGCCGTCGTACTTGCTTTTTCCCGACACGCTTAGTACTTTCAGCCGCGATAACAGAAGGAGACCATGATGCACACCAATCTGGCAAAAATCCCCCAGGACGAAATGGACAAAGTGAATGTCGATTTGGCCGCTGCCGGGGTCGCTTTTAAAGAGCGCTACAATATGCCGATCGTCGCCGAAGTGGTTGAACGTGAACAGCCTGCCCATCTGCGCGACTGGTTTCGCGAGCGCCTGATCGCCCATCGTCTGGCGTCGGTCAACCTCTCTCGCCTGCCGTACGAGCCCAAAGCCAAATAAGCCTTACTGAGAGTTACACTTCCTTACATTTACCCTGCTACACTTCAATGGAAAATTCTTAAGTGCGACTCACGGACGCTGAGTCAGGAAAGTGTTAAGGAAGCCACTATGCCTGCATGGACTATTGCCGCTGCACAGTACACGGCCTGCAACAGGAACGTTGCGGAAAATATTGCCCATCATTTACGGTTTATCGAAGCGGCAGCAAAACTCACCTGCCAGCTTATCGTCTTTCCGGAGCTGTCGCTGACTGGCCCGGATACCTCGTCGCCCCTTCCCCCTCCGCCCGACAGAGAACTGCTTGAGCCATTGAGCTATGCCGCCTCTCGCCACGGCATAACGATTTTCGCCGGCCTCCCGGTGGAACAAAACGGTGAACGGCATAAAGGCGTGGCCGTGTTTGTCCCCGGAAATACCGCCCCTCTCATGCTGTGTCAGGGCACCTGCCAGACGCCGCAGGCGCGCCACATCAGTATTCTTGCCCCAGAGGCCGAAGACAACGAACTGGATCCGCTGGCCTCCCTGCTTGCTGCAGGCACCTGCACCCGGGAGTTTCAGCAACAGCAATCAGTTCAGCAGCTGCAACGGCTGGCACACAAATACGCCATCGCCGTGCTGAAATCTAATTTTGCCGGCGGAAGTGCCCTATGGGATGAACACGGTCAGCTCATCGTACGCGCCGATAGCGGTGAACTGCTGCTGACCGGACGCAAATACGAGGGTGGATGGGAAGGAGAGATCATTCCCATGCGGGAAAGCCTTTACGCCATTGACGAAAGCCGCTGCGACGCATAACCTGCCTCTTTTTAGCCGGGAGAGCACCATGTTACGCGTTATCGATACGGAAACCTGTGATTTACAGGGAGGCGTCGTTGAAATTGCCTCGGTAGACATTGTTGACGGTAAGATAACCAACCCCATGAGCCATCTTGTGCGACCGGACAGACCCATCAGCCCGCAGGCGATGGCAATCCATCGCATTACTGAGGAGATGGTCGCCGATAAGCCGTGGATTGAGGATGTGGTGCCGCATTACCAGGGCAGTGCGTGGTACGTGGCACATAACGCCAGTTTCGATCGCCGCGTGTTGCCGGAAATGAACGGGGAGTGGATTTGCACCATGAAGCTCGCTCGTCGCCTGTGGCCAGGCATCAAGTACAGCAATATGGCGCTGTACAAATCCCGCAAGCTAAGCGTCTCCACACCGCCGGGCCTGCATCATCACCGCGCCCTGTATGACTGCTATATCACGGCAGCGCTGCTGATTGATATTATGAACGTCTCCGGCTGGAACGCGGATCAAATGGTCGATATCACCGGACGACCTGCATTAATGACGACCTTCACCTTCGGCAAGTACCGCGGTAAACCGGTGGCGGAGATTGCTAAGAAAGATCCCGGCTACCTCCGCTGGCTGTTCAATAATCTCAACTCAATGAGCCCGGAGCTCCGCCTGACGCTGAAACACTGGCTGGGAGAATAGCTAGCGCGGCGCCTGGCCCGGCAGCGTCCCCTGGGCCAGCGCGATCAGGAACGTGTACTCGAGCGCCACACCTTCATAGCTTTTAAAGCGCCCCGATTTCCCGCCGTGCCCGGAATCCATATCGGTACAAAGCAACAGCAGGTTATCGTCGGTTTTCAGCTCCCTTAGTTTCGCCACCCACTTTGCCGGCTCCCAGTATTGTACCTGTGAGTCATGCAGCCCGGTGGTCACCAGCAGATGCGGATAGGCTTTCGGTCCGACGTTATCGTAGGGACTGTAACCTTTCATATACTCGTAATACTCCGGATCCTGCGGATTGCCCCACTCCTCGAATTCTCCGGTCGTGAGCGGGATAGACTCATCCAGCATGGTTGTCACCACGTCCACAAACGGCACCTGGGCAATGACACCATGGAACAGCTCCGGTCGTTGATTAATCGCCACGCCCATCAGCATACCACCCGCACTGCCGCCCATGCCGTAGCAGAGCGACGGGTTGCCATAGCCCTGCGCCAGCAGCGCATCGCAGACGTCGAGATAGTCGTTAAAGGTATTATTTTTCAACAAGAACTTGCCGTCTTCATACCACTGCTGCCCAAGCTCCCCGCCGCCGCGAACGTGGGCAATGGCGAAGACAAAGCCGCGATCGAGGAGACTCAGGCGGCTACTGCTAAAGTCGGCATCCATGCTGGCACCATAGGAGCCATAGCCGTAGACCAGCAGCGGATTATTGCCCTGACGAAAATGCTCGCGGTGATACACCAGTGAGACCGGCACCTCAACGCCGTCGCGGGCTTTAACCCACAGATGCTCACTACGATAGCGGCTGGCATCGAACCCTTTCACCTCCTGCTGCTTAAGCACCGTACGTTCGCCGGTATCCATGTTCAGCTCAAACAGCGTGTCCGGCGTCGTCATCGACGAATAGCCGTAGCGAAGCCGTGGTGTATCCGGTTCGGGGTTATAGGCAAGCCAGGTAACGTACGCCGGATCGTCGAAGGCAATTCCGAACGACTCCCGGGTTTTGCGGTTGATTTGGCGCAGGCTGGTTAAGCCGTGCTGACGCTCTTCCACCACCAGCCAGTCGGTAAACAGCGTAAAGCCTTCGAGCATCACCTCCTCACGCGGAGGGATAAGCGCCTCCCAGCGACTTTCGTCGCGGACTGACGATCGATAAAGACCGAAGTTTTTTCCCTCGCGGTTCGAGCGCAGATAAAAGTGATGCTGGAAATGGTCAAGGCTGTATTCATGATCTTTACGGCGAGGAAGGAAGCACAGCGGCTGCGCATCCGGCAGCTCCGCATCCAGCAGCAGCACTTCGCTGGTCGTCGCACTGGCAAGATGAACGATCACGTAATGTTTTGAACTGGTTTTGTGCAGGCTGACGTAAAACATGTCGTCCTGCTCCTCATACACCAGCTCATCTGCCGACATCGGCATCCCGACGGTATGCCGCCAGACCTGGAAAGGCAGCAGCGTAGTCGGATGCTTACGCACGTAATACAGCGTTTGCGAGTCGTTACCCCAGACAAAATCCGGCTCCACGTTTTCCAGCGTTTCCGGATACCAGTTCCCGTTTTCCAGATTGCGAATGCGTAAGCCGTACTGGCGGCGGGAGAGAAAATCTTCGGTGATTGCGAGCAGCGTATTGTCCGGTGAAACCAGGATCCCGCCAAGCGTATAAAACTCGCTATGAGCCGCTCGCTGATTGCCATCGAGCAGCACGTCCCAATCGTCCCATACTTCTTTCAGCACCGACTGGCGTTGAAAAATAGCGTATTCGCATCCGGGTTCGTAAACGCGTCGGTAACGGTAGCCGTTTCTGCTATAGGGCGCGGAGACTTCACGTTCAGGAATGCGATCGACAATCTCCTTGAGCACTTTATCCTGCAAGCTGCGCTGCGAGGTCATTACCTCGTGCCCGTAGTCATTTTCCTGCTTAAGGTAGTCGAGCACGGCGGGCTGCACGCGGTCGTCGTCGCGCAGCCAGTAGTAGTTGTCGATGCGGGTATCGCCATGAAGCGTCATGGCGTGTGGAATTCGTTTTGCTTTTGGTGGCATGTCGTTGTTCTTCTGCAAATTACCTCCTCTAAGGGTGGCAAAAGTGCAGTGCGATGCAAGCGAAACATGCTCAGAAAGGATTAAAGTGCCTGTTTTTGCGCCCTTAAGTCCGTTTCGATGCCGTCGCGTACCTCCTGCGGGATCGCCAGCGCGTCACCCAGCGCGTTCAGATAGCTACGCTCCATAAAGTGGTCAACGTCGATGGCTGCACAGCTCAGGAAATAGAGCTCAAGCGCTTCCTCCTCGTTGCGAACATCCTTTGCAAGTCGCTGAGGATCCAGCGGTTGAGCAATCGCTTTTTCCACCAGCTCTCGCCCCTGCGCTTCCACACCGGCCTCACGCAGCTGCCGATCGATAATGGCCCGCTCCTTGTCGTCGATATGGCCGTCGCTTTTGGCCGCAAAAACCAATGCCAGGATCAGACGCTCTGTCCGCAGATCCACGGGGCTGGTATGCAGACCATACTCAGGTTCGCTCTGATGCGCAGCGCGAACTTTCTCTTTGTATTTGTTCCATAACACGCTGCCAGCAACGGCACCGCCGCCAACAAGCAGCGCGCCGGTGCCGTATTTTGCCAGCAGCTTACGTGAGGATTTACTGGCGACCAGCAGCCCGGCAAGCCCACCAAGCGCGCCAGGCACCAGCAGTTTGTTAAGCCCCGAATCACCCGGCGATTTAGCAGAAGATTGTCCAAGCAGAGACTGAAGTTGATTGAGCCAGTTTGCCATATTGCCCTCCCGGCATTGCAAAGAATTCTCTCAGACTAAGCGAGGCGATGTCAGGAAATGTCTGTGACAACTAAAGATGCGCAAAGTATCGGACGTACGCCCTCAGAAGACACACGCAAACGTTTTCGTGTATACTGCGACCCTCTTTTTACTGTGGAAATGCGTTATGACTCAACTAGGCACCGCGCTGCGTCCGGCAGCAACTCGCGTCATGTTACTGGGCTCTGGCGAGCTGGGTAAGGAAGTGGCTATTGAATGCCAGCGTTTGGGCATGGAGGTGATTGCCGTCGATCGCTATGCAGATGCGCCAGCGATGCAAGTAGCGCACCGCTGCCACGTGATCAACATGCTCGACGGGCAAGCGCTGAAAACCCTGGTTGAGCAGGAAAAACCTGACTTTATCGTGCCAGAAATTGAAGCTATCGCCACTGATATGCTGATTGAGCTGGAGCAGTCTGGCCAACATGTTGTGCCCTGCGCACGCGCAGCAAAACTCACCATGAACCGCGAAGGCATTCGTCGCCTGGCAGCGGAAGAGCTTGGCTTGCCAACCTCCAGCTACCGTTTCGCCGACAGCGAGCAGAGTTTTCGCAAGGCGGTAAAGGAAGTCGGCCTGCCCTGCATCATCAAACCGGTTATGAGCTCCTCCGGCAAAGGGCAGAGCTTTATTCGTAGCGAAGCGCAGCTCTCCGCCGCCTGGGATTATGCTCAACAGGGCGGTCGGGCAGGCGCAGGCCGTGTGATTGTTGAAGGCGTAGTTAACTTTGATTTCGAAATCACGCTGCTGACCGTCAACGCTGTAGACGGCGTCCATTTCTGCGCTCCGATTGGTCATCGGCAGGAAGATGGCGACTACCGCGAATCCTGGCAACCCCAGCGGATGAGCGCGCTGGCGCAGGAGCGTGCCGAAGCCATTGCCCGTGAGGTGGTGCTGGCGCTCGGCGGCTATGGCCTGTTTGGCGTAGAGCTGTTTGTCTGCGGCGATGAGGTCATCTTCAGCGAAGTCTCTCCTCGCCCGCACGACACCGGCATGGTAACAATGATTTCACAGGATTTGTCAGAGTTCGCGCTGCACGTCCGCGCTTTCCTGGGGCTGCCCATTGGCGCAATTCGCCAGTATGGCCCTTCCGATTCGGCGGTAATCTTGCCACAGCTGACCAGCAGCAATGTCCGTTTCGGCAACCTTGATGCCGCCGTGGGCGCGGGCGTTCAGATTCGCTTATTTGGTAAGCCAGATATCAACGGCACGCGTCGTCTTGGCGTGGCATTAGCTACAGCAGAAGAGGTAGTAACGGCGGTGGAACGGGCGAAAGCTGCGGCTGGTGCCGTGAGCGTTAGGGCATAAAAAAAGCGCCGGATGGCGCTTCGCTTATCAGGCCTACGGGGTTTGTAGGCCTGATTAGGCGCAGCCGCCATCAGGCAGCCGCGCATAAGTACGGATATTACTTCGCGCCTTCCACCGCTTCACGAGCGATTTTAGTAATGCGTTCGTAATCACCGGATTCCAGCGCATCCGCTGGCACCAGCCAGGAGCCACCGATGCACAGCACGCTTTTCAGCGCCAGGTAGTCACGGTAGTTGGCCGGAGAGATGCCGCCAGTCGGGCAGAAACGGATGTGTGCAAACGGACCTGCAATCGCCTGCAGCGCTTTGGTGCCACCGTTGGCTTCAGCCGGGAAGAATTTGAACTCTTTCAGACCGTAGTCCATGCCAAGCATCAGTTCAGAGACGGTGCTGATACCCGGGATCAGCGGAATGGTACCTTCGGTGGCTGCTTTCAGCAGAGGCTCGGTCAGTCCAGGGCTGATAGCGAACTGCGCGCCAGCTTCGGTGACTTCTTTCAGCTGCTGAACGTTGGTCACGGTGCCTGCACCGACAATGGCTTCAGGCACTTCTTTGGCGATAGCGCGGATAGCGTCCATTGCACAGGCGGTACGCAGGGTCACTTCCAGCACGCGTACGCCGCCGGCAACCAGCGCTTTTGCCATTGGCACTGCGTGTTCCAGTTTGTTCACCACAATTACCGGCACTACCGGGCCGTTGGTCAGGATTGCTTCTGCACTTGTTTTCCAGTTTTTCATCAGAGTTTTTCTCTCGCCAGAATGAGTAATCTTGTCGTATTAAAAAGTGATGCAGGTCGCGCCCTGCTCTGCACCGGAGAGTTTCTCGCGCAGTGCGCTGAACAGCTCGCGCCCGGTTCCAACCCGTGATGCGCTCAGATTCGGCAGATGCGGCTTACGTGCAGCCAGTTCGGCTTCATCCACCAGCAGCGTCAGCTCGCCGGTCTGGCCGTTGACGCGAATCATGTCGCCATCGTGAACTTTTGCCAGCAGCCCACCGTCGTAAGCTTCAGGCGTGACGTGGATTGCTGACGGCACTTTACCGGATGCGCCAGAGAGACGACCATCGGTCACTAACGCAATTTTGAAACAACGGTCCAATAATACACCTAATGGCGGCATAAGTTTATGCAATTCTGGCATGCCGTTCGCTTTTGGCCCCTGAAGGCGCACCACCACAACACAATCCTTGTCCAGCAGGCCCGCCTCAAATGCAGGCAGGACGTCGTGCTGGCTCTCAAACACCACCGCAGGCGCTTCGATAATCTGGTTTTCCACCGGTACGGCAGAGGTTTTCATCACCGCGCGGCCCAGGTTGCCGCTCAGCACTTTTGTGCCACCGTGATGGGAAAAAGGTTTGTCGATGCAGGCGATTACCGCCTCATCCAGGGAGGCCTGAGCGCCTTCGCGCCAGTCCAGCTCGCCGTTGTTGAGCCACGGCTCCATGGTGTAACGCTTCAGGCCATGACCGGCAACGGTTTCAACATCTTCATGCAGCAGGCCGCCTTTCAGCAGTTCACGGATCAGCACCGGTACACCGCCCGCCGCCTGGAAGTGGTTGATGTCTGCCGGGCCGTTCGGATAGAGACGCGCCATCAGCGGCACCACTTCTGAAAGCTCAGAGAAATCATCCCAGTTGATGATAATCCCCGCCGCGCGGGCCATCGCCACCAGATGCATGGTGTGATTGGTGGAGCCGCCCGTTGCCAGCAGCGCCACAATACCGTTAACCACCACTTTTTCGTCGAACATTTTGCCCAGCGGCATCCACTCGTTGCCGTTACCGGTCATGCGGGTGACCTGGCGCGCAGCCGTCGTGGTCAGCGCTTCACGCAGAGGCGCATCCGGATGAACAAACGAGGAGCCCGGCAGCTGCATCCCCATGAACTCGATAACCATCTGGTTGGTGTTCGCGGTACCGTAGAAAGTACAGGTGCCTGGCGCGTGATAAGACGCCGCCTCGGACTCGAGCAGCGCCATTCGGTCAACCTTCCCTTCAGCATACAGCTGACGAATACGCACTTTTTCTTTATTAGGCAAACCGCTCGTCATCGGGCCAGATGGAATGAAAATGGACGGCAGATGACCAAAGGAGAGCGCCGCCATCGCCAGGCCCGGAACTATTTTGTCGCACACGCCGAGGTACAACGCGCCGTCGAACATATTGTGAGAAAGCCCTACTGCAGCAGACATGGCGATCACTTCGCGGCTCAGCAGGGAAAGTTCCATCCCGTCCTGGCCCTGGGTCACGCCGTCACACATCGCAGGCACACCACCGGCAACCTGGGCTACGGCATTCACGCCGTGCAGCGCTTTACGGATGATGTCCGGGTAGTGCTCGTACGGCTGATGAGCCGAGAGCATATCGTTGTAGGAGGTGATGATCGCAATGTTGTTGCGTAACATGCTTTTCAGAGAGGCTTTGTCGTCTGGCTGACAGGCGGCAAAACCGTGCGCCAGGTTACCGCAGGCCAGGTGAGAGCGCTGGACGGTGTCGGACTTCGCTTGATGAATGCGGGAGAGGTAGGCACTACGGGTCTCTTTCGAACGCTCGATAATGCGATTTGTTACGCGTAACAATGCAGGATTCATAAAAGCTCCTCAAATTCTGAGTGTCCAGGCTTTAGCATTAACACGGAATTCAGGAGTCATTAACAATGCTGAAACGCGCTTGTGCTGTAGCCAAGGGGCAAATTTATCTTGCGTCAGTGTAATAAAAAAAGCCCCGGCGGTGAACCACCCGGGGCTTAAAAGCGTAATTATCACACGAGATGCTGTGTCAGATCATGTTACCGGTAAAATACCCAGATCGGAGTAGCGTCGGAACTTACTCAAACTCGTTCCAGGAGCGGCCGTCGCGGGTGATCATTGCGACTGAAGCAACCGGGCCCCAGGTGCCTGCCTGATACGGTTTTGGCGCATCCTGATCGGCGGCCCAGGCTTCCGTAATCGAGTCGACCCACTTCCACGCCTCTTCCACTTCATCGCGACGCACAAACAGCGCCTGAATGCCGCGCATGGTTTCCAGCAGCAGGCGCTCATAGGCATCAGCCAGATGCGTTTCGTTGAAGGTTTCGGAGTAGCTCAGATCGAGCTTAGTGGTTTGCAGGTTGTGTTTGTGATCCAGACCCGGCACTTTGTTGAGGATCTGGATATCCACGCCTTCGTCCGGCTGCAGACGAATAGTCAGCTTATTCTGCGGCAGCTCCTGCCAGGACTCTTTGAACAGGTTGAGTTCCGGGGTTTTGAAATACACCACAACTTCAGAGCATTTGGTCGGCAAACGTTTACCGGTACGCAGATAGAACGGCACGCCCGCCCATCGCCAGTCGTCGATATCCACGCGGATAGCCACGAAGGTTTCAGTATTGCTGCTTTTGTTCGCGCCCTCTTCTTCAAGATAGCCAGGCACTTTTTTGCCCTGCGCGAAGCCTGCGGTGTACTGACCACGTACGGTTTTATCGCGCACGTTGGAGCGGTCAATACGGCGCAGGGATTTGAGCACTTTCACCTTCGCATCACGAATGCTGTCGGCGCTCAGATCGGACGGCGGCGACATCGCAATCATGCACAGAATCTGCAGCAGGTGGTTCTGGATCATGTCGCGCATCTGCCCGGCCTGATCGAAGTAACCCCAACGGCCTTCGATGCCCACTTCTTCCGCCACGGTAATTTCCACGTGATCGATAGTGCGGGAATCCCAGTTGTTAACGAACAGGGAGTTGGCAAAACGCAGCGCCAGCAGGTTGAGCACCGTCTCTTTGCCGAGGTAGTGGTCAATACGGTAGACCTGGCACTCTTCGAAGTATTCGCCCACCTGGTCGTTGATTTCACGTGAGGTTGCGAGCGAAGTGCCCAGCGGTTTCTCCATCACAACGCGCGCCGGTTTGGCGTTGAGCTTCGCTTCGCCAAGGCCTTTGCAGATAGCGCCAAAGGTGCTTGGCGGCATCGCGAAATAGTTAATCGTCACGCGCTCTTTCTGGTCGAGCATTTTGCCAAGACGGGTGAAGGCTTTGGTATCGTTAACGTCAAGATTGCAGAAATCGAGGCGACCGCTCAGGGTATCCCACAGACTCTCATCAATCTTCTCCTTCATGAAGGTTTCCAGCGCCTCGCGCACCACTTTGGTGTATGCATCTTTATCCCAGTCGGCACGTCCTACCCCAAGGATACGCGTGTCCGGATGGATCTGGCCCGCTTTCTCCAGTTGGTACAGGGAAGGCAGCAATTTACGACGCGCCAAGTCACCCTTCGCGCCGAAAATGACCAGATCGCATGCCTGGGCCGTTTGCGTTACCGCCATGTCATTCTCCTCAGTTGGATTGCCTGGTACATCCGCCAGGCGCTATTTGTAATTTTCTTACGCTGCACTGTACTGTGTTTACGTGAATGCCGAAACCCCCGGGCCCGGTCGATGCCAGATAAAGGCATTTCTGGGAAAAAAAGCGCCATCAGCGCCGGGCAAGAGCCTCATTTTGTTCGTCATTTCGCCAGTCAGCGGCTGGCAAAAGTCGACTGCGATCATGTAATGAAAAAAAACAACGTAAATTGCCCTCTTTCCTCTGCATTGCAGAAATCCCAGGGGTATATTCTCACTAAATTGCACGTCGATTTCACCCCATTAATGGAATCGCTTTCACCGATGAGCGCCTGTTAACCATGAACATGCTGGAAAAAATCCAGTCCCATCTGGAAAACCTTAGCAAATCCGAGCGTAAAGTGGCGGAAGTGATCCTCGCCTCTCCGTCCCAGGCCATTCACTCAAGCATTGCGACGCTTGCCCTGCAGGCGGCGGTCAGTGAACCGACCGTCAACCGATTCTGTCGCAGTATGGACACCCGGGGATTCCCTGATTTTAAGCTGCATCTGGCCCAAAGTCTTGCCAACGGTACGCCATACGTAAACCGTAACGTCGATGAAGACGACAGCGTGGAAGCCTACACGGGCAAAATTTTTGAGTCCGCGATGGCAAGCCTGGACCACGTTCGTCACTCGCTGGACATGTCCGCCGTGAACCGCGCCGTCGACCTGCTGACTCAGGCAAAAAAAATCGCCTTCTTCGGACTCGGCTCGTCCGCCGCCGTGGCGCACGATGCAATGAACAAATTTTTCCGCTTTAACGTGCCGGTGGTCTACACCGATGACATCGTTCTGCAACGTATGAGCTGTATGAACTGCAGCGACGACGATGTGGTCGTACTTATTTCGCACACCGGGCGGACAAAAAGCCTGGTTGAGCTGGCGCAGCTGGCGCGTGAGAGCGACGCGATGGTGATAGCCATTACGTCAGCAGGTACGCCGCTTGCGCGCGAGGCATCGCTCGCCATTACGCTCGACGTGCCGGAAGATACTGACATTTATATGCCGATGGTTTCCCGGCTGGCCCAACTGACGGTTATCGATGTCCTTGCCACCGGCTTTACCCTGCGACGCGGGGCAAAATTCCGGGATAACTTGAAGCGGGTCAAGGAAGCCTTGAAGGAATCGCGGTTTGATAAGGAACTGCGGGTTAGCAGTGATAATCATTAAAAGTCTATAACAAGCTTGTAACCTATTTGCACATTCGGTTAAGTTCCAGCATTACGCTACGCACAGTGGGAACCGCCGAATTCCTGTTCACGCAACACCAAAATTGTTTCAGCAACGGAGTATTACATGTCCAGAAGGCTTCGCAGAACTAAGATCGTAACTACCTTAGGCCCGGCCACCGACCGCGATAATAACCTTGAGAAGGTGATTGCGGCGGGCGCTAACGTCGTCCGTATGAACTTCTCCCACGGCAGCGCTGAAGACCACAAACTTCGTGCCGATAAAGTACGCGAAATTGCAGCCAAACTGGGTCGTCACGTCGCCATCCTCGGCGATCTTCAAGGACCAAAGATTCGCGTATCCACCTTTAAAGAAGGCAAGGTTTTCCTCAACATCGGCGACAAATTCCTGCTGGATGCTAACCTCGGTAAAGGCGAAGGTGACAAAGACAAAGTCGGTATCGACTATAAAGGCCTGCCTGCCGACGTTGTGCCAGGCGACATCCTGCTGCTGGACGACGGTCGCGTTCAGTTGAAAGTGCTGGAAGTTCAGGGCATGAAGGTATTCACCGAAGTGACCGTTGGCGGCCCGCTTTCCAACAACAAAGGCATCAATAAACTCGGCGGCGGTCTCTCTGCAGAAGCGCTGACCGAGAAAGATAAGGCTGATATTCAGACCGCTGCGCTGATTGGCGTCGACTACCTGGCCGTCTCCTTCCCGCGCTGCGGCGAAGACCTGAACTACGCCCGCCGCCTGGCGCGTGACGCAGGCTGTGATGCTAAAATCGTTGCAAAAGTGGAACGTGCGGAAGCCGTCTGTAGCCAGGACGCAATGGACGACATCATCCTTGCTTCTGACGTGGTGATGGTGGCCCGTGGCGACCTCGGCGTTGAAATCGGTGACCCGGAGCTGGTCGGTATCCAGAAAGCCCTGATTCGCCGCGCCCGCCAGCTGAACCGCGCGGTGATCACCGCAACCCAGATGATGGAATCCATGATCACCAACCCGATGCCAACCCGTGCAGAAGTCATGGACGTGGCTAACGCCGTGCTGGATGGCACCGATGCGGTGATGCTGTCTGCGGAAACGGCTGCAGGCCAGTACCCTTCGGAAACCGTTGCCGCTATGGCACGCGTGTGCCTGGGCGCAGAAAAAATCCCAAGCATTAACGTCTCTAAACACCGTCTGGACGTACAGTTCGATAACGTGGAAGAAGCGATTGCGATGTCAGCGATGTATGCCGCCAACCATCTGAAAGGCGTGTCTGCGATCATTTCCATGACCGAATCTGGCCGTACCGCGCTGATGACTTCCCGTATCAGTTCCGGTCTGCCGATTTTCGCCATGTCCCGCCACGAGCGTACGCTGAACCTCACGTCACTGTACCGTGGCGTAACGCCGGTTTACTTTGACAGCGCCACCGACGGCGTAGCCGCGGCTAATGACGCAGTAAATCTGCTGCGTGATAAAGGCTACCTCGTCTCCGGCGACATCGTGATCGTCACGCAGGGCGACGTCATGAGCACGGTAGGCACGACCAACACAACGCGTGTTCTGACCGTAGAGTAATTCAGCTCGCGGAAGCCTGTAAAAAAGCGCCTAACCGGCGCTTTTTTTATTTCCTGGGAAACAGTTCCTTTCGCTTGTACGGCTCGATTTCGCCCGGCTTGCGGGTTTTCAGCAGCTTGAGGATCCAGGTGTACTGTTCCGTGTGCGGCATAACGAAAATTTCCACTTCTTCGTTCATGCGGCGCGCGATGGTGTTGTCATCAGCGACCATCAGATCGTCCATCGGCGGACGGATTTCTACCGTCAGTCGATGCGTTTTGCCGTCATATACCGGGAACAGTGGCACCACGCGCGCACGGCAGACTTTCATCAGGCGACCAATCGCCGGTAACGTCGCCTTGTAGGTGGCAAAGAAGTCCACAAACTCGCTGTGTTCTTCTCCGTGATCCTGGTCCGGCAGATAGTAGCCCCAGTAACCCTCGCGTACGGACTTAATGAACGGCTTGATACCGTCGTTACGCGCATGCATACGTCCGCCAAAGCGGCGGCGGACGGTGTTCCAGATGTAGTCGAACACCGGGTTTCCCTGGTTGTGGAACATCGCCGCCATCTTCTGCCCTCTTGAGGCCATCAGCATTGCCGGAATGTCCACGCCCCAGCCGTGCGGCACGAGGAAAATGACCTTCTCGTTATTACGCTGCAGCTCCTCGACGATTTCGATGCCTTTCCAGTCGACTCGCTTGATGATCTTTTTGGGATCGCGCAGCCCCAGCTCGGCCATCATGACCATTGCCTGTGGCGCCGTAGCATACATTTCATCGATGATGGCTTCGCGCTCGGCTTCACTTTTTTCCGGGAAACAGTAAAGCAGGTTGATCTGCGCCCGGCGGCGGGAGCTTTTCGCCAGCCTGCCAACCTTTTTCCCCAATGCGCCCAGCAGCGGATCGCGGAACGAGGCGGGGGTCATTGCAACACCGGCGAACGCCAGCACGCCGAGCCACGATCCCCAGTAACGCGGATGCAAAAAAGCCTTTTCGAACTGAGGAATAAATTCACTGTTATTTTTTTTTGTTTCCATGCCTGTTCCAGAGTCGTGGCGGAAAAAAGGAATATGCAGATAGTTTAGCGACGTGCCAGACGCGACACAAAAGAAAAAGCCGACGCCCCTCAGGCATCGGCTTTAACAGGACAGGAATCAGTCAATCTGCAGTTGAGGAACCACTTCTTTAACCTGCGCCAGGTAGTCACGACGATCGGAGCCGGTCAGCCCTTCAGTGCGCGGCAGTTTGGCGGTTAGCGGGTTCACCGCCTGCTGGTTAATCCATACTTCATAGTGCAGATGTGGACCCGTAGAACGGCCTGTATTGCCCGAAAGCGCAATACGGTCACCACGTTTTACTTTCTGCCCCGGTTTCACCAGCAGCTTACGCAGATGCATATAACGCGTAGTGTATGTGCGACCATGGCGCAGCGCTACGTAATAGCCTGCCGCACCGCTGCGTTTCGCTACAACCACTTCACCGTCACCCACGGCCAGTACTGGCGTTCCCTGCGGCATGGCGAAATCGACGCCTTTGTGCGGAGCGATACGACCGGTAACAGGGTTCAGGCGACGCGGATTGAAGTTGGAGGAAACGCGGAACTGACGCGCGGTCGGGAAGCGCATAAAGCCTTTCGCAAGACCGGTACCGTTTCGATCGTAGAACTTACCGTCTTCGGCGCGGATCGCGTAGTAATCTTTACCATCCGAGCGTAAACGCACGCCCAGCAGTTGGCTTTGTTCACGCTTGCCATCCAGCATTTCGCGTGACATCAGCACCGAGAACTCATCGCCTTTTTTCAGCTTGCGGAAATCCATCTGCCACTGCATGGCTTTAATCACCGCGCTCACTTCGCTGCTGGTCAGGCCTGCATTACGCGCGCTGGTGACGAAGCTGCCGCCGACGGTGCCTTTCAGCACGCTGTTGACCCAGTCACCCTGCTGCGTTTCGGCGCTCATTTTGAAACCGTTTGCAGCGCGGTCATAGGTGCGGGTTTCACGGCGGGACATTTCCCACGTCAGGCGTTGCAGATCGCCGTCGGCGTTCAGCGTCCAGGAAAGCTGTTGACCAATCTTCAGATTACGCAGGTCTTTATCGGCGGCGGCCAGCTGGCTGATATCGCCCATGTCAATGCCGTACTGGTTCAGTACGCTGCTGAGCGTATCGCCGGTCGATACAACGTATTCATGAACGCCAGCATCGCTGTCCGCTTTGTCGTCCAGCTCATCCTGAGGAATGGCTTCATCTTCCTGCGCCGCCTGATCGATAGGCTCGCTGGCTTCCGGTAACAGGGAACGGATTTCGCTCTTTTCGAGCTCAATGGTTCTGACAATGGGGGCGGAATCGGGATGGTACACGTACGGTCGCCATACAGCGACCGCTAAGGTGAGAACCGTCAGGGACCCCAGCATAACGCGGTGGGGTCGCGGCAAATTATTAAATGCCAGGGCGACAGAGCGGGCTATCTGTTGCACGTATTCACTTCCTCGTTAATCTCCTTTCAGGCAGCTCGAATACTGGTTCGCCAGTTGGGTCAGAAAAGCGGGATAGCTCGCTTTGCCCAACTGAATGTTGGTGCCTAACGGATCCAGCGTTCCCATACGAACGGTGGTTCCGCGGGCAACCGCTTCAACCACGGCTGGCCTGAATTGTGGCTCAGCAAAAACGCAGGCTGCTTTTTGCTCAACCAACTGTGTTCTTATTTCGTGTAAACGCTGCGCACCGGGTTGGATCTCAGGGTTGACGGTAAAATGCCCCAGCGAGGTCATTCCGTAGTGTTTTTCAAAGTAGCCGTAGGCGTCATGAAAAACGAAATACCCTTTACCTTTCAACGGTGCCAGCTCGTTACCCACCTGCTTATCGGTCGCGGCTAATTGTGCCTCGAAATCCTTCAGGTTGGCGTCAAGTTTGGCTCGACTTTGCGGCATAAGTTCCACTAATTTATCGTGGATTGCAACCG